>HF988512.1 GCA_000431975.1 Prevotella sp. CAG:924 | reverse complement strand
GCTAATACTCATGCCGAGCGTACCAAAAAAGACCCGGAAGATTTTCACAATCTTCCGGGTCTTACTATTTAGACAGCTTGATCTCTGATTAGAGGTTGGGGTTGATCTTGTTCCAGTCCTCTACCTTAGGCAGAGCGCCAAGAGCGATCACCTGGTCGCGCATGCCCTGAAGGTGCTCGTAGCTGGCATCGAGAGCTGCGATTTCCTCGGCAGTACCGATAACGGGCTTAGTGTAAACACCATCAGAAGTGATGCGAGAAGGCATAGCCATCATTACGTGGTTGTAACGGGCGGTGTCAGCATATACACCTGCGGGGTAGTTGAACTCCTCGCCACCCATAGCGCCTTCGATCATCTTCACAGCCAGATAAGCGGGGCTCTGGAAAGAGCTGCGACGACGAAGCTCGATGATCTTAGCACCACCCTTCGTTACGTCTACCTGCATCTGCTTCCACTCATCAGGAGTCAGGCCCTTGCCATTTACAGTAGCCTTGCCGGCGATCACGTCGGTCAGCTTCACACCGTCAACAGTAGTAGGAGAAGCGAACACAGCCATCTTCTCACCATGGCCACCATAAGTGTAAGCGTTCTTCACAACAGCCTGGCTTACGCCGAAATGCTTAGCAAGCGCACCTTTCAGACGAGTAGAGTCGAGGGCAGCGAGCGTAGCTACCTGGTTGGGCTTCAAACCAGAGTGTACGAGAGTCACCAGACCGGTGATATCAGCAGGGTTGAAGATCACAACGCAGAACTTAGCATCGGGGCAATACTTCTTGATATTATCACCAAGCTCGGTAGCAGCCTTCGAGTTGCCAACCAGCAGATCCTCACGGGTCATACCCTCCTTACGGGGAGCACCACCAGAAGAGATAATGTATTTAGCGCCGGTGAAAGCCTCTGCGGCATCGGTGGTAGCAACGATGTTAGCGTCGTCGAAACCAGACTGACGCATTTCTTCTGCTACGCCCTCAGCAGAAAATACATCATAGAGGGTGATATTAGGAGTGAGGCCCAGCATCAGAGCGGTCTGGGTCATGTTGGAACCGATCATGCCGGCTGCGCCGACGATGACGAGTTTGTCAGTTGTTAAATAAGCCATAACTATACTAATTGTTTTATAGAGTTATATCTACCTGCAAAGGTAACAAATTTTTGAGCCATCCGTATATTTTTTATTCTTTTCTTTTGTTGTTTAATCTTAATTATTCTATCTTTGTAAAGTCCATCTAGCAAAAAACAAACACGCTTCTGTCTTTACAAACGGAAGTCGGGGAGGTGGGCGACAAAACAATGACAACTACCACTATGAACACAATCAATCAACGGGTGGAGGCGCTGCGTGAGGTGATGCGGCGCGAACATCTCTCCGCCTTCATTTTCCCCAGTACTGATCCTCACAATTCCGAATATGTACCCGACCGCTGGAAAGGGCGCGAATGGATCTCCGGTTTCAACGGCTCGGCAGGCACGGCTGTCGTGACGCTCCATTCAGCAGCCCTATGGACCGACAGTCGCTATTTCCTTGCGGCTGAGCAACAGCTGGCCGGCACAGGTTTCCAACTCATGAAACTGAAGATCGCCGGCACGCCAACCATTGCAGAATGGCTTGGGCAAGAGCTAAAGGAAGAACAGAGTCCCGAGGTGGGGCTCGATGGCATGTGCAACTCCTTATCGTGTGTGGAAAGCCTCATCTCCGACCTGCGTCAGCAAGGAGGCATCACCGTGCGCACTAACTTCGATCCCCTCGACCAAATCTGGAACAACCGCCCGGACATACCCGACAATCCCGTGGAGATACAACCTTTGGAATATGCCGGTGAGACAGCAGCATCCAAACTGATGCGCATACGCCAGTCCTTGCGCCTGCAACATGCCGACGGCATGCTGGTATCTGCCCTCGACAACATTGCATGGGCACTTAACCTGCGCGGTACTGATGTACATTGCAATCCGGTATTCGTGGCCTATCTGCTCATTTCCACCACTAAGGCTACATTATATATTCATGCAGAAAAGCTCAACGACAAGATCTGCGACTACCTGAAAGGACAGGGCGTCGACACAGCGCCCTATGAGGAAGTGGGCAAAGGACTCGCTGACTATCCCGACTACAATATCCTCATCGATCCCGATGAAACCAGTTACACCCTCGCCCATCGCATACGAACGCAGGAAATGATTCGCCAGGCATCGCCTATCCCGGCACTGCAGGCCGTCAAGAATGAGGCCGAAATCAAAGGCTACCATGCCGCTATGATCCGCGACGGCATCGCACTCGTGAAATTTCTGCATTGGCTCAAGCCCGCAGTAGAAGCCGGAGGACAGACAGAGATGAGCATCGACCGCAAGCTCACAGAATTGCGTTCCCAACAGCCCCTCTTCCGCGATATTTCCTTTGACACAATCGCCGGCTATGCCGCTCACGGAGCCATCGTCCACTATGAGGCCACGCCCGAATCAGACATCCCACTGGAACCTCATGGCCTGCTGCTCCTCGACAGCGGAGCGCAATACCAGGATGGTACGACAGACATCACCCGTACTATCGCTCTCGGACCAACGACCGATGAAGAGAAACGCGTCTACACCCTTGTGCTCAAAGGACACATACAGCTCGAACTTGCCAAATTCCCCGATGGAGCCTCGGGCACACAGATCGATGCTCTCGCCCGTGAAGCCATGTGGCGGGAAGGCATGAACTTCCTACACGGTACAGGACACGGAGTCGGATCTTACCTCAATGTGCATGAAGGTCCTCACCAAATCCGTATGGAATATATGCCTGCCGGACTACATGCAGGAATGACTGTTACCGACGAACCGGGGCTCTATCTTGCCGGGCGCTTCGGTGTACGCACAGAGAACACCTTACTTATCCGGCCTTACAAGACAACGGAGTTTGGCACTTTCCTCGAAATGGAGGCGCTCACTCTTTGTCCCATTGACAAATCACCCATTATCCATGGCATGCTTCTGCCGGAAGAGATCGAATGGCTCAATGCCTATCATCAGAGAGTGTACGACACACTGGCTTCCTTTCTTGACGCCGATGACAGAGAATGGTTGCAAGATGCCTGCAAACCATTATAAACAGACGTGGGGGCAAGACTAAAGTGGCTACTCACATAAGTTGCAGATTGTAACCATAATACAAAAAGGGTCGTATCATTACTCAATACAGAGTTTGATACGACCCTTTCTTTAGTCTTTTAGGAAGCTCAAATTATCTGTTCATCTTTTCAGAAAATGAGTTTTGGCATACCTTCATATTCTTTATTTCTCATTTCGCCTTCCTTCTAGATACCAGTAAGACAAAATCCATCTTTCAAAATGAAACGATGCTCCGCAATTCATATCCGGCAGATTATCGTCACTACAGAAGAATAAAAATGTCTATTTCCTATTCTATAATATAAGGTATAACGGCTCACCCGATGAATATAGGGGATTGTTTAGC
>HF988511.1 GCA_000431975.1 Prevotella sp. CAG:924 | reverse complement strand
AAGACCGGCTACACGACTGCCGTGCCCGCAATGAGGTGGAGGCCATCATGTGGCACGCCTACAGTAAAGAAAGCGATGCCTACTGGTCGGCGAAGAAATTCTATGAACTGCCCAAAGCCGACCGTGATGCCGTAGTAAAGTTCCTACAATCTATCTGACATTGTTCCGTACACCCATATAACACCGTATACTACTTCTGAACTAACGGAGGGTCAAAAAATGTTGCGGGAGATCGTATTTCCATATATGAAAAAACGTCTCCCGCAATTTCCATATAACTCTCCATATAATAACAAATAATTTATTCCAAGAACAAGATTTTTAATCTGATGCTACGTAAAATCCTTTTCACATTATATATACTTGTCGTGATGTGTATGGGTACTGCTACATTTATCGAAAAAAGTTGCGGTTCCGAAATCACCCATACCATCATCTACGGCTCACCATGGTTTACAGCACTATGGATCCTGTTAGCCACGACAAGTATCGCCTACATCGTCAGACGACGTCTGCGCCGACTCTCTATCCTTATGCTTCATGGCGCTTTGCTACTCATTCTTACCGGCGCTCTAACCACCCACTTATCAGCCATTCATGGTACCATACATCTGCGATGTGGAGAAGCCGTCAATACATTCACCACAGACGACCAACAGCATGGAAGCCATGAGCGGACATTACCTTTTACTTTAAGACTTGACCGGTTTGACATCAAATATCATACTGGCACTGCTGCAGAGGCCGACTATGTGTCCTACCTCACCATCATCGATAATGGACAAGAAACTCATCACGAAGTGTCGATGAACAATATCTGCTCTTATCGTTCAGTGCGTTTCTGCCAAACGTCTTACGACCGTGATATGGCCGGCAGCATACTTACCATAAACAGCGATCCCTACGGCATTCCACTGACCTATGCCGGATATGCTCTGCTACTGATATCACTAATTTGGGTGCTTGCCGATCCCCACGCATCCTATCGATGCCTGTTACGTAGCCCACTACTCAAAAGAGGAGCTCTCATACTGATTATGACCGTCAGCACCAACATGGGTGCCCAAGCGGCCTATGTACTACCAGAGCATACAGCTGAAAAGATTGGACAACTATACGTGATGTACGACAACCGCATATGTCCACTTCAAACCCTAGCCATCGACTTCACCAGAAAGCTATATGGACATGACAGTTACAAAGGCTACACAGCCGAGCAAGTACTTACCGGATTCATCTTTTGGGGAGACGAATGGTGTGGAGAGCCAATCTTCAAAGTGAAAGAAGGCCCTTTAAGCGACTGTCTGCAACTGCCTCGCTACTGCTCGATCAACACTTTTTTCAATCGTGACATGGGCGGATATATTCTCGGCCCTTATATACAGGAATACTATCAAGGAAGTGCCGATGCATTCCACAAACAGGCTGCCGATCTCGACGATCGCCTGATGATGGTAATGAACCTTCGACGTGGCACCCTATTAAAAATATTTCCCATTACCACTCACAGCAAGACGGTGTGGTATGCACCCACTGATGCATTGACTGACAGCATAGTAGGGACTGCACGACGCGCATATATACAAAATATATTCTCACTAATATATACCAACGTAAAGACCGGAAACTACCCTGCCATAGATCACATCGTTGACAAAATGCAAATATATCAGTTGCAGAATGCCGGCTCATCGCTGCCATCAACCATACAAACCCAATCAGAACGCATCTATAATTCCATTCCTTTTACCACTGTGCTCTCTATGGCCAATCTACTGATGGGACTGCTGATACTTATCTTCACCGCCATCCGGCCATTATATCAATGGATAAATACACACCCCACACAGAAGCCATACAAGATACAGCACGCTATGCCCGTTGTTGTTTCACTGCTGTCGTTCTTGGGACTAACTGTATGTCTAATTCTACGCTGGATAGCTAGTGGCCGTATTCCTATGGCCAACGGATACGAAACAATGCTCGTAATGGCATGGTTTATAATGCTTTTCGGACTTATCCTTTACAGCCGTTTCCGCATAGCCATACCTTTCAGCCTTCTGATGTCGGGATTTTTCCTGCTTGTGTCACACATAAGCCAAATGGATCCCCACATAACCCATGTCATGCCTGTGCTTGCTTCGCCACTACTTGGTATCCACGTATCGGTCATCATGATGTCGTTTGCTCTTCTCTCGTTGACTTTTCTTTGCGGTATAACGGCCATTAGCACATACCTTATATATGGCAGACTTCATTCCGTCGGAAATATCCGTATAGAATCGTTGGCGCTGTTGTCACGCCTGATGCTTTACCCTGCCGTTGTCATGCTCGCCATAGGCATATTTATAGGTGCCGTATGGGCTAATGTATCATGGGGCTCTTATTGGAACTGGGATGCCAAAGAGGTATGGGGACTCATAACATTGATGGTCTATGCCATTGCACTCCATGACAACACCTTACCATTTCTAAAACGCCCTATAGGCTACCATTTATTTATTACTGGGGCCTTTCTCACGTTACTCATGACTTATTTTGGAGTTAACTATTTTCTTGGAGGAATGCACTCATACGCCTAAACTATATGCAATGTAGCCTACTTTTCCCGGCTGCATTGCATCTTTTCATTACCTCACTTCTAGACAAAGGATTCTTCCATATACACCGACATGCAAAAATTCTACCTCTGTTCCTCCTCAAAATAAAAATGCCTAAGAAACAGTAGAGCTCCCTGACACACGACACAGACACAGAACCGGAATGCCACCAGATTATTGCCCTCATTATCAACATATTGACAACTCTACTTATCAATAAAAGCTCTATTAGCAAGGAAAATTTCTACAATCTGAATAAAATTTATAAAAAATACAAAAACTGTCTGTGTTTCATAAATATAGCATTATCTTTGCATGTGGAGATCATACCAAAATGCTGATGCCCCGTCATTTGTCCGACGCCGTCACCATTCGAAACATTTTCCTAAGATCCCCCATTCTTCCAATGTCCTTTATGCATTGGACCTCCCATAAACAAAAAAAGAATAAAGGGGCGCGTGTTATCACATGCATCCCGACCCTAAATAACCCTTATCATTAACATGGAGAGAACGGACCTCCTAAATTAAAAGATTGTTTCAAGATTAAACGCAATTAGAATGAAAAGATTTTTAACTGCTATTGCAATTTTGCTATCATTTGTATGGACTGTCTCAGCGCAGACACGAGTGTATCTGAAAACGGACACAACCCTACAACAGAAGGGAGATTACAACGATGTCTACTTTGAACAAACTCACAATGACTGGCCCATGGGCTGTATGGCTACGGCCATGACCACGGTCATGAAGTATCATGAATCTCCCAAAGACTACAATTATACTATTATAAAAGGTGAGAACGGCCTGGCGCAACTCATGTACGATGCAGCACTGAGCGTGAACACCCAGTTCAGTGCGACAGAAAGCTCGGCGGCACTGTCGGAGGTGGCGCTGCAGTTGGTCAACCGCTTCGGCTACGACGTCAACAGCGTGAGATACTATCTGAAAGCCGGAAGTGGCATGTCGGACCAGGAATGGATCGCCCTGATCGTGCGCAACATCAACAACGGCATGCCCGTCATCTATGCCGCAGGCACCACACCGCAGAAAACCACCGGCCGTGAAGGCGGCAACGAGCTGCCAGGTGCCGCCGTGCGACACGCCTTCGTCATCGACGGCATACGCCTCAACCCCTCAGCCCCCTACTCGTACGACTTCCACATCAACGGCGGACAGGGCATGGGCGTCAAGGGCAACTCACAATGGGTGAGCGACATCTTCAAAGGTGTGACGATCGGCAACCTTACCTATTCCGACACTCCCGAGATGGTGTGCGGCATACGCACGGCAGAAAAGGCGGCAGCCTCGGTATCACCCTTGAGACTGGTGTCATACGAAGGCTCGCGCGGACTGTCAATGTCAGTAGAGACGATCACCCTCGGACAGCCGTTCAATGTCAGCATCGCATCGCTGCAAAACTGGCAGGAGGACGGCACGGAGTTCACGGGATACATCTTCCCCGTACTGGTGCGTATGTCCGACAACGGCAAGGAACCGGTGATCACCACTCCTGACAACACACTCGACATTGCCAAGGTGTTTAATAAGGGTGACGGCTTCTCCTACCGCCGCACACTCAGTCAGCTGACCATAGAGGGTGTGAAATTCTCACAGCTCGACGGCAATAATGTCCATCTCCAAGACTACACCCTGCGTCTGGCCACAGCCGACAAGATCGACACCCGCGCAGGCGGAGGACTGAACCTCCACCTCGTAGAGCCGCTCGACGGAGAGACCCCGGATCTCATCACCTCCATTCCGGCTGTCAATCCTTCCAACGTGAAAGTGAAGTTTGAGATCGGCGCCAACGGAGGTGTGGCACTCTACGAGCGTCAGATCACCAACACCATATCCTATCCCGAACTGAGCGGAGAGAAAGAGCTGCCCTATGGCAAGCCCTTCCTGTTCTTCGCAAAGCGCACAAGCTCTGCCGGAGCAGACGGCGAGGTGATCCTTACTGTCAACGGCAAGAAGTATCTGATGAAAGATTATTTCGCCAGCAAGAACTTCGCCAGCCTCTTCGACGGCGCGTTCTATATCACACCGACCAGCGAGATGACGATCTCCGCGCAATACATCAACAGAAATAATCTCGTGACAAAGCAGATGGACGTGACCACTGCCGGCGGACTGGAGAAGCTCTTCTCTGACAGCAATATCAATCCGTGCACCATCGGTACACTGACGCTGACCGGCGACATCAATGCCAACGACATCTTCTACATCCGCGACAACATGCCGATGCTCGAGCAGCTCGACCTGTCGGGTGTCAACATCGTAGCTGTGGGAAGCCATCCCGCCAACACCATCCCCGAGGCCGCCTTCTACAAGGAGGTCTACAACAAAGACGGTTACATGCTCGCACTGAAGGAGGTCACCCTCCCCTCGAGCTGCACGGCCATTGGCTCCAACGCCTTCATGTATTGCAAGAAACTGGAGAAAGTAGTTATCGGCAAGAATGTGAGGACGATCAACTACAACGTATTCTTCGGCTGCTCCAACCTGAACCAGGTGTATATCAACAACCCCGTACCCTGCTTCATCAACTGGTGTGTGTTCAAGAATATCAGCAACAACTCCACACTGTACGTACCGGCCGGCACAAAAGAGGCCTATGTAGGTGAGGACAACAAGAACAAGATCCCCGGCATGCTCTGGGCCCCCAACGAGTGGTACAACCGCTGGCACGACGGCAGCTCGCAGGGCAAATGCGTGGAGATGTCGAAAGAAACAGACAGCCGGCTCAATGTACAGCTGATGCGCACCAACTTCATCTCCTTCCGCAACGGTGGAATGAAACCGGGACAAAGCTCATGGAACGGCGGAGAATACAAGGTGCTGCCTTCCATCTCATCACCCGTCTCCTACACAATGTGGAAACTGCGCGCTGTGGTATCCTACACCGAAAGCGGACAGAACAAGGCCGAATATGTCTATGGCACCTCAAGCAATGCCAACTACACCTTCGACCTCACCAACTCCCTGAATGCCATCAAGGAAAAAGGCATCAAGGACGCGACTGTCAAGATCGAGGTGTACCTCAACGTCACTGAAGCCGTAGAGGAGCGTACTCAAAAAGGACAGAACTATTTCTATCCGTATATCTACGATGGCATGGAGGTGACCCTCGTGGGTGGCTGGACAAAGAGCAACAGCCACGAGCCTCTCGACCTGAACAACTTCTATTTCGGACTGCGCAGCGGTTTCAGCTCCAACCTCCCCAAGGCTAAGGCGATCATCACGCTCGACAATGCACGCATCGGCTCTATTCAGACGGGTACGGTCGACATGGACGTCATCCTCAAGAACGACAACGAGCTGGCCGGCCGTAACTACAATAACGACTTTGAGTCGTTCCTGATCGACGAGGGACGCACCGTGTCACTGAGCGGAAGCGGTACGCTGACGCTGGCCAACAGCCAGGAGAAGGCTGCTCCCCATGCTTATGCTTACAACGGTGGTGTGCTGGATATCCAGCACGGCGTGACACTGAAGAATCTCGAGCAGATGACCTTCGATAACATCAAGCTCACCTACACCCGCACCTTCGACCGCGTGATCTCCAATGGCGGTAGTACGAAGGGTTACGGATGGGAGACGCTCGCCCTGCCGTTCAAGGTCTACCGCATACAGAAAGGCAACGGCCGTCAGGTGGAATGGGCCACCAGCAACAAGTCGGGTGACTTCTGGCTGCGCGAGATGGAGAACAGCTCAGGCACGCTCAACTTCACCTCTGACGTCGACACCATTCAGGCAGGACACAGCTATATCATCTCCGTACCCGATGCCGGCACGGTGAGCCTCATCGGACAGCCCCTGACATTCGTCGGCCCGACACTCGTAGGAGGCCAGAAACTGGTACAGGACTTCTACACGCCCAACTACGAATCGGGCAACCTGAATGTGGACATGATGCCTTATCCCTATGCCACAGAGCTGCCATCCGACTACTATGTGATGAGCCGCGACGGAGGCTCATTCTACAGATGGAGCGAGAACTCCAACGAGGACGAGAACCTCGTAGCTATCCGCCAGTTTGAGGCTTACTTCGAGCCACGGACCCCGGCAGCAGCTGCGATGATGGCCTTCTCGCTCAACGGCGACGTAATGGAAGACGAGACGACCACCGGCATCACTGGCGTAGGCAGCAATGATGACGACAAGGGCCTGAACGTGAGCGGAGGCGATGGAGCCATCATCGTCACATCCGACAGAAAGCGCACCGTGACAATATCCACCATCGACGGACGCTCACAGAATCACCACGTGGGCAAGGGTACCACACGCATCAGCATGCAGCCCGGTGTGTATGTGGTGAAAGGCAAGAAAGTGCTCGTCAACAAATAAACAGTGATAAAGTATCCATTTCCAAATTGATAACAGCAAACAAGTAAATAATATGAAAAAGCAAATATATGTAACACCAGAGGTGACCGTTGTACACATGACCAGCTGTGAGCACCTGCTTGCAGGATCGGCCAACACCAACGTATGGGGCGACGATGACTGTGGCGTGAATGTTAACGGGAACAGTTCACCTGGAATCCATCCCATCTGGAAAGACTGATATATGGCGCGGGCAGACTATTCTGTCCGCGCCATAAACTTTATCCCCGATCAGGCACGACAAGTCCGAGGAATTGCACATATTTTCTCTTCATTCCCGTATTACCTGTAAACGGAAGGCTACAATACATATATCGGACAACATAAAAGAGACAGACCGGAATGCTACTGCATAGCGGTCTGTCTCTTTCCATATTAATAATGCTAACTAATGCCAGTCGTGGAAAGTCCGATGATCGTCCTTGGGAGGAACAGGAGGTTTCGGCCTTTTTTTCTTCGGCTTTTTCTTCTTTGGTGGTCTGGGGTGTCTTGGATTCTCCCAGCGTGGCCCATGGTGCGGACGGGACGTGACACATGACACCAGGCCCGAGCCCACAAACGCTGCAATGATAGTTATCAATAATGTCTTTCTCATAACATAGGGATTTTATTAATTATATGACGTTATTTATGGTCATCAGTTTAAATACAAAGGTAAATAGGTGCAAAAAGAGAGCTGCAGACGACCCATTCCCCTTCACCTTGCCGTAAAAACAAAATTGTTATCAGCTAAACCTATGGACAGGCATCGCTGATAACAATTGTAGTTGGATCACTATCCGGTCTTGATTCAGGACTAACGATCGTATCGGATGTTAGAAATTCACGCCGAAGTTGAGCGACAGACATCCGTTGTGGGAGACATCAAACGTGTCGTGACAGATATTCGACAGACCGATATCGTAAGTTATATCAAAATAGAACAGATCGTAAGCCACGCCACAACCGACACGCAGACCACCGTCGAAACGCTGGAAGGCATCCTCGGAGAACGAGCTGAAAGCCTCACGCTTATCATAGTTCTTCATCTTGCCACCCACGCCACAAGCCAGATATCCACCAAACTGCGGCTGTATGGAGAAGTGATCATCAATGCTGTAGATATACTTCAGCACGATGGGCACCTCAAGATAGTTGAGGTCATAGGTCATCTTTTTCTTTTCGCCTTCCTCGCTGAAGATATTCTTCTTACCACCTTTCTCGGTATAGAACAGTCCGGGCTCGATATAGAGTGGAATATCATCCGAAAGGGGAATGCCGACAACAGCTCCCACGGTGAGTCCTGTCTGCGAGTCGCTGCCGTTGAGCGTCGGATCGTCCGACTTGACAGTCGAGAATGCCGGACCAATACGGAAGCCATAATAAGTATCACCCGTCCCGATTCCGCGGCCATAGCGGCTATAAGAATAGTCCAGCCGTCCGGTACGTTCATTGTAATAACGGCTATGCGTATAGCTCTGCGCCTCAGAAGGCAGGGCAAAGGCTGCTACGGCCAGAGCCGACAGAGCCAGTCTTTTTATCATCCTCATATCCATAATTTTCAGAGTTTTATTGATTTCACTAGTGCAAAGAAAATAAAAAATCGTGATATACCAAAGGAAAATAGCCTAAAATACATAGGGGATTCCCTAATACAGGGCATCCGCCAACACTTCCTGACAAACTTTGGAGGCTCTCGTCCCGGACTACTAACTACTGCACACGATCCTTTCTGCCCACCATCATAATACCCTATCTACGCACGCCCTCCCCCGACATACGTCGTATTGAGCATCAGTTATACCTATTTATTATATAAACCACTTTTAACTTGAGATATCCGATAAACCTCCAAATTATCCGTTAAAAGGTCACCCGTCTTTAATCATATAAGTAATTCACGGACAGATGCCCATTTTTTGCCCTATACCATCTCGCTTTTCCTAAATTATTTATATATTTGCAGGAACAATTTAATTTTAAAGCCGTGGAAACATTATTGCCATACGCCTTGTTATGCCTCACCTCCATCTTCACACTTGCCAATCCACTTGGCACCATGCCTGTGTTCCTCACGATGACACAAGGCATGAGCGAAGAGCAACGCCAGTCCATCGTCAAACGAGCTACCATCACGGCGTTTATTATCCTCATCGTATTCACCTTTGCCGGACAGTTCATCTTCATGTTCTTCGGCATATCCACCAACGGATTCCGCATTGCCGGTGGCATCATCATCTTTAAGATCGGCTATGACATGCTGCAGGCACGTTACACGCATGCCAAGATCAACCCCAATGAGGTGAAAGACTATGCCAATGACATCTCCATAACCCCACTGGGCATCCCGATGATCTGTGGTCCGGGAGCCATTGCCAATACCATCGTGCTGATGAGCGATGCCCATACCTTCACCAGGAAAAGCATACTGATCGGCTCAATAGCCCTTATCTATATCATCACCTATTTCATTCTCCGTGCCTCAACCAAATTGGTCAGGGTGCTCGGTGATACGGGCAACAATGTCATGATGCGCCTCATGGGCCTGCTGCTGATGGTCATTGCCGTAGAATGTTTCGTAGGCGGCATGAAGCCCATTCTTGTCGATGTGATAAAGACGGCCGTAGGGTGAAAATTTAGCAAATAAAATAATGATTGACATTTGAAAGACCTCTGCTACATCCATTGAAGCAGAGGCCTTTTATTTTAAGGACTGGCACAAAATATTATACATTCATAAGAAATTGATTATCATCGCAATAATTCTTACGGAATTATAGAGGCGCCATTGTATCCGGCTCTACAACCGACCCACTCTACCATAGGGACTGTCGTAAAAAGGCTAAAACTTTAT
>HF988510.1 GCA_000431975.1 Prevotella sp. CAG:924 | reverse complement strand
TATTTTTAGATCTTATTTCACGATCAGCACAAACGGCCCCATGCAAGCCCGGAGCGCCAATGGAAAGACAGCGCCTGGATGTACAGACCGGCCTATGTCATTTCTTCCGCCTGTCTGAACCGACCCAAGTAAGGTTATGCCATACCTGCTCCAAAGGCCCGCGCCTATGCAAACGGAGCCACAATTTGCAGAACGAGAACTGCAATAAAACGAACGCTGCTCCCAGCACAAGGCTCATTGTATGGCCGCTGACCGCATAAAGTCCCAATCCCCAATGATAAAAGACAAATCCGCCAACGACCGACTGCCCCAAATAGTTGCTCAGACTCATCTTGCCGTAAGGCAGAATCTTCGCCAACACATGGCGCGCCCTTGTGCGGTGATACGCCCATGTAAGCAAGCTTACATAGAAAAACGTCATCGCAAGATTTTTCCACATGTCGAGCATTACGGTCAACGAGGCCGACACACACTCCGCATGGAACATCTGTGGCACGGTATAACGCAACGGGCACAACACCGCAAACGCCACGACCGACCACAACATCACTTTTCTCCAGACATTAGCGTTGTTGCCTTCGTCATACAACAGGCGACGGCGCCCTATCCACAAGCCGAGCAGGAAGAGGAACAGCGTCTGCGTAAAACGTCCGTGCTCGATAGCCCATGTAAAGTTGACAGGCAGTCCGTAGCGCAGTCCTGCTATGGCAACATCAAACCAGCTGCCGCTTTCCTGCGCAGGCAATATGGCCTGGAACATCGCTCCCGATCCTAAATCAAGCGGCTGCAACCGTGGATTAACCAATCCACCGACAAGATATACAAGCTCTATCGGCTGTAGCGCAAACAACACGGCAAAGAGCAGTAACACCCGATTGCCAGCTCGTACAAACGGCAGTACAAGCAGTCCGCACAGTGCGTAAACTGTCAATATGTCGCCGTTGAAGAACAACAGGTCGAGCAGGCCGAATCCGAAGAGGAGCACCATGCGCCATACGAAACGCGCCCTGAAGTCATATCCGCGCTTTGCCTGATTGTCATGCTGCACGAAAAATGTCAGTCCGAACAGCATGGCAAATATGGCATACATCTTGTTCGACAACATGAAAAACATCACATTCCACACCACATTGTCCAACTTGGTAAGCGGAGGAAAGTTGTAGAAGTTTAGATGCTCTATGAAATGCAGCATCACAATGCCTGCCACGGCTACGCCACGCAGCAAATCGGCGGCGTCGATACGTGTGTTAGGTAACGCGGAAGGTTGGTAACTTGACATGATTTCTTACCTTATGAATAACGTTTCTGTTTACAATCTCATGGTATCCGCATGCGGACTAAGCCACAATTTGACGGCAACGGATGCAAAGATAAGCATTTTATTCCACACATGCGACAGTTGTCTATTCAAATCAAGCCTATCTATCTCATTAACTTAATTGTTTTTAGATCACGTTGAAGCTGTGCGGATGTGCACGGCTTCAGTGTCATCCCAGACTTGTCGTTCGGTCTTGCAAGGATAGGATGTCTTCTTCAGGCCTAGGCTAAACAATCCCCTATATTCATCGGGTGAGCCGAAAAAAAAGCCCGTCTCCGCATTGCGGAAACGGGCCTTATTATTAGTCACTCGGTATGAGAGATTAGAGCTGAGGACCAGCAGCAACGAGAGCCTTACCAGCCTCGTTGGTCTCATACTTCTTGAAGTTCTTGATGAAGCGGGCAGCCAGATCCTTGGCCTTCTCGTCCCACTGAGCAGCGTCAGCGTAAGTGTCGCGAGGATCGAGGATCTCAGTAGCAACACCCTGGAGCTTTGTAGGAACAGTGAAGTCGAAGTAAGGAATCTGCTTGGTAGGAGCCTCGTCGATAGAGTGATCCAGGATGGCATCGATGATACCACGAGTATCACGGATCGAGATACGCTTGCCGGTACCGTTCCAACCAGTATTAACCAGATATGCCTTAGCACCGCTCTTCTCCATATGACGAACGAGCTCCTCAGCATACTTTGTAGGATGCAGCTCGAGGAATGCCTGGCCGAAGCAAGCAGAGAAGGTAGGAGTCGGCTCAGTGATACCACGCTCAGTACCTGCGAGCTTAGCGGTGAAGCCGCTCAGGAAGTAGTACTTCGTCTGCTCAGGAGTCAGGATAGATACAGGAGGCAGTACACCGAAGGCGTCGGCGCTCAGGAAGATCACCTGCTTTGCAGCGGGACCCTGGCTTGCAGGACGCTGGATGTTCTTGATGTGGTAGATAGGATAAGAAACACGGGTGTTCTCGGTAACGCTCTTGTCTGCGAAGTCGATCTTGCCGTCCTTGTCAACGGTAACGTTCTCCAGCAGGGCGTCACGGGTGATAGCGCCGTAGATATCGGGCTCAGCCTCCTTGTCGAGGTTGATAACCTTAGCGTAGCAACCGCCCTCATAGTTGAACACACCCTCGTTGTCCCATCCGTGCTCGTCGTCACCGATCAGCTTACGCTTAGGATCGGTAGAGAGAGTAGTCTTACCGGTACCAGACAGACCGAAGAAGATAGCGGTGTTCTCACCGTTCATATCAGTGTTGGCAGAGCAGTGCATGGAAGCAACACCCTTCAGGGGGAGGAAGTAGTTCATCATAGAGAACATACCCTTCTTCATCTCACCGCCGTACCAAGTGTTGATGATCACCTGCTCCTTAGAAGTTACGTTGAAGACAACAGCGGTCTCAGAGTGCAGACCCAGCTCCTTCCAGTTCTCTACCTTTGCCTTAGAAGCATTGTAAACGATGAAGTCGGGCTCCTGCTCGAAGTCAGCCTCTGTCTTAGGACGGATGAACATGTTGGTTACGAAGTGAGCCTGCCATGCTACCTCAACGATGAAACGCACCTTCATACGGGTGTCCTTGTGAGTGCCGCAGAAACCGTCTACAACGTAGAGCTTCTTGCCTGACAGCTCCTCGAGAGCGATGTTCTTAACAGCTTTCCAAGCCTCCTTGGAAGCACGGTGGTTATCATTGTGATACTCCTCAGAATCCCACCAGATGGTGTCGTGAGAAGTCTCATCGTCTACGATGAACTTATCCTTAGGCGAACGACCAGTGAAGATACCAGTCATCACGTTGACAGCGCCGAGCTCGGTCTCCTGACCTACCTCATAACCCTGAAGACCTTCCTTGGTCTCCTCGTCAAACAGTACTTCGTACGAAGGATTGTACAGAACCTCAGCGGTACCCGTCTTGATTCCGTAGCTTGCTAAAACTGACTTATCAAACTTTGCCATTATTGAAATGTATTTAAGTTGTGAATGAAATACTCGTTATCTCTATTTCGCCGACAAAGTTAGCAAAAAGAAAATTGCCTGCCAAAACTACACCGTTATTTTTATATACCAGCAGACTGTTTTTCGTTAAACTTCGTAAATTCATTTTTCTCGCCTTTATTTTTGTAATTTCCACTTTGCAATAAAAAAGTGATTTCGTATCTTTGTGGAACAAAAATATTTTGTGCATGAAAGGACGGTCATGCGCTTTGCCTGTCTGCTTCTGTCATGCCTGACCCTATAACCGGATTAATAATATGGAAATCATCAATCTTTCGGATCAGAACAGCATCATCGGACAATACATGATGGAGATCCGTGACCAGGAGTATCAGAAGAACCGCCTGCTCTTCCGCAACAACATCATGCGGATTGGCGAGATGGCAGCTTTTGAGATTTCAAAGACCTTACATTACGAAACACGCGACGTGGCCACTCCTTTCGGTATTTCCAAGGTGAATGTACCGACGGACAAGATCGTGCTGGCCACGATCTTCCGGGCGGGACTGCCTTTCCATCAAGGCTTTCTCAATGTCTTCGATCATGCCGGAAATGCCTTTGTATCAGCTTATCGCGAATATAAGGATGAGGCGCATCATGAGGTGGGGATCCATGTGGAATACCTTGCCACGCCCAGCATCGACAAGAAGACGCTGATTATTGCCGATCCCATGCTCGCCACCGGCGGATCGATGGAGCTGGGGTACAAGGCATTTTTGACCAAGGGCACTCCGAAACGCATCCATGTGGCCTGCGTCATAGCCACGCCCGAAGGCATTGATCACATCAAGCGTACCCTGCCGGAGGATAAGACCACCGTATGGTGTGCGGCCATCGATCCCGGCATGAATGAACATAAGTATATCGTGCCCGGATTCGGAGATGCCGGCGACCTCTGCTACGGCGACAAAATATAAGGTCCCGGGTATTCGTAAGACCGTAACATTTATTTTATGGGCTTGCCCGATAGCTTTCCCTCTTGCCGGCATGTCGTCCTTCATATTGTCTTCGACAAAATGGGGGTAGACAATCCTAATAATAGCCATGCCATCCTTTAGGCTTTTAATGCCTGACTTTGGATCAACGGGGTGGCAGGCTGCTTCGTGCCAGTGGAGTATAACTCGACGGGTTAGCGGTGGAGAACGATGACCACCGTATAGAGCTCCAGGTATTCCTTGCTGAGATACATATATCCTTTCAGACCGTTGGTCTTCCCCCATGAGTTCTTGGCCAGATACCAACGGCGTCCGTCTTGTGTATGGGCACGGCCGACAATGCACATGGCATGGTCATCGGTCACCTTACGGCGTTCAATCAGCCGTTGCCGGTAGTCCTGCAGTCGGCGCCCAGATCCCATTTTATCTCGCTCATTCACAGATACATCGGCCTGGCAATGCTTCCAGTCGAACCCATCGTTATTGATGCATCCCTCCCAGCACACGGCGTGTCCCTGCTCAAGGGCACGGTCGATGAGGGACATCATACGGTCGAGAGGCACATTGAGACAACTGTCGTTGTAGTGATTGTCGGGGTATTCAAGGGCGAAACGGCTATAGAAAGGGTGATGGGTGCAGCTCGACAGGGCTACATAATCGCCCGGAAGAAAAAGGCTGTGGGCAAACTCAAGCGGCGTGTAGGTGGCGCCGAGCATGTGGACGGCCGTGGGAAGATAGCCTGCCTGACGGTCGAGGGCATTGCCAAGACTTTCTTTAAACTGGGTCAATGACGAGGATGAACGGGCGAGCGCCGTTGCCTTGCGCGCCAGAGAAGTCCAGTCGACAGACTTCTCCGGAAAATAACTGTCAAAAGGCAGAACGCCGTAACGGGTGGCCAGACGAAGGGCTGTCATGGCCGTCCCGCGCATGTTTATGACATCATCATCTGCAGCCTTCTTACCTTTCTCTTTTGGCAAGCAGGCAAAGAAGCAAGGCAGGCTCTGTTCCTCCATGAAGCGACGCGCCAGATAGTCGGGCGACAGCGTCACGGAGTCGCCCAGCTGCAACCGGTCGGTCTCTATCGTGGCGAGCATGGCGTCGATCCAGCACAAGGGACTGTCCTGCTGGTCGAGTACAGGGGTAGACCTCAGAACGATGTCATTATAGAAAGCGGTACGCTCCCTTTCCGGCTGTGTGTCCCGTACACTGTTGACCACGATGATAGCTGCAGCTGCTGCTACGAACACTAGCACCAACATTATCCGGGAGGTATTCTTTATAAAGCCCAATCGTTTCATAGAGACAAAAGTACGAAGAAAAAAGAAAGAGAGGAGGCACTATCATAGTTATTTAACACGGGGGAAATGATCTTTATCTTTTTTTCCTTAAAAGGAGGCCATATGTCGGTCTATACCTTATATTATCATCTCTCAGAAATAAATTGTAGTCTCTAACATCTGAAGGATAATGAGTAGCGTTGGGATGGTCGTCCAACCGGCATCAGAGCATGCGTAAGGCACGGATCCTTAATTAAGGAAATAATGAAATAAAACCAAATGTTTTTTGGTCAAAGCCGATGAGAAATCCAAAGTTTTAATTATCTTTGCAACATACGAGCATTTTCCCATATATTTAGAAATACCCATATGCGACATATTTTTTTATTTTTTCTAACTTTTCTATCCTTTGTCCTCATAGGCTGTGGGAATCGGCATAATGATTCCAAATACACCATAGGTGTGTCACAGTGCTCCGAAGATATCTGGCGGGATAAACTCAACCGTGAGATGCGCATAGCCCAATATGCTCATCCGAATGTGGATCTGCAGATAGTCTCAGCCGATGATGACAGCCGGAAGCAGATCGAGCAGATCAAGCATTTTATTAATGCCGGTGTCGACCTGCTCATTATTTCCCCCAATCAGGTGAACTCTATCCGGCCGGTTGTTGAGGAAGCGTATGACAAGGGGATTCCCGTGATCCTTTTCGACCGAAAGGTGAACACCCAGAAATATACAGCTTTTATCGGTTGTGACAATAAGCAGATTGGCAAGACGATGGGTGAGGTGATCGCCAGCGACCTCAATGGTAAGGGTATGGTCGTGGAGATCGAGGGACTGCAAGGTTCGTCAGCGGCTCTTCAGCGCCATGAGGGATTTATGGAGGTGATGAAGGCACATCCGGGAATAACGGTGATCTCTATGGAAAATGCGAAGGACTGGACAGGACCAAGCGGAAAGAAAGAAATGAATCGACTGCTGAGCAATGTGGCCCGACTGTCAGCAGGGCAAGCAATTGGGACTCCGCAGGACGATCTGTTGAGACAACTGCAGCAGGCCAGACTGACCCATGCAAACATTGTAGTCTTCGGACATAACGACCGTCTGGCAATGGGGGCACGTGATGCTGCCGAAAAGGCAGGATGGAAAAATCTTCGATACTACGGTGTTGACGCGCTGCCTACACCGGGCAATGGCATCGAAGCCGTGAAGAAAGGGCAGATGCTAGCCTCCTATATCTATCCGACACGAGGAAACGAGGTGATCGAACTGGCCATGAATATACTTCACAACAAGCCTTACCGTCGTGACACACCTCTGCAGGCCGCTGTCATCAACCGTGATAATGTCGATGTCATGCTTCTACAATATGCAGAGCAAGTGCGCCAGAGCGAGAACATCGACCGTTTGCATGCTCTCAGTGATCAATATTTCAAGCAGGTGAATGTGCAAAAGTTCATCCTTATTGCAGCATTGTTCATCATCGCCCTTGTTGTCCTGACGGCTTATTATCTCTACCGGCTCACTTTGCAGAAGTCAAAGCTCAATGATGAACTGCAAGTAGCCAACAACGAGCTGAAGGAGATGATCGACTCGCGCATGCGCTTCTTTACGAATATCAGTTATGAGCTGCGTAAGCCTCTGCGCCAAATGGAGGAACCCTTGAGAAAATTGATGGAGCGCCATCAGGAATCGCCATCGCTGCAGCTCATTCATGACAATGTGAGGAAATTACACCAGCTCGTCGATGAGGCACTCGACCCTGTTGTCACGGGAGAGCATCACGACAAGATGGCAGCAAGCGCAAATACCCATACATCGGTGATGGAAGGACATACTGAGTCGGAATTCCTGATCCGGCTGCGCGCGATCATAAGAGAGCACCTTGACGACAGTCAGTTTTCAGTGGAGCGTCTGGGTGAGGAAATGGGGCTGTCACGTGTCCAACTCTATCGTAAGGTGAAGGCCCTTACGGGGCTCTCGCCTGTAGAACTTTTTCGTAAGGCTCGTCTCGAGCAGGCTCATCATCTGCTCCAGACAACGGAGATGACCATATCGGAGATTGCTTACGCTGTCGGCTTCTCCACACCTGGTTATTTCTCTAAATGCTATAAAGATGAGTTTGGAGTGAGTCCGGGCAATGAACGACAGTAAGATAAATGCAAAAAAATCCTTTGCAATCCCTGTTAATTAAGAACTTTATCAGGCATGGGCACAAGTTTATCTGTAGAACCTTGATTTAGATAAATCGTTCGTTTCATAAAAAAAATGTTGCATTGAAGCAGGATTTTAAGGGAATGAACGATTTTTTTTATCCTTTTTTCTATTTAGAAAGTAATTTTGGAACGCGAATCTGAAATCGACCAATAGCAACTAGCAACTAATAAATATTTTTTAAATGGAAAACCTACGAAAAGTAATTCTAAGCACAGCACTCACTCTGTCTTGTGCAACTGCTTTGGCGCAGAACAAAATTTCTGCCAGTGGTACCGTCATTGACGATACGGGTCAGCCCGTAATCGGTGCTACGGTTATGGAAAAAGGTACTACTAATGGAACCGTGACCGATATTGATGGTCATTTTCAGCTTCAGACCACGGATGGTAGTACGCTTGTTATCTCTTATGTGGGCTATACTACACAAGAGGTAAAAGAAGGTACGGATCTTAAACTGGAACTCAAACCTGAGAACACTCAGTTGAATGAGATTGTGGTAACGGGTTATACCACCCAGCGTAAGGCCGACCTGACCGGAGCTGTATCAGTGGTTTCTACCGATGCTCTCAAGACCACTCCTGATGCCGATCCTATGCGTGCATTACAGGGACGTGTTCCGGGTATGACGGTGACGTCCAATGGTTCACCTATCGGAACAGGAACCGTGAGAATTCGTGGTGTCGGTTCAATCAATTCTTCGCAGGACCCGTTGTTCGTCATCGATGGCGTGCCTACGACAATGTCTCTCAACTCTTTGAATACCAACGATATTGAGAGCATGCAGGTGTTGAAGGATGCCGCTTCAGCTTCTATTTATGGTTCACGTGCTGCCAATGGTGTGATCATCATCACAACAAAGCAAGGTAAGAAGGGTGGCAAGATGAAGGTAGACTTCTCTGCCAACGTCACCGGTTCGTTCTATACCTCGCAGTCGCTGATGAAGCTGTGTAACTCAGCCCAGTACGCTACCGCGATGGCGCAGGCAGCCCTCAACGACGGAATTGATCCTGTCACCTATGCTGCTAATTACGGACTTAACCTCAATGCTGCCGACGGAACTCCTATCACTGTATGGAACCCAACTACAAATCAGTATCAGAACTATACGGTTAATGGACGTTATGACGGATTCATCAACAGCAAAAAGACGATGAGATATTCGGATACAGACTGGCTCGATGAGATCTCTCGTACCGGATTCTCTCAGAACTATGATCTGTCTTTGTCTAATGCAACTGATAAATATTCGGCATTGTTCTCTCTGGGTTATAAGAAGAATGAGGGTATCTTGAAGTACACTTCTTTCGAGAATATCTCTGCCCGTATGAATACTACTTACAATATCAATAAGATCTTGTCAGTAGGTGAGAACTTCACGGTTACGTGGTCAAGACAGGTAGACAGTGCTCCTATGGAGAATGCCTTGAAGATGGCTCCTATCGTACCTGTATATGAGATTGACGGCGAGACGTTTGCCGGTCCTGTAGGAAGTATGTCTGACCGCCAGAACCCTCTGCGCGAGATGTATCAGAACAAGGACAACCATCTGGATTATTGGCGCCTGTTCGGTAATGCCTACGTTGAACTGAAGCCTATCAAGGGTCTCGTCCTCCGTTCAAGTTTTGGTATCGACTATTATACGTCATTCATTCAGTCGATGAACCACACGTTCCACTCAGACATCGTGAACAACAATATTGCAAGCACAACGCTTTCTAATAAGAACGAGCTGAACTGGACTTGGTCCAACACCGCTACTTATAACTTTACGCTGGCACAAAAGCATGACTTCTCAGTATTGCTGGGTGCCGAGCTTTCAAAACAGAACTCTATCGACTGGTCTGGATACAATGAGGGCTATGCACTTGAGGATCCCGACTATATGTGGCCTAATGCAGCAACAGGCACGGCCCGTGTGGCAGGTGCCATGGTAGGATACAGACTTGCTTCTTTCTTCGGTAAGGTAGACTACAACTACGATGACCTTATCCTGGCATCCTTCACAATCCGTCGTGATGGCTCTTCACGTTTCGGTAAGGACAGCCGTTGGGGTACTTTCCCTGCTGCAACCTTAGGTTTCCGTATCTCCAAGCTCTTACAGAAAGAGTGGCTCGACGACTGGAAGATCCGTCTGTCTTGGGGTAAGACCGGTAACCAGGCTATCGACAACAACGCACAGTTCGGTCTTTATGTTGTAGACTATGGACTGGACCGTGTAACCTCTACGGCTTATGACCTCTACCTCCAGGGTTCAGGTACATTCCCCTCAGGCTATCGTGCTACTCAGCTGCCTAACTCTAATCTGAGATGGGAGGCTGCCACGCAGTATAACGTTGGTACCGACTTCACGCTGCTCAACAGTATGCTTTACGGTTCTATCGACTGGTATATTAAAGATGTGGACGATATGCTGATCAACCCTGCTTACATCGGAACAAAGGGTGAAGGTGGCGCAACCTGGATGAATGGTCCTTCTCTCCGTAACTGGGGTATGGAATTCATGCTCGGCTTCCGCAAGACCCTGTCCAATGGACTCGGACTGGACATCAGTGCCAATGCAGACTTCTTCCGCAACAGAGTTACCTCTCTGCCTGCTTCCGCAACAGGTTCTTACGCACATACATCAAAAGAGAACCTTGTAGAATCAAAACAGCCTTATGGCTCTATGGTAGGATATGTTGTAGAGGGCCTTTTCCAGGATCAGGACGAGGTTAACAAGTCTGGTCAGGATAATGCACGTATCGGCGGACTGAAGTATGCTGATCTCGATGGTGACGGAAAAATCACTTCGGCCGATCAGGACTGGATCTATAATCCTGTTCCTAAGTTCTCTTACGGTATCAATATCGGCCTCACTTATAAGGGCTTCGACCTGAGTATGTTCTGGCAGGGCGTTTGCGACAAGGACGTTTACAACAACCAGAAATTCCAGACTGACTTCTGGGCTGTTACCGATGCTGGTTCTAACAAGGGTAACCGACTGCTTGATGCTTGGAATACCAACAATACCGGTTCAACCATCCCAAGACTGTCAACGACTAATACCGCTGATGAAGGTCGTGCTTCAAGCTACTTCGTTGAGAATGGCTCTTATCTGAAACTGCGTACTCTGCAGGTAGGATATACGTTCCCCTCAAGTCTCATCTCTAAACTCAAGATGACGAGCGCACGTGTTTATCTCTCAGGTCAGAACTTGCTTACACTGAAGAGCTCAAGTCTTACCTGTCCGGATCCTGAGAATCCAGACTGGAACTATCCTTTGTCAACATCAGTGTCATTTGGATTGCAATTAAGTTTCTAAAAATTTAAAGCGTAGTATATCACAATGAAAAAGATATATAACTTAGTAGCTGCATGCGTAATGGGCCTTGCGCTGACGAGCTGTAATGATTTCCTTGACTACACCCCGACAGCTGTAGTAGATGAGGACAAGGCTTTCGCTGATCCGGAGGGAATGGTTACCTCAGCATACGCCATGCTTGGTGACTGCTGGTACACCTATCCGTTCAACCTCTTCCCTTATGGTGATATCACTTCTGATGACTGCCTGAAGGGTGGTAGCGGTCCCAACGATACCGGTTATCATGCTTTTGATATCTGGACGACCTTGACATCAACCACGCCGGGTGAGATGGACGAACTATGGTACCGCCTGTATTGTGCCGTTTCCCGTTGCAACCGTGCACTGCTGTCGCTCGAGCGTAATGGTGAGAGCATGCTCGGTGCCGAGACCACACGTCAGCGTGAGGCAGAGGTGAGATTCCTGCGTGGACATTTCTATTATAAGTTGCTCACAGTCTTCCGTCAGATTCCTTGGATCGACGAGAATGTAGAGGATGCAGGAACACAGGAATCTATTAAAAACGATGAGTACACTTACGAGCAGCTCTTCGGTAAGGTGATTGATGACTTCAAGGCTGCATACGACGTGCTGCCGGTGAAGGAGCCCGGACAGGATGGACGTGCCAACAAGATCGCTGCCGCTGCATACATCGCAAAGTGCTATCTCAACCTCGCTTGGGGTGATGGATATGAGTCAGGTACGGGTGTTGGTCATATCAATACTAATTATATGGACAGCGTGGTGGCTTATACCGATGTCGTAATGAAGTCTGACTATGGATATCTCGAGGATTATGGTGACATCTTCCTTCCCGAATATAAGAACAGCAAAGAGTCTGTGTTCGCTGTACAGTGCTCTGACTATGAGGATGACCATACTACTTACGGTCGTGCCAACTGGTCTGTCATGCTGAATGGCGCATGGGGTATGTGGTCTTGCGGATGGGACTTCCACAAGCCTTCTCAGGATCTCGTCAATGCATTTAAGACCAAGAACGGTCTGCCAATGTTCGATGATTATGATGACAGCATCGACTATCCTATCAATGGTCAGCCTACTGCACAGAAGTGGGATCCGAGATTGTTCCACACGGTTGGTATGCCTTCTTTCCCCTACAAGTACGAGGAGGAGTACACACAGACAATGGCCAACTCTCGTGACGCTACCGACTATGGCTACTACACTTCTCTGAAGGAAGTGCCGCAGCGCTCTAAGGGTGAGACTTTCAATGGCTCTTGGCAGGCTTTCGCCACCAACGACTATGTTATCCGTTATACAGATGTGATGCTGATGCGTGCTGAGGCGCTCATTGAGCGCGGCCGTCTGTCTGAGGCCCGCGATATTATCAATGCCATCAGACGTCGTGCTGCCAACTCGGTAAGCAAGCATATTGAATATGCTGCCGACCAGTGCGAGATCGCAGAATATCCTATTGAAGGCTATTTCGACACTAAGGAACATGCACGTAAGTGCCTGCAGTGGGAGCGTCGTCTGGAGATGGCCATGGAGAATGGCCGCTTCTTCGACCTTCGCCGTTGGGGTATCGCTTCTAAGACTCTGAATGCATACTTTGACAAGGCAAAGGACGCTACCTACAGCTTCTTCGACCACAATGGAAAGGTAATGGAGGGCGCTCCTGTGACATACGACGAGAACGGCAATGTGACCGGTGCTACTGAGCAGCACTATGGACAGTATTATCGTGATGCTAAGTTCACTCCCGAGAAGAACGAGTTCTTCCCCATTCCTTACAACCAGTTGTTCTACATCCCAGGTCTGTATCAACAGAATAAGGGTTATAATTAATATTATATGTTTAGCCATTCGGCCCTTCCCAGCTTGCTGGAGAAGGGCCACGGCTATAAAATATGGATTTCCTATCGTTTTATTGACGACAGACGTGCAGACTTTTCGCTCTGACAGGTACAGAACGGATGAGCAGTATCTGTCAGAACAAAGAGTCCTATAGTTCACACTCAACCTTTGAGAGACACGCAGTTTACATTCTATGTTGTTACTGTTGTCGCCCGGAGGAGTAAATACAGGACGCAAGAACCAGAAATAAGCTCTTTTGCTTGTTGATAATTCTAGCCAAACGGAAACAGAAGATGCAAACTCTCGTTCTATAGTGTGCATATCAGTCATTTGATATTTTATCATCTTAGAAACAACTCATTTATATAACAGATATGAATACAAAATCTATTATTACCTCTACATTGCTGTCTGCTTTGGCACTCACTGCATCAGCCCAGACAGCTGTGATGAGCGATACCCATGCCATGCAGCGTGTGAAGACTGACAAACAGTATGTGCTTCTGCCTGTAGAAGAGAGTATGGACATTGCACACGTTCGTGTGATCAAGAACAATCAGGTGGTGCAGGAGTTCAACTGCCGTCTGGCTGTCAAGCACACCGATTATAATGTGCCTCTCGATGTTAAGACCTTCGGAGGTGACGTTACACTCGACATCCAGTTCACCGGACAGAAGCGCCCTGTAAGTTCTATCCAGGACTATGTATGCTGGAAGGGCATGACGACAACCGATACATTCGACACGACCAACCGTGAGATGTATCGTCCTGTCTTCCACCATACGCCTTTATATGGATGGATGAACGATCCTAACGGAATGTTCTATAAGGATGGTGTATGGCATCTCTATTTCCAGTACAACCCCTACGGATCGCAGTGGGAGAACATGACATGGGGACACTCCACCTCTACCGATCTCATGCATTGGCAGCAGCAGCCCGAAGCCATCAAGCCCGATGGTCTCGGCACTATCTTCAGTGGTAGCTGCGTGGTAGACAAGAACAATACGGCCGGCCAGGGAGCTGATGCTGTTGTTGCATTCTATACTTCTGCCGGCATCAGTCAGACACAGAGCATGGCCGTGAGCCACGACAATGGCAAGACTTTCACTAAATATGCGGGCAACCCCATTCTGACAGCTGACGTTCCTGACTTCCGCGACCCCAACGCATTCTGGAATGAGGATGCCAAGGTATGGAATCTGATCCTCGCCGCCGGTCAGGAGATGCGTATCTATAGCTCTACCGATCTGACCCATTGGAAAGAGGAGAGCAGCTTCGGCAAAGAATATGGAAACCACGGCGGTGTATGGGAGTGCCCAGACCTGATGAAGATCGGTGACAAGTGGGTGCTCATCTGCAACATCAACCCGGGTGGCCCCTTCGGTGGTAGTGCCACACAATACTTCATCGGTAAGTTCGATGGTCACAAGTTCACATGTGAGGACGATCCCAAGACGACGAAGTGGCTCGACTGGGGTAAAGACCACTATGCAACTGTCAGCTTTGACAACGCTCCCGAGGGCCGTCACGTCGTGCTGCCTTGGATGAGCAACTGGCAGTATGCCAACCAGGTACCTACCCAGCAGTTCCGTTCTGCCAATGGCTTGCCCCGCGATCTCGGCTTGTTCAGCTACAAGGGTGATACATACGTGAGCGTGTTGCCTTCACCCGAAGTATACAAGGCATTCGAGGAGACTACCACCGGCAGTCTGTCAGCTTGTGCTTATCTGGAGGTCACCAACCTGAAGAGCAATGCTACGGTGACGCTCAGCAATGATAAGGGTGAGCAGGTGGTGATCACCTACGACGGTTCCAAGCAGACCGTATCCATGGATCGTACAAAGAGCGGCAAGACAGACTTCTCTGCCGACTTCCCCTGCGTAACGACAGCCTCTACCTACGGCAAGGCACGTTCGTTCCAGCTCTTCGTCGACCACTCGAGCCTGGAGCTCTTTGAGGGACAGGGTCACGTCGCCATGACCAATCTTGTATTCCCGACTTCACCTTATAATAAGGTAACTGCTAAGGGATGCAAGGTGAAAATCCACGCATATCGTAAGTAATCTTTAATAGGGAGAAGGATGGCAGACAAAACAACCATCCTTTCCCTTCCCTTCCGGGTGCCTTCAAACCTGTACGAGGCTCCCGAATAATCATAAATCTATAAAAACCATATAACTATTCAGCTCTTTCATCATGACCCGGACAAATAAAATGGCCCTACTTCCGGTAATGCTTCTTGTCGTTCGGTCTTGCAAGGATAGGATGTCTTTTTCAGGCCCGAGCCAAACAATCCCCTATATTCATCCGGGTGAGCCTTCTTTTGGATCCCCTCTACTATAGAGGCTACCGCTATCTCCCCAACGCATAAAAAAACAGCTGCCAAACAGAAATGTCCGGCAGCTGCTTTTTATTATTATAAAGAACGGATTATTTGATGATGCCGTCCTTCTTGAAAATCTTGGTAAGGGCCTGAACGCCACGCTCTACCTGTTCCTCTGTATGTGTAGCCATCAAGGCAAAACGTACGAGAGTATCCTGCGGTGCGCAGGCGGGAGGAATGACAGGATTGATAAACACTCCAGCCTCGAAAGCCTCCTTGGTCACCTGGAAGGTGAGCATCGGGTCGCGCACATACAGCGGGATGATCGGGCTCTCCGTATCACCAATCTCGAATCCCTCTTCGCGGAAACGCTTCAAGGCATAGTTGGTTACATCCCAAAGGTGCTTAATACGCTCGGGCTCTTCCTGCAGAATGT
Organism: Prevotella sp. CAG:924; assembly: GCA_000431975.1. Taxonomy (GTDB): domain Bacteria; phylum Bacteroidota; class Bacteroidia; order Bacteroidales; family Bacteroidaceae; genus Prevotella. The sequence goes on along the minus strand of HF988510.1, from coordinate 41,092 downwards.
GCAGGGCCTCGAGAGCAGCCGCTGTTGCTGCAGGCGTATCGCTGGCCGAGAAGATATACGTACGGCAGGTATGACGCAAGTAATTAATCGTGTCCCAATCGCTGGCGATAAAACCACCGATGGAAGCAAGACTCTTCGAGAATGTACCCATAATCAGGTCCACCTCATTCTCCAAGCCAAAATGATGACACACACCTCGTCCCTGCTCACCAAATACACCGAGACCATGAGCCTCATCAACCATGATAGAGCAGTTATACTTATGCTTCAACTCTACAATCTCCGGCAACTTAGCCAAATCACCTTCCATCGAGAATACACCGTCAACGACGATCAGCTTTACAGCATCATAAGGAAGCTTCTCAAGCACACGCTCCAGATCCTCCATGTCGTTATGCTTGTAATGCAGAGTCGTGGCAAAGCTCAAACGACGACCATCCACAATAGAAGCATGATCCCGATCATCACAGATGATATAGTCTCCTCGTCCCACTACAACAGCGAGAACACCGGAATTGACACTGAAGCCTGTCGAAAAACAAAGAGCATCATCTTTATGCTCAAACTTAGCAAGTTCTTTTTCTAGCTGTACATGGAGGTCCAACGTTCCATTGAGGAAACGGCTGCCGGCACAACCGGAACCATATTTGTCAAGTGCACGATGAGCGGCAGCGATCACGCGCTCATCACCTGTCAGACCTGTGTAGGCATTGCTGCCAAACATAAGAACTTTGCGGCCATCCATATCCACTTCAGGACCCTGTTTGCCTGTAATCTCACGAAAATAGGGGTAAACACCGGCATCCATGAATTTTTGGGGCTCACGATAATTCTTGTATCTTTCTGTTAACTGTCCCATTATCAATAATAGGTAGTGATCCTATGTTATGTTTTTATTAGGCTGCAAAGTTACAAATAATCTTCAAAAAATGGGCAAGTTGAAATGAATATTCTCAAAAATACTTCAAAAAGGTCTGCAAAATTCCCTTTTTATCCGGTAAAACAGCTATATTTGCAATATGAAACGCAATATTCTCTTTATCATCAATCCTATCTCAGGAGGGGTGAGCAAGGCCCAAGTACCGAAGGAGATCGCCCGATCAATTGATAGTGAACAGTTTGACTACACCATCAAGGAGACGACCTATGCCGGCGAAGCCACCGAACTGGCCCATCAGGCTACAGAAAAGGGGGTAGATATTGTCGTGGCCGTCGGTGGTGACGGCACTGTGAATGAGGTGGCGCGTGCACTTGTACATACCCCTACAGCCCTGGCCATTATTCCCATGGGGTCAGGTAACGGCTTAGCACGCCATCTCCTACTACCCATGAATGTAAGGAAATGTATTGAAATCATCAATCAAGCCATCATCCGTCCGCTCGACTATGGCATGATCAACGAATATCCGTTCTTCTGTACATGTGGCATGGGGTTCGACGCTTTCGTAAGCATGAAGTTTGCGGAAGACAGTAAGCGCGGCCCGATCACTTACGTACAAAAAGTACTGGAGGAAGGACGCAAATATCATCCTGAGACCTACGAGATCACCGACGAGGAAGGCACGCAACACTACAAGGCCTTTCTCCTAAGCGTAGCCAATGCATCGCAATATGGCAATAACTTTTACATCGCCCCGCAGGCTTCGATGAGCGACGGACTATTGGACGTCGTGATCCTCGAGCCTTTCGATCTGATCGACGCTCCACTAATTCCTATCGAGATGCTTAACAAGACTCTCGATAAGAGCACACATATCAAAACTTTCTCCACCAAGCACATCCATGTGCACCGCTCTCAACCAGGGGTGATTCATTACGATGGAGAGCCCGTCATGACAGGAGAAGATGTTGACATACGCCTCATTGAGAAAGGCATAAACATCGTCGTCAATCCTTTCTCCTCACGGCAACACCGACGTCCGAATGCCATCCAAACAGCAGCCAGCGAACTGATCAACCAGCTCACTGCTATCCGTGAAGACATCCAGCATCAGACACATCGGGGAGTAAAGCTCGCCAAGATGATACAAAAGAAAATAGAGAAAAACCTGTTGACATAGACTCAATACATTATTATTCGTATCCTATCCAAACGAAGCAAGTTATTTTCTTAACCATTGCAGCCGTTGGATAGGATACGTAATATAATAAAAGAGGCTCTTCTCATTCTTTCATTTAATATATTTTCCTTTGAAAGTAGGAAAGAGAATTCATATCTGTACTCCTACATTATTAGCCATCCGGAGCGAATCTTTCAACACTTTCAATTTGACACACCGGCATAAAGCTATCAATGCCCTCCGACATCATCACCTATACACCGGCGGTACTTATCTCCCGACAACCATCCACCAATAATTGACACCGGTCCGACAAGAGGAAGTGCGGAACCCACAAGGGAAAACTCTGAATGTCTATTTCGTCACCTCGTGCCCCACACCTAAGAACTTATCTAACTCTCTTCCCATCTTCGCACGACCAATCTTGCTGATTGCCTCCGACTTATCATAGTCAGATCCTCCATAACGCCGCATGGGAATATCGACAAGGATATCGGGCTTATAAAGTTCGATGGATCGGTGAGCGTTGGCATTGATGGAAATAGACATGGCCTGGTTGATCATGCTATAAAAGTTAAGGCCTAGACCACTCTGCTCCGGCATCATCTTATAGAATAGATTATAAACAATGGAATTCTCGCGCTTCATCGCATCGGCCAGACGCTTGCGCTTAAATATACCGGCATAATCATGCCCGCTTACATTCACACCCACAAGCAAATCATTCTTAAACCGTTTCACACGATTGAGCGGAAAAGGATTGGTGAGACCTCCATCTATGAGAATCATTTTCTCATGCATAAGTGGTTTGTAATATCCGGGAATGGAGATAGACGCTCTCACTGCTGTCCACAATGAGCCATGATCAAACACCACCTCACGACCCGTCTTCCAATCAGTAGCAACAGCGGTAAAAGGTATAGGCAAGTCTTCTATGTTCTGATCGGGCACAAAACGTTGCATCTCACGGATAATACGGTCACCCTTCACGAAATAGGACGGACCGAATGAAAAGTCGGTAAGCTGCAGCATCCGGCGCCTGTCCATGCTGAACATCCACTCCTTAAACTCGTCCATGTGACCTGACGCGTAGACGGCGCCGACTATCGAACCGTATGACGTACCCGCCACGGAACGAATATGATAGCCCCGCTCAAGCAACACGTCAATGGCTCCGACATGCGCCATGCCACGGGCTCCTCCACTCGATAATACCAGTGCCACATCCTTGCGTTCTTTCTTGGGCGTCTCATCTGCGCTCCCTTCCCGATGCAACAACCGTTGCAATTGTTCTATTAGTTCTTTCGTGGAAACCATGTCAATCCATATCTCTTAGTTAAACAATATCTATGATAATTCACCATTGATCCTACATCGCAAGCATATCCAAAGATATACTTATCCAAGACTCTCCATTATATCCATCCTAGCATATGTCCCAAGTCGTCATTAAGGTACAAACATTTATTGACTCGTCCAATATGCCCGCCCACAATGACCGATTGGAGATCATCGGGATTCCTCAACTTTTACTGGTGTCAAAGACTGAGAACTGTGGCTGTTCAACAACACTGTCTGCACGGCCTTGTCAAGTTCCTGCCTGCCAAGAGCCCCAACCGACATCTGCGGTTTCCCCTCCATTGGAACAAGGAGCAACGAGGGAATAGACTGAATGCCGAAGAGGGCTGCCAATTCTTCTTCCTTGTCAACATCCACCTTATATACATCAATCTTACCTGCATACTTCTCCGCGATTTCCTCCACAACAGGAGCCATGGCTTTACAAGGGCCGCACCAGGTGGCATAGAAGTCAATAAGCGCAGGATGTTTTCCTTCATATACCCACTCTTGCGGATGAATCTCATAATTCATCACCAGTTGCTTGAATTCTTCTGCTGACAGTTCCCTCACTCTGGCCTTGTTTTTTGTGACTGTATCGGCAGTGCGTTGTTCGTCCTTTGCCGCTTGTGACACCGCACCGTGCTTGGTCTGCTGACAAGCCGTCAGAGACAAGACTGCAACGGAAAACAAAAATAGAATAATATATTTCATCTTTAATAAATGAGATTACGGGAAGAAAGTATATACCTTATTTATATTGTATTACGAAGATCTCCTCATAGTCGGCATTCTAAATGTCATCAAGAGACTTCCCTATACATCGTCAACACGCGCATTATAGCTGCTGCAAACATACGAATATTTTCCGAGACTACGACTTAATACGCTACAATATTTATTAAAAGAAAGGACTATCTAAATGAGGACATCATCCTTATTCTCTATCTGGCTTATAGAGTTCCATTGGTTCCCCTGCTTCCATTTTGCATATAAGTCATTGATCATCAAGAGCCGAGACCATCTTTCACTCTGACAAACGCCTTAATTCATTCCAAATCCATAATGATGCAAACCTTTCCTAGCTTATTGGTTTTGCGCCCCCGTAGCTTCTTTCAAACGATATGAAGAATGTCTTTCCCGTCCTCGATCCGGCCTCAGTAAATTTATTAGTCACGGACCTGAATCTTTCATATACCGTCCTTTTATATCTGTCTCCCAAGAGATGAAAGTTCAAAGTACCAGAAGAAAACAGGAAGATACCAATATAAACAAAATGCTACAGCCTGTCCGCTACGAAGAATCATCTCATCATAGGCATATTCCGTCAAACATAAGTGCAAATACACAATACGAAAAGATATGCCGGTTCAAAATCAGGAAGAAAATTTACTTAAAAGAATAAAAAGTCAAAAACTATAAAACGACATTGTCGCTTTTACTTCACAAACTAAAATTGAAGCCCTTGATCTCCAATATCGTGGCAAACATTAATATTCCCATAATTTTTAGAAAGAAAAACATCATAAAAAAATTGGAAAACTTGGTTATGTCTTTAAAAAAGTCAATAATTCGCTTGCATTTACAAAATTCTTTATCTATCTTTGCAAACATAAGGTAATTGTATTCTGTTTTTTATATTAGATTATGGGAAAGTATAACATCACGGAAATCAAAGAGAAAGAAGCAGCTTACAGAGCTCTTGTAAGCCCGCAATTGATGGATGAGTTAGAGGCTAAAATCAACAACATCATCATCATTCAGAAGAAGTACAAAGACAAGAACTATTCTGCAAAGAAACTGGCTGAAGACTTAGGCACTAACACACGTTATATATCTGCCGTTGTCAATGTACGATTCCACCAGAACTATACCTCATACGTAAACTATTACCGTATTCAAGAGGCGATGTCGATCCTGCTCGACAAGCGCTATCAAGATCTGAATATGGAGGCAATTAGTGACATGGTTGGTTTCGCCAATCGCCAGTCGTTCTATGCATCCTTCTATAAGCTCAATCATACCACCCCGCGCGAATATCGCGAGTCACATATCTCCCTGCATCCACAGATGTTCGAGAAGCCGAAAAAACGCGGACGCAAGCCCGGATCCAAAAACAAGCCCAAGGTTCAGGCATCTGTGGAGACGACAGAAGCGCCTACAGAAGAATAAGCTATGGACGACTCTCTGTTTCAATATGCCGATGAGCGTTTCGCCGACTTGCAAATGCTCCGCTACCGGCTCAATGGTTTTGAGACCCTCTCCCTCCAACAGAAAAAATATATCTATTTTCTGGCAAAAGCCACACTGACCGGTCGTGACATTACGACCGACCAGCAGGGCGTGTACAACCTCACAATCCGCAAGGTGCTTGAGGCTGTGTACGACCACTATGAGAATAACCGACAAGAAGCCAACTTCCAAGCCATGACCGTCTATCTGAAGCGTGTCTGGTTCTCAAGCGGCATCTACCATCACTACGGATGCGAGAAATTCGTACCCGGATTCTCTGAGGACTGGTTCAGACAGACGGTAACCAACCTGCAGACTCATATACCACTCTGCGGATACACATCAACAGAGATGCTTCTCAATAGTCTCTGCCCCGTAATCTTCAACCCTACCGTACTGTCCAAACGCGTTAACCTTGCAGATGGCGATGATCTTGTGAAGACTTCCGCCTGCAATTTTTACGACGGACCGACACAGACAGAGGCCGAAGCCTATTATCAGGCTCGCAAGGAACAGGCCATCATGAGGGGCGAAGGCGACAGCCTGCCCTCGTTTGGACTCAATTCCCGTTTGGTGAAGAACGGCAGTCAACTCGTTGAGGAAACCTATCGGGTCGGAGGACGCTACGGCAGAGCCATCGAAAAGATTGTGTATTGGCTCCAACAAGCTCGCAACGAAGCAGAAAACGAACAGCAGCAAAAGGTCATAGACCTGCTCTGCCAATACTATACCACCGGCGATCTTACCCTTTTTGACCAATATTCCATCGAATGGCTGAAAGAGCAGGAAGGACGTGTCGACTTCATCAATGGATTCATTGAGGTCTACGGAGATCCTCTCGGACTGAAGGGTACCTGGGAAGGACTCGTTGAATATAAAGACCCCATAGCCACACAACGTACACGGACCATCTCTAAAAACGCACAGTGGTTTGAAGATCACTCGCCCGTCGACCCGCGTTTCCGCAAGCCACAGGTCAAGGGCGTCACAGCCCACGTCATCTGCGCAGCCATGCTCGGCGGTGACGAATACCCGGCATCAGCCATCGGTATCAATCTGCCAAATGCCGACTGGATACGCACCCGTTACGGCTCAAAGAGCGTGACCATCGGTAACCTCACTGATGCCTATAACAAAGCCGCCCACGGCAACGGCTTCGACGAGGAGTTTGTCATTGACGCTCCTACCCGCGACCTCATCAAGACATACGGAGACCTGTGCGACGACCTGCACACCGATCTGCACGAATGTCTAGGACATGGCAGCGGACAGCTCTTGCCGGGAACCGATCCCGATGCCTTGGGGGCATACGCCAGTACGAATGAGGAAGCACGTGCCGACCTCTTCGGACTGTATTATATCGCCGACCGGAAACTTATCGATCTGGGACTCGTCCCTTCGCCGGAGGCATACAAGAGCCAGTACTACACCTACATGATGAACGGATTGATGACACAGCTCGTGCGCATCAAGCCTGGACATCAGATAGAGGAAGCACACATGCGCAACCGTGCGCTTATCGCCCGTTGGTGTCTTGACCACGGCAACGGAACAGTTGCTCTGACAAAGCGCGATGGCAAGACCTTTGTTCAGATCAACGATTATGAGGCACTGCGTCAGCTCTTCGCCACGCTGCTTGCCGAGGTACAACGCATCAAGAGCGAAGGCGACTTTGATGCCTGCCGCCAACTCGTCGAGCAGTATGCCGTCAAGGTGGATCCCGAGTTGCATGCCGAAGTGTTGGAGCGTTATCAGAAGCTCAATCTAGCTCCTTATAAGGGTTTCATCAACCCACGTATGGAACCCGTCATGGACAAGGATGGTCGCATCACTGATATCCGCCTCGACTATACAGAGACCTTCGCCCAACAGAATATGCGGTATTCAAAAGAATATGCCACATTATAAAATTTCGAACGGGTGTAAACAACAAAAATCTCTCATCAGATGACACAGGAAGAAGTAACTGAGAAGCTGCGCGAGATCAAACGTAGCTTCCGTCTTGAAATGAATGGCACCGCCTCACAGTCAATGCGTGACAAAGGACTTGACTATAAACTTAACTGGGGGGTCAACCTGCCGCAACTCAAGCAGCAGGCCAAAACAATCGGCAAGGACTACGACCTGGCTGTAGCGCTTTGGAAGGAAGACATCCGCGAATGCAAGATCCTCGCTACGCTCATCATGCCGGCCGAGAATATGCCTGAGGAAGTAGCCGGGATATGGATGGAACAGACCCGCTCACAGGAAATGGCCGAGATGCAGGCTTTCAATCTCTACCAATATTGTCCTTTCGGCGCCAAACTCGCTTATCAGTGGATTGCCACGGATAACGATCTCCGCCAGATCTGTGGATACGGCATTCTCTCCCGTCTCTTCATGCGTGGCCAGGAGCCCAACGAACGCGGCATCAACGAATTTATCGACCAGTCCGTCACCGCGCTCAAAGGAGGATCAACCGGTGTACGTCATGCTGCCATGAATGCCCTCCTGCGTTTCCGCGATCTCGGTCTTGTGTATGAACGGCTCGTTGACGGAGCCTTACATAAGGAAGGAATAGAACTGTAATAAAGAAGCCTTTGTTAGCGATAACAACCCTATTTTCATCATGGGTCAGCAAAAAGCACTATGCCGATGCTGACCCATGATTTCGTTTCGAAACGTAAAGGATATATCCTGTCTGCCCTCATTAATATCCTATTTTGCTATTAGCATATTGCAACACGATTACAATTAACAGGCACTTATACAACCTTAACACAAAAACTAAATATACCTTTGTAGTTTCAAAAACAAATTGTTACCTTTGCATCGGTCAGGAGCTAGCTAGAGAACGCTAAAGGAACGTCATTACCGACCCAATCTTGAGGAAATTTGTTCTCCTTTTCGCTCTTCTGCACTAAGGATCAGACTTCACACATTAATTAATATATTCAAATACACATATGACTAGAATTAAGACAATAGGTATTCTCACATCAGGAGGTGATGCACCTGGAATGAACGCTGCCATCCGTGCCGTAACACGTGCCGGTATATGCAACGGATTCCAGATAAAAGGTATTATGCGAGGCTATGACGGCCTGATCAACGATGAGATCATACCCTTCACCACAGAGAACGTTTCGGGTATTATCATGCAGGGCGGTACTATTCTGAAGACGGCCCGTTCTAAGGAGTTCATGACTCCCGAAGGTAAGGAGAAAGCCTACCAAACGATGCAGAAGGAAGAGATTGACGCTCTTGTCGTTATCGGTGGTAATGGTTCTCTCACCGGTGCCATGTACTTCGCTCAAGAGTACGACATCTGCTGTGTCGGTCTGCCCGGAACGATCGACAACGACCTCTACGGCACCGACTCCACCATCGGCTACGACACCACACTGAACACCATCGTCGAATGTGTTGACCGTATCCGCGACACAGCGCAGAGTCATGAGCGTATCTTCTTCATTGAGGTTATGGGCCGTGACGCCGGCTATCTGGCACAGAACTCGGCCATCGCCAGTGGAGCTGAGGCGGCCATCATCCCTGAAGACTCCACTGATGTCGACCAGCTGGCACAGTTCATGGAGCGTGGTATCCGCAAATCAAAGAAGAGCTGCATCGTCATCGTATCCGAAAGTCCCAAATGCGGTGCCCTGTATTATGCCGACCGTGTAAAGAAGGAATTCCCTGGCTATGACGTACGCGTATCCATCCTTGGACACCTCCAGCGCGGCGGACGTCCCTCAGCACACGACCGTATTCTGGCCAGTCGTACAGGCGTAGGAGCCATTGAGGCTATCATCCAGGGGCAGCGTAATGTGATGGTTGGAATACGCAACAATGAGATCGTTTACGTACCCCTTTCGGAAGCCATCCGTAGCGACAAGCCTTTCGATAGGAAACTGATTAAGGTCTTGGATGAATTAAGCATCTAAAATGCAAAAAAAGGTATAAAAGATCTCGATTTCGTGTAAACAAAGATAATTTTTTATCTTACATTTCGAAATCTTTAGTATATTTGCTACTCGAGAAATAAAACTATTAAAAAAATTATATTATGTCACAAATTATTGGACGCATCTCGCAGATCATCGGACCTGTTGTCGATGTATTCTTCGACACCAAAGGCGAAGATCCCGAGAAGGTGCTCCCCAAAATTTTTGATGCGCTGAAAGTAAAGCGTCCCGATGGACGTGACCTCATCATCGAGGTACAGCAGCACATTGGAGAGGATACGGTAAGATGTGTGGCTATGGACAACACCGATGGTCTGCAACGCGGACTGGAGGTGATTCCCACGGGCAGTCCTATCACGATGCCGGCCGGCGAACAGATCAAGGGTCGTATGATGAATGTCATTGGCCAGCCTATTGACGGCATGAAGCCGCTGAATATGGAGGGTGCCTACCCGATTCACCGCCCTGCTCCAAAGTTTGAAGACCTCTCCACACACAAGGAGATGCTTCAGACCGGTATTAAGGTCATCGACTTGCTGGAGCCTTACATGAAAGGTGGTAAGATCGGACTGTTCGGCGGTGCCGGTGTAGGAAAGACGGTGCTGATCATGGAGCTGATCAACAACATCGCCAAAGGACACGACGGATACTCTGTATTCGCTGGTGTAGGTGAGCGTACCCGTGAGGGTAACGACCTGATCCGCGATATGCTCGAATCCGGTGTGATCCGCTATGGTGACAAATTCAAGAAGGCCATGGAAGAAGGCAAGTGGGATCTGAGTCTTGTCGATCCTGAAGAGCTGCAGAAGTCGCAGGCCACCCTTGTCTATGGTCAGATGAACGAGCCTCCTGGGGCACGTGCTTCTGTCGCACTGTCCGGTCTGACAGTCGCTGAGGAGTTCCGTGATCATGGCGGCAAGAACGGCGCACCTGCCGATATCATGTTCTTCATCGACAATATCTTCCGTTTCACACAGGCCGGTAGTGAGGTGTCAGCTCTGTTGGGCCGTATGCCTTCAGCCGTAGGTTATCAGCCGACCCTGGCCTCAGAGATGGGTGCCATGCAGGAACGAATCACATCTACGAAGCGTGGTTCCATTACCTCTGTACAGGCTGTATATGTGCCGGCCGACGACCTTACCGACCCTGCCCCTGCCACCACATTCACCCATCTGGATGCCACTACGGAGCTGTCACGTAAGATCACTGAGCTGGGTATCTACCCTGCTGTTGATCCTCTGGGCTCTACCTCACGTATCCTCGACCCGCTGATCGTAGGTAAGGAGCACTACGACTGCGCTCAGCGCGTAAAGCAGATCCTCCAGCGTTACAACGAGTTGCAGGACATCATCTCTATCCTTGGTATGGACGAGCTTTCTGATGAGGACAAGCTCACTGTGAACCGCGCCCGCCGCGTGCAGCGCTTCCTCTCACAGCCTTTCGCCGTGGCCGAACAGTTCACGGGCGTAAAGGGTGTGATGGTGCCCATCGAGGAGACTATCAAGGGCTTCAATGCCATCCTTGACGGCGAAGTGGACGATCTGCCCGAGCAGGCATTCCTCAATGTCGGAACCATCGAGGACGCTAAGGCCAAGGGTAAGAAGCTGATGGAAGCTGCCAAGGGTAAATAAAATGAAGCGATATGCTGAAACTGAAAATTATCTCTCCCGAAAAGATCGTTTACAACGGTGAGGCCGAAAGCGTATTGGTGCCCGGCACACTGGGATCATTCGAAATCCTCAATGATCACGCCCCGATCATCTCCTCGCTGGAGCACGGCAAGCTGGAATATACCACCTCTGCCGGCAAGCAGGAGCTGATGGTCGACGGTGGCTTCGTTGAGGTGCAAAAGAATGTCGTCTCCGTCTGTGTGGAACTCCCCGGAGAGGCTCACGCGTAACTTTACGATATGGAAGAACAGACCAATAAACAAAGAATCGTGCGACAATCCGAAGACGATCCCATCAAACGCATCTCCGCCAGATATGAGCGCAACGCGCTATGGGTTGTCATGGGACTCACCCTGGCTATCCTGTTGGGGTTGAATGTGGCACGGGACACCCGGGGGGCCACCCCTCTCGTCGTCACGGCCGTCTATTTCCTCATCGTTGTCAAAGGTCACGCTGCCTGGTGGAGACATTCCACACGGAAAGATCCCACCAGACAGGCCATGATCCTGCTTACGGAAGGCGTTGTCCGGCTGGTGGCCTCTGCCGCTGTGTTCACCGTCCTCGCTTTCTGGGCGAAGGGTGAAGGGCTGGTATTGGTCTCTACCGCGATCTTCTGCGGCTACTTCGTCGCTCTCCTCATTTTCGACGTCATCTTCATCACTCGGAATGAGATATATAAAAAAGAATGAATTTAAATAAGTAGATATGAAAGATGTAAAGCACCTGCTGCTCCTTCTTCTCACGATGTTCCTCCTGGCACCGGCTGCGGTCTCCGCTAAGGAAAACATCGACGTGAAGGAGATTCTGTGGGGTCACATCAAGGATTCATACGGATGGCACGTCACGACCATCAACGATCATCCTGTTGTGATAGATCTGCCCTGCATCATCAAGACCCAGGATGGCTGGAAGATTTTCTCTTCCGGACAGTTCGAGGAGACAGCCGGCAAAGACGGCCTGCGCCACGGACCATACAACCTGGCGATCAACAACGGTGATGCCAAGACCAATCCCAACAAGATCCTTGAGAATGTGAACGGCCAATGGATACGCCCGCTCGACCTGTCGATTACAAAGACAGTATGCGTGCTCTTCATCAACGCCATCCTACTGCTCATCTGCGTATTGGTGCCCGCCCGCTGGTGTAAGAAGCACAAAGTCGACGATCCCGCACCCAAAGGATTCACAGGGCTGATGCACATGTTCATCATGTCGGTCTACAACGACATCGTCGTAGCCTGCATGGGACCGAAAGACGGACCGAAGTATGCACCGTGGCTGCTCACGTGCTTCTTCTTCATCTTCCTGAGCAACATCATGGGTATCATGCCGTTCCCACCGGGTGGAGGCAACCTGACGGGCAACATCGCCTGCACGTTCTTCCTCGGTGTGACAACATTCCTTATCACTAACTTCACCGGTACCAAGGCCTACTGGAAAGATATCCTCTGGCCCCACGTTCCTATGTGGCTGAAGGTTCCCGTGCCTCTGATGCCTTTCATCGAGCTGTTCGGTATCTTCACCAAGCCATTGGCACTGATCATCCGACTCTTTGCCAACATGCTTGCCGGCCATGCCATCGCGCTGAGTTTTGCTGCGATCATTTTCATCATGTTCAACATCAGTGAGAATGTCGTTGTCAACTATGCAGCCGGATCAGGCATGACGGTAGTCAGCGTCGCCATGAGTATGTTCATGATGCTGCTGGAGTTCCTGGTAAGCTACATTCAGGCCATGGTATTTACCATGCTGAGTGCCATCTTTATCTCGCTGGCCCACGTTCACGCTGAGCCCGCAGAGGCATAAAAATCAAACAAGAGCGGTCGTCCCGCAAAGATGGCTCCGCATAGTCGGAACAACAATACGGTGGAGCGACTCTTCAAAAAGAATCAGTAATTAAAAAATAAACAATTAAAACTTTAAGATTATGTTATCACTGTTATTAGCAGCAGAAGTTGCAAAGTTAGGTGCTGCCGTAGGCGCAGGTCTGGCAGCCATTGGTGCAGGTATTGGTATCGGCCGTATCGGTGGCCAGGCTATGGATGCAATGGCCCGTCAGCCGGAGAAGATGAGCCAGCTGCAGCAGAGTATGATCATTGCCGCCGCTCTCGTTGAGGGTGTGGCCTTCTTCGCTGTGATCATCGCCGTACTGGCTATCGTTATGTAATCAAAGTTTCCCAAAGCAATTAGCAGTCTATGGATTTATTACTTCCTGACAGTGGTCTTCTTTTCTGGATGACCGTCGTCTTCCTTCTCGTATTCATCATCCTGTGGAAGTGGGGCTTCCCCGCTATCATTAAGATGGTGAACGACCGCAAGGAGTTCATCGACGGTTCCCTGAAGAAAGCCCACGAAGCCAACGAGAAGCTGGCCAACATACAGAAAGAAGGTGAGTCCATTCTGCAGCAGGCACGTGAGCAGCAGGCACAGATCCTTAAGGAAGCCGGCGAGACTCGCGACGCCATCGTAGCGAAAGCTCAGGAGAAAGCCAAGGAAGAGGGAGCACGACTGCTCAGCGAAGCCAAGGCTGAAATCGAAGCGGAGAAGCAGAATGCCATCCGCGATATCCGCGCACAAGTGGCTACTCTCAGCGTGCAGATCGCTTCGAAGATTCTCCAGGAGAAACTTTCTACCGACGACAAGCAGATGGAACTCATCGACAAGTTGCTGGATGGTGTTTCCGCTGATGCAAGTAAAGTGAAAGAATAACGTTGAGCGTATGGATTTAGGTGTTATATCGTCCCGTTATGCCAAGGCGCTTCTCAAGAGTGCCACGGAGGCAGGAGTGGAAAGCCAGGTCTATGATGACATGCAGCTTCTCTACCACTCCTATCTGGATGTGCAGCAGCTCCGGTTCACGATCGACAATCCCATGCTCAGCAAGGATACCAAGCAGAGCCTGCTGGCCACCGCCTGCGGAGGCAACCCCGTAGAGCTGACCCGCCGGTTCTTTGCCCTGGTGCTGCGCGAGGACCGGGAGAACGCCCTGCAGCTGATGGCTGCCTCGTACATCACGCTTTACCGCAAACAGAAGAATATCATTCAGGGAAAGCTCACCACTGCCGTGCCCGTCACTCCCGAGATGGAGCAGAAGATGCGGCAGATGGTGGAGAAAAGAGCTCACGGCAACGTGGAGTTCAACGTAGAGGTTGATCCGTCGATCCTCGGCGGCTTTGTCCTCGAATATGATACTTACAGGATGGACGCCAGTGTGAAGACTCGCCTTCAGACGGTCCTGACTCAGTTGAAATAATATCCGGTTCTCTTTCTTTGCCGGTGCGTCCGCGGAGCCTGACTTTTCAGGATTCCTATGACGAATGTCCGGCAAGAAATAAGAGCCAACTCTATTAATGATAAGAATACAATGTCAGAAAAAATAAAACCAAGTGAGGTGTCGGAAGTTCTCACCAAACAACTCCAAGGCATCAACGACAGCCAGCAGTTCGACGAGGTAGGTACTGTTCTTACCGTTGCCGACGGTGTGGCGCGTGTCTACGGACTGCGCAACGTTGAAGCGTCTGAGTTGCTCGAGTTTGAGAACGGTACGATGGCTATCGTCATGAACTTGGAGGAGGATAATATCGGTTGTGTGCTTCTGGGCCCCACACAGGGCATCAAGGAGGGACAGTCGGTAAAGCGTACCCACCGTATCGCCTCCATCCGGGTCAACGACAACTTCCTCGGCCGTGTGGTAAACCCTCTGGGCCAGCCTATCGACGGCAAGGGAGACATCGACCTGACCGACAGCTTCGAGATGCCGCTCGACCGTAAGGCTCCGGGTGTGATCTACCGCCAGCCGGTGAAAGAGCCGCTGCAGACGGGTCTGAAAGCTGTCGACTCTATGATCCCTATCGGCCGCGGACAGCGCGAGCTGATCATCGGCGACCGTCAGACAGGTAAGACGGCTATCGCTGTAGACACCATCATCAATCAGAAGAGCTTCTACGAGCAGGGACACCCTGTCTACTGTATCTATGTAGCCATCGGCCAGAAAGCTTCTACTGTGGCTGCACTCGTACAGACCCTGAAGGAGCATGGTGCGCTCCCCTACACTATCATCGTGAGCGCCACCGCTGCCGACCCTGCCGCCATGCAGTACTATGCACCTTTCGCCGGCGCCGCTATCGGCGAATACTTCCGCGACCGCGGTCTCTCTGCCCTTGTGGTATATGACGACCTCTCCAAGCAGGCCGTGGCCTACCGTGAGGTGTCACTGATTCTGCGTCGTCCTTCTGGTCGTGAGGCTTATCCCGGTGATGTGTTCTATCTCCACTCTCGTCTGCTCGAACGTGCCGCACGTATCAACGACCAGCAGGAAGTGGCTGAACAGATGAATGACCTGCCTGAGTGCATGAAAGGCCATGTGAAGGGTGGTGGATCGCTCACGGCCCTGCCTATCATTGAGACACAGGCCGGCGACGTTTCCGCCTACATTCCTACCAACGTGATCTCTATCACCGATGGACAGATCTATCTGGAGACCGACCTCTTCAACCAGGGATTCCGTCCCGCCATCAACGTAGGTATCTCAGTATCTCGTGTAGGTGGTTCGGCACAGATCAAGTCTATGAAGAAGGTGGCCGGTACACTGAAGATCGATATGGCCCAGTACCGTGAGCTCGAGGCATTCTCTAAGTTCTCAAGCGACATGGACCCTGTAACAGCCATGACAATCGACCGTGGACGTAAGAACAACCAGTTGCTCATCCAGCCGCAGTACAGCCCTATGCCCGTAGGCGAGCAGGTGGCCATCCTCTATTGCGGCGTACACGGACTGATGCACGACGTGCCCGTCGACAAGGTACGTAGCTGCCAGGACCAGTTCCTCGAGCAGATGCGTACGTCTCATAAGGACATCATCGACCACCTCGCTGCAGGCCAGCTCCTCGAAGAGGATACAAAGGCTATCGAAGAGGTAATGGGCAATATTGCCGGACAGTTCAAATAATAATCGGACACGTAACGTATGCCTTCACTCAAAGAAATAAAAAACCGAATTGCTTCCGTCAACAGCACCCGCAAGATTACGAGTGCCATGAAGATGGTGGCATCATCTAAGCTCCATCATGCTCAGGTGGCCATCCAGAACATGCTGCCCTACGAGAATCTTTTGGAAAGAATCCTCAAGTCATTTCTCGCTGCGCAGGTGGAGGTGGATACGCCCCTGGCTGTCCCCCATAAGGAGGTGAGACATGTGGCTTTGGTGGTCTATTCGTCAAACAGCTCACTGTGCGGCGGATTCAACTCCAACGTCATCCGACTGATGATGCGGGCAATCGATGACTATCGTGCACAAGGCATCGACGACATCACCGTCTATCCCATCGGACGCAAGGTTGCCGAGAAGGCCGCCAAATTGGGTGTGAAGATCGCTGGCGACTTCGTTCAGCTGGCCGAGAAGCCCAATGCTGCCCAAACGGCTGACATTGCTGAGGAACTGATCAGCAAATACCTCAAGGGAGAGGTGGACCGTGTGGAACTGCTCTATCACCACTTCAAGAGTGCCGGATCGCAGATCCTCACACGCGACACCTACCTGCCCATCGATCTCAGCGTAGAAAATATCGGTGAGTACAACGACCGCGACCTTTCTTCTAATCTGGCTACTGCCAAGGCACAGGAATATCTCCGCCAAAAGCAGGCCACCACGGAGAAAGCAGCCGATGATACTGCTCCCCTCAACGATGACTTCATCGTCGAGCCCGACATGGAGACTGTGCTTGAGAAGCTCATTCCCAAGTTGCTCTCGTTGATGCTCTATACGGCTCTCCTCGACAGCATTGCATCCGAGCATGCCGCACGTATGGTTGCCATGCAGACGGCAACGGACAACGCAGACGAACTGCTCCGCGAGCTCAGCTTGCAGTACAACAAGAGTCGTCAGAGTGCCATTACGAACGAACTGCTTGATATTGTGGGCGGATCGGTCAACAACTGATCCCTGCACATTATCACCATACATATCAAGCGCCCCGCGAAGCTACTGCTCCGCGGGGCGCTTTTTAGTATCCCCTCTACCTTCTTGCAGCTGCTTCTTTCTCCTTATCTCTTGATTATTTTCTGACACTACACCCCACTTTATCTGCGACAGATACGGCAAGGAATCTGTCATTTTGTCACATTTCTGCCTTTGGTACATCCATTGCTCATACGGCGTCAGAAAAACAAAGAAAGAAAGGAGAACCAACTATGAACTTCGAGAAATTCACCATCAAAGCACAGGAAGTGATCCAAGGGGCTGTAAATACGGCACAGAATGCCCATCAGCAGGCCATTGAACCGATCCACCTCCTGCTGGCCCTCATAGCCAAGGCCCCCGACGTGACGAACTATCTCTTTCAGAAGCTCGGTGTGAATGGAGCGCAGATCCAGACCCTCGCACAGCAGGAGATACATCACCTGCCTCGCGTGGAAGGCGGACAGCCCTATCTGTCTAACGACACCAACAAGGTGCTGAATAAGGCAGAGGATATCGCCCGCTCAATGGGCGACGAGTTTACGTCCGTCGAGCCCATCCTGCTGGCTCTGCTTCAGGTTAACTCTACGGCCAGCCGAATCCTCAAGGATGCCGGCTGCACCACAGACGAGATGCTCAAAGCCGTCAAGGAACTGCGTCAGGGACAGAGCGTACAAACGCAAAGCGGCGATGACAACTATCAGGCACTTAGCAAATATGCTACCGACCTGACCGATGCTGCCCGTCAGGGCAAGCTCGATCCTGTGATCGGACGTGACGACGAGATCCGTCGTGTGCTCCAGATCCTATCCCGCCGGACGAAGAACAACCCTATCCTCATCGGTGAGCCGGGTACAGGTAAGACCGCTATCGTCGAAGGACTTGCCGGCCGTATCGTACGCGGCGACGTGCCTGAGAACCTGAAAAACAAACGGCTCTACTCACTCGACATGGGTGCCCTCATCGCCGGCGCAAAATACAAAGGCGAGTTTGAGGACCGTCTGAAGAGTGTCATCAAAGAGGTGACCAACGCCAACGGCGACATCATTCTCTTCATCGATGAGATCCACACGCTCGTAGGTGCCGGAGGTGGAGAGGGTGCCATGGATGCAGCCAACATCCTCAAGCCGGCTCTGGCACGTGGAGAGTTGAGAGCCATCGGTGCGACAACACTCAATGAGTATCAGAAATATTTTGAGAAAGACAAGGCGCTTGAGAGACGATTCCAGACCGTTATGGTCGACGAGCCTGACGAGATCAGTGCCATAAGCATACTGCGTGGCCTGAAAGAGCGCTATGAGAACCACCACAAAGTACGTATCCAGGATGACGCCTGCATCGCTGCCGTCAAGTTATCGGAACGCTACATCAGCGACCGGTTCTTGCCCGACAAGGCCATTGACCTTATGGACGAGGCTGCCGCCAAGTTGCGTATGGAACGCGATTCCGTACCTGAGGAGCTCGACGAGATGACACGCAAGCTCAAGCAACTTGAGATTGAGCGTGAGGCCATCAAGCGCGAGAATGACCAGCCAAAGATCGTGCAACTCGACAAGGAGATTGCCGAGCTGAAAGATCAGGAGAAGGTGTTCCGTGCAAAATGGGAAAGTGAGAAAGCACTCGTCAACAAGATCCAGCAGGACAAGCAGCAGATAGAGCAGCTCAAGTTCGAGGCTGAGCGTGCCGAGCGTGAAGGCAACTACGAGCGGGTAGCAGAGATTCGTTACAGCAGCCTGAAGAAACTGGAAGACGACATCAAGAACATCCAGACACAGCTGCGCAGCACACAGGCAGGAGCAGCCATGGTGCGCGAGGAAGTCACTGCCGACGACATCGCCGAGGTAGTAAGCCGCTGGACTGGAATTCCTGTAACACGTATGATGCAAAGCGAACGCGAGAAGCTGCTCCATCTGGAGGAAGAGCTCCACAAGCGTGTCATCGGTCAGGAAGAGGCCATTACAGCCGTCAGCGATGCCGTACGCCGCAGCCGCGCCGGCCTGCAGGACCCCAAGCGGCCTATCGCCTCATTCATCTTCCTCGGCACGACCGGTGTCGGCAAGACGGAGTTGGCTAAGGCTTTGGCTGAATATCTGTTCAATGATGAGACCATGATGACGCGAATAGATATGAGCGAATATCAGGAAAAGTTCAGCGTCAGTCGTCTTATCGGTGCGCCTCCAGGATACGTCGGCTACGACGAGGGCGGACAGCTTACCGAAGCCGTAAGACGCAAGCCTTACTCCGTAGTGCTCTTCGATGAGATCGAGAAGGCTCACCCCGATGTGTTCAACATCCTGCTGCAAGTGCTCGACGATGGCCGTCTGACCGACAACAAAGGCCGCACCGTCAACTTCAAGAACACGATCATCATCATGACCTCCAACCTTGGAAGCCAGCTGATACGTGAGGATCTGGAGAAGCATGGCGGCAAGCTCGACAGCAGTGAGCAGGCTCAGCTCAACAACGAGTTGATGGCACTCTTGAAGAAGACCATTCGTCCTGAGTTCCTCAACCGTATCGACGACACCATTATGTTCCTGCCGCTGACCAAAGATCAGATTGCCGGAGTCGTAAGATTACAGATGAACGCCGTGAAGAAGATGCTCGAGCCGCAAGGCTTCACGCTCGAATACACGGATGCCGCCATCAATTGGCTGGCCGATGCAGGCTACGATCCCGAATTCGGTGCCCGTCCTGTGAAGAGAGCCATTCAAGACTATGTGCTCAACGACCTCTCTAAGAAGCTTCTTGCCGAGGAGGTCAGCCGCAAGAAACCGATCATCATCGACGCGAATGGTGCTGGACTGGTGTTCAGAAACTAAAACACGCGCCTGATAAATACTAATGAAAAGCCCGGATTGCTTACAGGCAGTCCGGGCTTTTTGTGTATATAATTATCAGCCGCTAATTGATAATAGACGTATGGGCATTTTGATGACATGTCGACACTTACCCATCTCATTCTTGAGTATCTATCACTTAAACTTATAATATGACCGTCTCGACAGGCTGATTTTCAAATTCATTTCTGATCAATTCCGGTTATCTGTTTTGAGATTCCCATTTATGACTTTCAGTACAGTTCAAGTTTAAAGTCTTGTCACCGGCCTGCATCCTGAAATCGCCTTTCTCAAGAATCCATTTCCCATCGGCACCTACAAAAGCCAGATCACTGCCTTTCAAGGTAAACGATACTGTACGAGTCTCTCCCGGCTGCAGTTCCACTTTCTGGAACGCTCTCAGGCGACGGTTCTCAGGTGTGAGCGAAGCCACCATGTCGCGGCTAAACAGCATCACAGCCTCCTTACCCTTCACAGCTCCCGTATTGGTAACATCAACTGATAGTGTTATCTGATCATCGGCCGTGAAATTCGTAGTCGAGGTCCTAAAGTTATCATATTTGAAAGTAGTATAACTGAGACCGTAACCGAAAGGCCATTGTACTGATATGACTGCATCATAGTCATACGCTCCTTCCATTTTATCCATCTCCTCACTTACCCGATAATCGTATGTAGTAAGAGAAGCCTGATATTTGGGATAAGTATAGGGCATCTTCGCACTTGGATTGGCCTTTCCGGAAAGTATATTGGCAAGAGCGTCTGCTCCATAATTTCCAGGAAGCAGTATATCTACCACGGCATCGGCAAGCGGTTCAATATCGTTGATGATGCGGGGACGTCCCTCATTGAGTATCAGCACCATCGGCTTACCCGTCTGGGCAAGTGCCTTTACGAGATCTCTTTGATTTGCAGAGAGACTCAAGTCGGACAGATTTCCAGGGGTCTCACAATAAGAGTTTTCACCGATACAGGCTACTATCACATCAACATTCTTTGCTGCCTCAACCGCTTTTCCGATCTCGGGCACATTTTCCTCATAATAGTTACCCTCAGGTACATAGGTCACGCCCTGTTCAAGCGACACGTTGTCTTTGCCGAACTCATTACTGATGGCCTCGTAGATCGTATTGTACTTACCTGCAAACCTATCAGCCAAATGTCCCTGCCATGTATAGCTCCATCCTCCGTTAAGGCAGCGCATGGAATTAGCGTTAGGACCCGTCACAAGGATCTTGACACCTTTCTTAAGCGGCAGGATATTATTCTTGTTCTTCAGCAATACTTCCGACTCTTCTGCTGCCCTTATCGCCAGGTCGGCATGTGCCTTTGACGCAAACTCCGGATAGTCTTTCGGAGAAGTTAGAGGATGGTCAAACAGACCCAGCCGGTATTTCAGACGAAGAATGCGACGTACGGCATCATCTATACGGCTCATAGGAACCCGCCCCTCATCAACAAGTTCTTTCAACAATGTGCAGAAGTTGAGATCATAAGGCTCCATCGTCATGTCAATACCCGCATTTATGGCAATTTCTATTGCTTCTTTTTTGTTGGCTGCCACATGCTCACGGGTATAGAGATTGTTGATGTCGGCCCAGTCTGTTATCAGCATTCCGTCCCAATTGAGTCCATCCTTCAACCACTCTGTCAGCAATTCCTTGTTGGCGTGTACAGGCACTCCGTTTACACTACCGCTGTTGACCATTATGGTAAGTGCACCGGCCTCTACACATGCCTTGAATGGTGCGAAGCATTTCTCTCTTAACTCAGAGATAGGGATATATGCCGGTGTACGGTCCTTGCCCGTTCTAGCCTGACTGTATCCCATATAATGCTTTACTGACACCGCAATCCTGTCACTGGGGATATGATTTGGATCATCGCCTTGAAATCCTCTTACAGCCGCACTTCCCATGATGGCATTCACCAGGCAATCTTCTCCATAGTTCTCCCATACACGCGACCAACGCGGATCCCTTGCCATATCGACTGTAGGAGAATATGTCCAGGGACAGTTGGCTGCCCTTGTCTCATAGGCCGTCACTGTGGCTGCATCGTAAGCCAGTTGTGGATTGAACGAGGCTCCGAGATTGATGTTTTGTGGGAACAGCGTTCCATCAAGCGTATAGGTCGTTCCATGGTTCTGGTCAAGGCCGTAGATACAAGGAATTCCGATCTCCTTCATGGACATCTTCTGTATTTCCCCTATCAACTCCTGCCACTTCTCACGAGTCTGGGCCACCGGTCCCGGCGAGTTAAGTACCGAACCTACCTTATATTTTGCTATGGCATTATAGACCTTGTCCTTGTTGAGCTGGAATTCTCCGTTTTTCCATTCTCCCAACACGTCTATCGAGAGCTCTGTCATCTGACCTATTTTCTCTTCAAGGGTCATCTTGCTCAAAGTCTTCTCTACTTTTGCTTCCAGCTTTTTATCAACAGGTATTGCTGCCCGTGTAGCCTGCGGGAAGCAGGCTACACCGAATAAGACAGCGAAAGATATGTTTCTTAATAAATGCATTGTATCTTATTGTTTACTTGAGAGTTACAGAATCGACATAATATCCATGACCCGTGCAGAGGAATCCGTCCTGTTCCTGAATCATATCCAGGATCTCCTGAGTCAATGTTATCTCCATGACACCATCTGCCGTAATATCCTCCTTGGATACTCCTGGGAACGGAGTCCACCAACCTGTGGTTGGCTGTATCTGATGATATTCGTCACCCGGTTCGATAGAATAGTGGATCGCCAGAACCGAGCCTGCCTTTACCGAGCTGAACACATCCTTGCCCAGGCTAAATGTCTTGTTCGGATCACCATCGGGCAGATCCCACGACACATAGTGATGTCCGGACCAAAGCATCTGCTCGGAAGAAACAGTCACTGTCATCTGTTGAACGATCTCATTATTGGTATAGAAACTGACGCTTGTCCCATCGCTCATAGTGCCGGTCAGGACATATTCGCCATCAGCCAGATCGGGACAGGTTATCTCTATCATATCAGAGGTCTGCTTGATGAAGTTCTTGATCTCCACATCACCCATCTTGAGCGATGTTATTTTATCAAGATTGATGCCGGTCATTATCCATGTGGCATTGGCTGTCACACGATCTGCTCCTGATGTTATCAGCGACGTGTTACTAACAGTGACAGTATTGGCACCATATTCATTTCCGGCCTCATCAACGAGCAGCACTCGCTGCGTGCCTTCCGTAGCATTGGAAGGCACCGTATAGACCAAATGAGCCGTTCCTCCTTCAGTTGAATATTCGACATCCTCAGAAAGTGCGTCTCCTATCTTCACACCCTTTACCAGCTCAAGGTTGTCTCCGTATAGCACGGCTTTCTTTCCTGGAGCTATAAAGCGCTCAAAGCTTACCGTTGTCGCCCAGGGATCACCATCAAGCGGATTCACCTGTACCAATCCCTCACGCGATGTTGATTTGCCCTTTACCGTAGTGGCAACGACCTTCATCTGATAGACACCTGCAGGTAAAGCCATGTCAATGCTATCTCCTGAAGCCACTTCATTTCCATCAAGATACCATACTACATTCGTATAATCGGCCGGCGTCACCGTAACTTCCATTTTAAAATTTACGTCACGGTTGATGTTTGCCACCACCGGCAGCTCGCCATTCACTCTGTCAGGGAATAGTGGTGACAGAATATGAGGGTCGTCATCGGGACTTACCGTAGAAAACGGTTCCTCTTCGCTGCAAGAGAAACACAGCAGACAGAAAGGCAAAACAGCGGCCAGCAATCTGAATATTGATTTCATAATTTTTCGGATTTTAGAGTTTTTAATTATTCAACATCCCACCATACGGGAGTGTTCCAGCTATTGGTTCCCCCCATCCGTTCAAGAGCTTCCTCATATCCGGGCTTGTTATAAGACGATTCCAGTGTAGGATAGCAAAGTCTGACAGGTATCTCTGCACCGCCAGTGAGGTACTGTCCATATCCATATTCTGCCGGTGACTTAAGGCGCGGATAGCCAGAACGGCGGACATTTGCCCAACATTCTGCAGGATTAGTGAAGTGAAGGATCCATGCCTGTGTATTTATGGCCTCTCTCTTCTGAGCATCTGTATGTCCTATACCATTATTTTCCATATAGGTATTAAAGTCATCATCCGAGATACGGTCGTATCCGTAATTATCCGTAAGGAAATCCATGGCGGCACGCACGCCTTTGCTGTACAACTGCTCAACCGTCTCTCCTCCGACATTCCAACCGTTCAATGCGGCCTCAGCCTTCAGGAAGTTGACTTCTGCATAAGTCATTACAACGCCAGGATTGTCTCCCTTAAGGAAATTGTTCGCCAGCTTTGGTTCTGTCTCACGAGCCATGGTAGTCTCCACTGAGGGATTGGTCTTTGCGATTTCCTTCATGATGTCACTATCGTAACCTGTCGGCCAGGGATCATAAGAGAAAGAGCCGGGCACACAAGGATTCATCTGAATGCCTTTTTCAATGATCTCATCCGTTAAGTCAATTCGATTGTCCGGTTTTGTTGAGCTCATCAGACCATCATAATAGAACCTTCCAATCATGAATGTACGAGGATCGCCCGTGTTATACAACTGATTAAAGAACGTCGAGCAAAGATAACTCGGGTTGTTGGCCGGGTCATTTCCAAAGAACAGCTGTGACAAGGCATTACCCCGGTAGTCAGTATAAGAATCCTGACCGAAGCTGAACGAGATGTCCATGTATTTTATCAGTGCATCGTCTTCGTTACCAGCAAATACTCCTCCGTCGGCTGCCAGGGCTTCCTCAAATTCCTGACGGGCCTTTTCAGGAGCGACCTTGGAAATGCGCATTGCAAAACGAAGTCTGAGGGAGTTGGCCAGTTTCTTCCATTTTGCCACGTCACCATTATAGATCACATCACCGGTAATTTTGTCACCGCCGGCAGCAAGCGCCGCTCCGGCGTCTTTCAGTTCAACGAAGAAATTATTGTAGATCTCTTCCTGGGTGTCATATCTCGGATTGTATTTTTCTTCCAGATATCCCAGACCGGCCTCACTATAAGGCGCATCCCCATAAATATCCGTAATGATGGACATCAGATAGACGCGATAGATACGCAATGCCGCGTTAATGTTCGTCTTGCTCTCTTCTTCACTACTTCTATAAATGGCATCTGTGACATTCTTGATAGCTTTCGGATAGAATGATGTCCAGATACGGCTCATCTCGTTGTTGTCAACGGTGTGACGTCCGCCATAATTGGTAGTGTTCCAGCAACCCATCAGTTGTTGTGTGAAGGCGTAGATATAGTTTCGATATATCTCAACCATACCGAGATCGCCATAGGTCTGCAATTCTACTGTCGTCAGCTGGGCATTCGGGTCGATACTGCTGGCCTTCGACGGGTCGGTGTTCAGGTCTTCCATATAATCGTCACTGCATGAGCATGCCATCCCGCCCAAAACGATTGCCAATATAAAGGTCTTTATTAATGTTTTCATTGTTCCCACTTATTGATTAAAATTTGATATTTACATTAATACCATAACTCTTTCTTGAGGGTAACGAGCCATACTCCAGTCCCATACCTGTCGTATTATTGTAGTTTGAGTCCGGATCGATGTTAGGAATGTTCTTCCATACGATGAACGGGTTTCTTGCTACAAATGACACGGACATATCCTGTAAGACCTTACCCAGCCATTTTTTCGGGAATTGGTAAGACAAGACTATCTCACGGCACTTGATATAAGAGTTGTCGTAGATGAACATCGACGGAGCATTGCGGCATACACTCATCCAGTAGTCCTCAGGATTAATGATAATGTCATTAGGACGGTACGTGCCGTCGCCATTGTCGATCACACCGGGAGCTATGAAACCACCTGTCGGCTTCCAATTGTCCGATCCCTTAGGTATGCCTGCAGCCTGTCTTTGCTCTTCTGAGGCGTACCATGCGTCACGTCCTTCCATTGTCGCCTTACTCTTACCCGACTCATATGCCGCACGTGCTGACATTGAATAAAGATCGGCACCTACCTTGATGTCAAACAACGCCGAGAGAGAGAAGTTCTTATAATGTAAGGCCGTACTGATACCACCTGTCCAGTCCCATGAGGCATTGCCAAGCACATGGTTGCTCTTGTCATATTCCGGCAGACCGGTCTGCGGGTCAATGAGGATGTCGCCATTCTCGTTTCTGACGAAGTCAGGACCGACTATCGAACCGAAGTTCTCACCTACCTTTGCAGCGATCTGCACGTCAAGCCATGAGGCCTTCTCAAGTTCGAACATATCCATATCATCAACCAGCTTTTTCACCTTATTGCTGTTCTTCGCGAAATTGAAATTCAGGTCCCATGCGAAATCACCAATTTGTATCGGTCGTGTGTTGAGGGTGATCTCAATACCCTGGTTCTGTATCTCTCCGGCATTGATGAGACGATAAGGATAACCAGTTGCCCAGCTGCTGGCAATTCCCATAATCTGGTCCTTACTGATCTGATTATAGTATGTGAAGTCAAGACCGATGCGACTATTGAAGAACTTTGTCTCAAAACCTGCCTCAAATGAATTGGTTCTTGTCGGTTTCAGATTCTTGTTAGGTATGGTCTCATTGTTAATATATCCAATAGTATAGCCCGGATAAGTGAATTTTGACTTGGTATATACCAGACCTAACTGATATGGGTCGGTGTCACTACCCACTTGTGCCCATGACAAACGGAACTTACCATAGGGAAGAATATTCTTTTTGTTAATCAACTCTGAGAACACGAAACTTCCGGATACTGACGGATAAACATAAATATTGTTGTTGAGGGGAAGTGTTGACGATTGATCACCACGAAGTGTCGCATCAAGATAAATAAGGCTTCTCCATCCGAAATTGACAGCTCCAAAAACAGAATTGATCTGTTTGCGGTAACTGTTCTCTTCAATACTTGTCTCATTAAAGCTCATGATGGCAATGACGTCGCGTATCTGCATGTCCTTGGCCGTCGTGATCATGGTCTTGTTATCTACCTTATAGATATTTCCACCAAATGTACCTGTAAAGTCGAAGTCACCCCAACGGTTGTTGTAAGTAGCAAGAAGCTCAAAGTTGTACATGCGATTCTCAAACTTGCTTCTCTGCAGATAGCCGGCCTCATATCCAGGAGTGGTTGGTGCCTTAAAGTCCTGGAACGTAAACCAGTTAAATTCAGTACCGGCCGTACCCTTTATCTTCAAATGCGGATTGATGTTCCATATCGCAGAGGCATGGAAACGGATAAGGTCCTTGTCCGAGGTGTTCGAGTTCTTGTAAACATCCCAATACGGGTTTACGTTATAAGGATCCATGCCGTTCCAGTTTGAATACTCTCCATTCTCATCCTGATAAGTGCGCAGCCACGACTGGTCGTAAGTGGTGGCAAGTGTCATCAGGTTCTTTCCGATGTTCGACTTGCTGTCACCCAATGCCGGACGGTTATTTACATCTTCATGAGTATAGTTGACAGAGAAGTCAAGGTCCACCTTTCCTAAGGTTGAGTTCGATCTCAAGTTAAAGATGTCACGACTCATGTCGGCATTAGGCACGATATCCTTGTTTCTCATGTCGGAGAATGTAAAGCGCATGCCAGAGTTCTTATAGTTTGCCGAGACAGCCACTGTATTGTTGGCCGTCAAGCCCGTGCGGAAAAATCCGGAGGTGTTATTCGGGATGATAAGATACGGACGCTCTACCCCGTCAAAATATTTAAGCATGTTGCTTCCGTCAGCCTTCGGACCCCAGCTCTTGTTGGTGTTTGAGATGGCATCGATACTATATGTGCCGTTGCTACCCATGCCATAGACCTGCTGGATGTCGTCCCATTTGGAGAGCTGCTGGTCTATCGTCAATGTACCGTTATATTCAACCGAGAACTTTCCCTTACCATCAGCTTTCTTTGTCGTAATAAGAATTACACCATGACTTGCACGACTTCCGTACAGGGCTGAAGCCGCAGGACCTTTCAGCACCGACATGCTTTCGATGTCATCAGGATTGATACTCGATATTCCGTCACCGAGATCATATCCGCCCGCAGTACTTGCGCTACCGAAATTCGTATTGTCCAAAGGCACTCCGTCGACTACATAGAGTGGCTGGTTATTGCCAGTCATCTCCGTGCTGCCTCGCAATATCACTCGTGTCGATCCCGAGGCGCCACCAGCCGTTTGGCTTACGACAAGACCGGCTACACGTCCGGCCATCGAGTTGATGACGTTCGTCTCTTTGGCCTTCTCGAAAGCATCACCCTTGACCTCATCAAGACCATAGCCCAAGGCTTTACGGTCTCTCTTTATACCCAAGGCAGTCACAACGACCTCATTAAGAGCCTTTGAGTCATCTTCCAATACCACCGTGACAGGTGACGACGATGCCTTCACCTCAACACTTTTCATACCAACGTAGCTGATAACGAGTGTAGCTCCACTCTTCACGGTCAACGTAAAATTACCATCGATATCTGTCACTGTTCCATTGTTTGGAGTGCCTTTCTCCACAACAGTAGCACCTATGACAGGACCGGCGGCATCTTTAACGACACCTTTCACTTTGATCGTCTGCTCTGCGACTTTCGCTTGAGTGACATCCGTTGCAGCAGATACCTGATTAACGGCAGGAATGCCGCTAACCAAAGTACCGCATAACACAATTCGCGAGAAAAAAGTTATATCCATACGTGAGTATTTAATT
Organism: Prevotella sp. CAG:924; assembly: GCA_000431975.1. Taxonomy (GTDB): domain Bacteria; phylum Bacteroidota; class Bacteroidia; order Bacteroidales; family Bacteroidaceae; genus Prevotella. The sequence continues at coordinate 12,340 of HF988510.1, read as the reverse complement.
AATTATGAATTGCCAACTTAACCCAATCTACATACATGACAGCCTTAGTTCCTTTCTTGAGAGCCGTAACCTTATTGATATCTGTAATACCCGTGAACGATCCACCCACTGCGAGATTGAACAGAATAAAGAAATTATCATGGAAATAAGGATTATCCTTAATGTCGAAAGAATAGAACGGCTTATTGTCTATCGACACGGAGGCATGCGATTCATCCCACGTCAACGTGTACGTATGGTATTGACCGTCCTGCAAGTCATCACTTACTTCCGCCACATGATACAACTGCTCATGCGCTTCTGGAGTAGCACCGAAATGAATTGCGGTATTTACCCTCTTGGCAGATGTGCCGGTTCTGATACCTTCCTCATCGCCCATCTCCATGATGTCGATCTCACCGCAGGCAGGCCACTCTTTATCATTGTCGCCCATCATCCAAAACGCCGGCCAAAGGCCATTGGCTGTTTTGGGCAATTTGATGCTTGCACTCAACGTACCATACTTAAAGTTTTTCTTACCCTTGGAATTTATTCTACCGGAAACGATCTTCCCGTTTTTCCATTCTGCTGTCAGCATCAGGACAGTTTTATCCCCATCCTTACCCACACTGACCTGCTCGGGGGCATAAGCCTGCAACTCATTATTCGTCCATCCCGACTCATGCGTCTCCTTCGTCCATACAGATGCATCAAAAGTCTTAAAATCATCAAAAAACAGCACGGTTTCATCTGACTCCGGCAGACTCTTCGAATCTTCTGTGTCGGAAGAACAAGCCATAAACACACCACATAAAAATGTAATGATAAGACATACTTTCTTGCTCATATTTTTAGTTTTAAAGTTATTATTCCGTTTTTAGGATCTTCGATTGAAATTCGCGCCAAAGGTAATAACTATTATCGTTCCCTATGGTTTGACAACTAATATTTACGGTTTGATTCCAAACATATTTTTCAACACACTTATTATCAACACATTACAAACGGTTTGATTTCCGCCATTTGTAATCTTCAAACCCTTATCACCTCAGATTCAATGATCATTGGATGGTTTCCATGGCACAGACTTTATGATCGTACCCACACAAATATCCCTACGTTGCCACCGTTTCACCCTATATGAAGATATTTCTGATATTGCCGGTCGACCGGTTAGAAATAAGATCTAAGATGTTGAAAACACGATAAGGACACAAACCATCTTCAACAACTGGATATAGAGGAATAGAAAAATTAAAAACTGTGTATCAATGCAAAAAGTGCCATTGATACACAGTATTCAAAGTCTTGAGCTCACCAGAACCCAGTCACGCCGCAGACATCCTCACACTCGCCAGTCTCTCTTCAGAATCCAGCTTTCCGACAGCCGATTCTATTCTGAGAATTTACTCGGCTGTGTGCCGAAATGTTTTTTAAACACGGTACTGAAATATTTTACATTAACGAATCCCGTTGCTTCCGAGGCTTCTATTACAGACATTCCGTGCTTCAGCAATTCAGCTGCATGCTCAAGACGGATAATGCGTATGAATTCCTGTGGTGCTCGGCCTGTCAGGGATTTTAAGCGGTTATAGAACAAGGTACGGCTCATACCCATTTCCCTGCATAGCATGTCAATGCTAAAGTCGGTATTGCTCATATTTTGCGAAACGATCTCAGTCGCCTTTTCTACGAACATCCTGTCATTTTCTGACAAGGTCACGCCGTCTGGCTCGTCGGCTGCCTGCTCGGAGACATCCGTGTCATGTTTTTTCTCTACCTTATTTACAGCATGTCTCAACAGATACTCACGCATGCGTTTCCTGTTGTCGATCATTCCCTTGATCTTAATCCTCAGTATCTCCGTACTGAACGGTTTGGTAAGATAGTCATCCGCACCTTTCCGCAGACCTGTTACCACAGCCTCGTGATCGGTCTTTGCCGTAAGAAGTATGATCGGAATGCCGGCTGTCTCCGGCTTCTCCTTCACGATCCTGCAAAAATCATCGCCCTGCATTCCCGGCATCATGACATCGGAGATGATCAAGTCGGGATATTCCGTTCTCATATAGGACAAGGCCTCATCGGCATTAGGCATTCCCACGACCTTGTAGTTGGGGGAGAGCGTCTTGCATAGATAGTGTCGCAGATCATCATTGTCCTCAACGACCAATATCGTCTCTCCCTGACTTCCGTATTCCGTTTCCGTAGAAGATTCCACCGGAAGCACCTCGTTCAGAATATTCTTGATGGATGACTGGCGTGAACTCGGGACAGCCTTGGCAAATACCCTGTTCAGCGTAACCGTAAAGGTCGTTCCGACGCCTTCCTTTGAGGAAAAGGTTATTCTGCCGTGAAGGAACCTTACGATACGCTGCACTTGCAGAAGGCCGAATCCCATGCCATGCACCTGCGACTCATAAGCGTTCCGCGCCCTATGGATATCAGAAAATATGTATTTATGCTCGTCTTGCGGAATGCCGATCCCCGTATCTGCGATCCTTACGGTCACCTTCTTTCCATCAGCCGCCAAGGCGACCTTTACACCTCCGCCTTTTTCTGTATATTTGCATGCGTTGGAAATCAAATTGTCAAAAATGATCTCAAGCATGCGCTGGTTAGCCTTTACGCATACCTCCTCTTCCGGCAACGACATCAACAACTTCAAGCCCTTCTTGTCACATGCGGCCTGGAAGCAGGCAACCTCTTCGGTAAGCATCTCACACAGATTGATGGAGACCATCTTCTCCTTATGCAGATTCGTTCCTATCTTCTCGAATTCAAGCAATTGAGATGTCAGCGAATATAATTTCTTGATATTCGCGTCGGCAAGATCAAGAAGATATTTGGCACTGGCAGACAAGTCGCTTTCCTTACGCATGTCTTCCAGGGGACCCATTACCAATGTTATTGGCGTCTGGATATCATGCGACGTATTAATGAAAAAGTTTATTTTATCGTCATCATGCTTTTTCTGCAACTGATACAACTTATAACGTATGGCGAAATAACATACCAGACCAAAAATGACAAGATAGCCTAGCCAGGCCCACCACGTGTTCCACCATGGAGGAAGTACCCTTATCTCCATGGACTTCTCATCGATAATTTTTCCAGTACTTTTGCTAATGCTACATACCTTAAATATGTAGTCTCCTGAAGCGACATTCTTATATCGAGCCGTCTCTGTCGAACTTGCCTCACTCCAGGCGTTGTCATACCCCTCAAGGATAAACTTATATATGATATCGTTCTGATAACGCAAATTGATTGACTCAAAATCAATGCTAAAACTGTTTTGGTTATATTTAAGTGTGACCTTCCTGTTCATTAGCATATCGAATATCCTGCGTATGAACGAAGAATCTCTATTATCCGGAATATCAACATCGAATCTGGTCAGTCGCAATGGGGCATTATAATTCACCCTTGTCATCTCTGACGGATTGACCTCTACTACGCCGTCAATACCTCCAAACAGGAGGATGCCTGAATGAGTCCTGAAGCAAGCAGTCTTATTATACTCTTGATTGATATTATTAAGATAGTTCAGATTCCAGATCTTCCCCTTGTGCATGATGGCTATTCCTGCCCCTGTGCTGATCCATAAACGTCCCTCAGGATCGGTCAATATACCATAAATGTCATTTGAAGGCAAGCCATCCCTCATAGTGAGGTGCCTTATTATCCTACGCTTGGCATAGTCGTACAGGAGAAGGCCGCCACCTTCCGTACCAAGCCACACCGTGCGGTTCGAATTGAACAGCATGGGGATCATATAAGCACTGACATCCTCCGTCATTTCTCTTGCCATGGCAAACTGTCCCACCTTTCCGGTCCGTTTGTTGATGAGATAAAAACCATCAGCCGTTGCCGCTGCGATGATGTCCTTTCCTACTCTTTCAAGAGAAAACACCTGCTTTATGTCATACGTTTTCTTCAAGTTCCACTTACTATCCAAGTACATCAGATTACCGTCGATGCTGCCTACCCAATAGTCACCATCAGCATCTCTCTTTATCGTAAATATGTAGTTGGACGTGAGCTGATCCGTATGCTTTGTAAGATGCCTTACGATGTTTCCCCCCTTGCCCAATACAAAGATTCCCTTTCCGTAGGTACCGACCAACATCTCACCGCCATTGCCTCGACATAATGCCACGCATACTTTATCGGGCAATATATGCGACCACGCGTTACTTCCCTTCCTATAAATGCTTATGCCCCTTTCGGTCGCAAACCATAGATTTCCATCCCCGTCTTCAGCTATGGCTTTCACGTTATTGTTAATCAACGATTGAATGTCGTTCTTCTTGTGAATGATGAAGTTGATGGGATATCTCGAGAATATGATTCGCGACACGCCACCCGTATAGCTTCCTACCCACAGCCCGTTAGAGCTGTCCTTGAATATGGCATAGACACCATTACTTATTAGATTGATGTCATTGGCATCATCTTCAGAATCGATGAACCGCTCCATACGCTTATGAACATAGTCATATGTAAAGATTCCGCTTCCATCAATGCCAACGAGCAAGGTATTGGAGTCGTATTTGACAATTGACCGAATGGGATTATTATAAAAATCGGTCATGGCATTCACATACTCCATTTCACCATGATCCATATGGTAGATCCACAATCCTCGGTTAAATGTTCCCATGAACAGATTATGTCTGGATCCATCATAATACAAGGTCTGAATATTTATTCCATTCATCAGGCTAACCGTCTTCCTCCTTGACAAGTTAACGACTTTCAGCCCTGAGGTCGTTCCCAAATAAAGCTTGTTGTTCAATGAAACAATATCATTTACATCCAACCCGGAAACATACTTCCTTATTTTTTTGTTATTACCGAGCACATAAAGTCCTGAGGTCAGTCCAAAGAATATTTTCCCATCTCTCGTCATACAACATTTATTCAGGGTTATATTCTCTGAAATATGCTGGGACAGTTGCAATATTAATTCAAATTCATCATAGACCTCCGAATATCGGTAGATCCTGCCCTTATTATCATAGGCCCATAATATGCCGTCAGGCGTATAGGATAACTGGATGATCCGGGCTGCCATGTCGCCATACTGCAGGCCGTCGGACAAGGCATAATTTTTCAGTGTCTGGCCGTTATACCGGTCAACTCCCGATTTCGTACTTATCCATATCGCATGGTTCTTGTCTTCTACTATTGAATACACGCGCTGACTGCTCAGTCCCGCCACATACCCAATATGAAGGACTTTAGAGACAGCCGGCAACGCTCCATGGCAAACCTGAAACGCATTGCCGAGAAATATCAGCAGGAATATACATATAAGTCTGATCATTTCCTTCTTAGTATTAGGTCGAAGATTCTGAGAATTCTAATAATTAATTAACAAAATTACAAAAATAAATAATATTTTGGACCATACAATCAAAAATTTTTCCCTTGTGAGATTTTTTATCGTGACATTCCTTGATTTAGCTAGACGATCTCCCTCTTTGTGAACTGAAATAATAGACACCTTACAAGGAATCATCCTTCAAAAGTAGACTAACAAGTAGAAGCCGTACTATCCAAAAGCGAGATAACGACTCCTGTTCGGAAGAATACTATTGCTCTTCCAATTTTTTTCCTTACTTTTGCCTCCCAAAAGGCCAACTTAAAAAGAATATGTTCACAGTTATCGGATTAATGTTCGGAGGAATGATTCTCGGTTACCTGTTCCGCCGCCAACAATTGTCGTGGATATGCAAGGTCATCACCGTCTTGATCTGGCTGCTTCTGTTTCTGCTAGGTGTGGAAGTAGGGGGCAACCGCCGGATCATAGAAGGACTTACCACCTTGGGAGCGGAAGCGCTGGCCATCACCCTCGCTTGTATGCTGGGGAGCTGTCTCTGCGCATGGGGATTATGGTATTTCCTCTACAAGAGAAAGGGAGGACGCGCATGAAAGACAGTCTGATCATCATTCTATTTTTCCTGCTAGGTATCTTGTGTGGAATATTCCATCTCATCCCTCTCAACATCGCAGAGAGCGATGTCAGTTTCTATGTGCTCTGCGGATTAATGTTCTGTGTGGGATTGAGTATTGGCAATGATCCGCAGACCTTGATCAATTTCCGCATGCTCAATCCACGTCTGGTCTTCCTGCCCATCGCGACAATACTGGGTACCCTCTCGGCTGCCGCGTTGGTAAGTCTGATACTCCCCCACCGCAGTGTGACCGATTGTATGGCTGTCGGTTCCGGGTTAGGATATTATTCGTTGTCGAGTATCTTCATAACCGAATATAAGGGCCCTGAGCTGGGTACCGTCGCCCTGCTTTCCAACATTATGCGTGAGGTTCTTACGTTACTGTGCGCTCCACTACTGGTACGTTGGTTTGGCAATCTCGCACCCATCTCTGCCGGAGGCGCCACTACGATGGACACCACCCTGCCGGTCATCACCCGTTATGCCGGCCAACCATTTGTGGTCGTTTCCATCTTCCACGGCTTTGTGACCGATTTCAGCGTTCCGTTTCTGGTGACGTTCTTTTGTTCCTTTTAGAAATCATTGAAGACGGACTCAACCCCTGTCGGGCATTGGAGATTCCTCTCATTTACGAAACCGAAGGCGACAGCTCGCATATTCTCTCAGCATCCTTTTACCCCCTGAAAGGATGCTGTTTTCAAGAAGCCAGGTGACTTTGTCTTTACACCCGGCTTCCATGCCCCCTGAACCTATATCACCTTTCCAGACACCTAAAAGAAACCCATACGTCCCTACGACCTACACCACACAGATATTTGCAAGGGATGGCGAAGGGTATGGCATCATTCCCTTTTTATTTATTGGTGCTCGTAAGAGCAATTACTTATCATCACAAACATCGCTTTACAGCATACTTTTGGAGATATCATTGGAGTTGGTGAAAAGAGTGAAAAAGCTCGTGACACTGTACCATGGCAAGAACCGGTCAATCCTTCTCGAATATCAAACATCTGCATAATTATAAAAATAATAGTTAATCCTTTCGGGATCAAGCATCGAAGTAAATGGGAGTTAAACCAGTATAAACCCAACTCGGTCATTAGAATATGTGTATTTTCGGGGTCTCGTTTGTCATTCATTAATATTCAATACTTTGGAAAAGCAATTTTCTAATGACCGCCATTAGAAAATAGCAATCATAAATTGCTGTATATCTAATAGTTACAACCCACGCCACAAAAAATTAGTTTCCAATGACCGATTTGGGATTAATCCAGGTTTCTTGCTATATATATTAAGGTATAAGGATATTTTTGTTCTCCGGCCATTGCGTCCGCCTTTCCCTAGTCTTATCATCCTTTTTATATGTTTGTAATATTCTTGAAACGTTGAATGCCTACTTTTGCAGCCGATTAAGGATAAAGGCAAAACCAAATAAAAACAGATAGGCAAGAAGATGAAAAGGTTGTGTTTGCTGCTGGCCTTGAGCACCGCTATGTTCCAGGCTGAAGGTAGGATTATCAAAGGCAGGATTAAAGACGCACAGACAGGAGAAGAGATTATTGGAGCGAATGTTATCGTCAAGGAAGCCCCGAAAGAAGGCGCTGTCAGCGGTCTGAACGGAACTTTTAATTTATCCGTCGACAAGAACAAATGTACGCTTGTTTGCAGCTACCTGGGCTACAAGCCCGTTGAGGTGAAAGTAACTTCAGACGAGGAGTCGGTAGAAATACCTATGACCAGCACAGACGTTCAGCTGGCAGGTGTGGTTGTAAGTGCCGCCAATCACGGACGCTCTGAAACGGCAGCCCGTCTGATGGAGAAGAATGCCGTGAATATAATGAACGTCATGAGCCAGAAGTCGATAGAGCTTAGTCCCGACCTGACCGTGGCCAACGTCATTCAGCGCATGAGCGGTGTCACGATGGAGCGCAGCAGTTCAGGCGAGGGCCAGTATGCCATCCTGCGAGGCATGGACAAGCGTTACAACTATACATTGGTCAACGGCGTCAAGATCCCAAGTCCCGACAATAAGAACCGCTTTGTTCCGCTCGACATATTCCCCTCAGAGCTTCTCGACCGTCTCGAGGTAACCAAGTCGCTTACGGCCGACATGGAGGGCGACGGCATAGGCGGTGCCGTAAATATGGTGATGAAGGACGCCCCGTCGAGCCGTATGTTCAACATCAACGTATCGACAGGCTACAACTCTTACTTCTTCGACCACGACTTCCAGTCGTTCAGATACGGTGACATTGACAAGAAGAGTCCCTTTGAGAAATACGGTAACTCATATCCCGTTGACGCCACCGACTTCACCACGAGCAACCTGCACATGAAGTCACAGAAGCCGCTGCCCGACCTTTCGTTGGGTGTGTCTTACGGCGACCGCTTCTTCAAGGATCATCTCGGTGTCATGGCTGCCCTCAGCTTTTCCAACCGCAACAAGGGCAAGATAAGCGACATGTACGACAGCAACCCCGGAAGCGACGGCATTCAGATAATTACCGACCGCGACTTCTCTGAACAGCAGACAAGGCTCGGCGCCCACCTGAAACTCGACTATGACATAAACGACCGCAACAAACTCACGTGGTATAACGGATACATGGACTTCCGCAACGCACAGGTGCGCGATGCCGTGACCGACGACGAGGAAGAGATACGTATGCGCTGGCAGCATCAGAACATCATCAACTCGACGCTCCGCGGTGAGCATCAGCTGCTCGACAACGGCGCGCTGGGCGTGAAGTGGGGATTCAACATTGCCGAGGCAAAGAACGAGACCCCCGACAATGCCTACATCAATCTGATGAGCAACAAGACGGGAACGTCACAGTGGGTCAACAAGGACCTGGGAGCCATCCGACGCTGGGAGCACAACAGCGACAAAGACATTGCCGGATATCTTGATCTCGACTATAAGTTGAATACTGCCGACGGAGGAGTGTTCGACTTCATGGCAGGAGGCATGTACCGCGACAAGAAGCGCAAGAGCTTCTACAACGAGTTCGACTTTCAGCCCTACGATGCCGACAAGAGCCTGACAGAACGCTACGACCAGTTCCGCGGCGACGACTGGAACAACTTCGACGAGATCGACTTCCGCCTCGTTACCGCAAGCTATGCCAACCCGCTCAACTATGACGCGACCGAGCGCATAGGCGCAGGCTACGGACAGGTGCGCTACACACGCGGACGCTGGCAGTTTATCGCAGGACTCAGAGCCGAGCACACCGACCAGGGCTACACGCTCTACTACCCCGTTGATGGAGCCGCCAACGGCGGAAACCAGAACTACTTAGACTGGCTGCCCGACGCACACATCAAATACGAAGTACACAAGAACGCCAACCTGCGCCTGTCGTATTACAGAGCCATCAACCGTCCGAGTTTCTTCGAGATTGTGCCTTATCACCAGATCAACGAGGACTACACCGAGAGCGGTAACCCCGACTTGAAGCACTCAACGGCCGACAACTTCGACCTCAGATATGAGTATTTCCCCCACTCGAGCGAACAGTTCATGGTGTGTCTGTTCTACAAGAAGATCTACGATCCTATAGAGTACGGAATGGTGGTCAAGGGTCAGGATTCTTATTACACTCCGGGCAACTATGGCGACGCAGCCAACTGGGGCGTTGAGATCGACTTCATGAAATATTTCAACTGGTTCGGCATCAAGGCCAACTACACCTTCACCCACTCAAGCATCACTACGACAAAGATGCGCGAGGTGGAAGATGCCGCAGGAACCATTACTACGACTTATGTAGACCAGACCCGTCCGCTCTTCGGTCAGGCACAGCACGTGGTAAACTGCTCGCTGCTCTTCAAGGATGCCAAGCGCGGATGGAACGGACAGCTGGCATTCTCCTACACAGGCAAGCGCCTCGCCGTCATCGACCGCATGTATGAGAACGACCGCTGGGACGCAGGAATGGCACAGCTCGACCTCAGCGTGGAAAAGGCATTCAAGAACGGACTGAGCATCTTCCTCAAAGGACAGAACCTGCTCAACACACCGCTCATACGCTACTACCACGCCAACGACCGCAACGCCAAGATTGAGAACGTACGCCGCTACGACGGCGGAATAGTTGAGCGCGAGGAGAAGACCGGCGCCTCGTTTATGCTTGGCGTAAGATATAAGCTGTAAATACATACATAGAACAAACAATTCATATTTTATTAATTATCAACACCAAAAGTTCTTTATGAAAAGGATTAAGTTTTTGGCAATGATGCTGATTGCCATTTCATGTATGGCTTTCACGGCCTGCAGCAGTGATGATGACGAAGAAGTCTCTACCCTGAGCAAATTCACCATCTCACAGACATCCCTGAGCATGACCCCGGGTGAAAACGACACACTGACATGCTCATTCTACCCTGAGAATATAAGCAACCGCAACGTGGCATGGAGCTCGTCGGACGAGAGCGTGGCAACGGTTGCCGACGGCGTGATAACAGCCGTAGCTCCCGGATCCGCCACGATTACCGCCACTCCCGAAGGCAACCCCTCACAGGCCCAGACCTGCAACGTAAGCGTTACGATGAACCAGGTTAAGGTAAGCGGCAAGGTAGAAGGCACATGGAACGCATATACCACATACGTAGTTGAAGGTCAGCTCGAGGTAGAGGCAGGCAAGAGCCTTACGATAGAGAAAGGCGTGCAGGTGATATTCAACTCTAACGACGGCAACGGAGCCGGCATTGAGTTCACCGTTCACGGCAACATCTACTGTAACGGTACTGCCGACGCTCCTATCCTGTTCTCCATCCCCGAAGAAGCCCGCACCTTCGACAACGTACTCGACTGCAAGAACCTCTGGGGCGGATTCATGCTCAACAGCTCTGATCCCAAGGCCGAGGCACTGTTCAACTATTGCGAGATCGAATATACTGGAAGCTTGATGACTGCCAACTCTCCTTCAGTGATCAGCGGTATCTATACGGAGAATGAGGACAACGGCGTGCAGATAACAACAGGTCCTGACTTCAAGGGAAGCCTCGTTGTTGAGAACTGCTCCATCCGCAACGGATATGCTGACGGCATATATATGCAGGGCGGCAAGGGAATCATTACCCACAACACATTCTACTGCAACGGAGCCACAGGCGGTGAGGCTGTTAACGTTAAGGCAGGAACATCCACAACCGTGGCATACAACGTGATGTACAGCCCCAACACCAACGGACTCAAGCTGTCAAGCTCCGGTCAGGACGATACGGCAGGCCGCGGACAGGCCAAGTGTGTGGCTTACAACAACACCATCATCAACGCAGGATGGCGCCGCGACGGTTTTAAGGGCGGATGCATATATGTAGAGAAGAACATACTGGCCAACGTGTTCAACAACCTGATGGTCAACTGTAAGTTCCGCGCCATGACTCCGAACTGGGGCAATCCTGGCATAAAGGACGGATGCGACCTCAACTCAAAGATTGACTACAACTGCTACATCTCTGGCAGCGTTGAGAGCCCGTTCGCACAGGATAAGGAAGAAGGCGGCGTGAAGACTCCGTTTGCAGGATACAACATGGCACACGAAAACTATTATGACGCCGTAGATGCTCACAGTGTTATTGCCAAGGCTGCCAACGATATCAACATACAGTTCGTTGGATTCGACTACAACACTGTAGGACTCGACAACGTAACCTTCGATCCTTCATGGAACTTCGCCGTAACGTCAATGGTTGACGGCGCTACCGACGGCAGCGGCCTCTTCACCCTCTCAGACATGGACTTCGTAAACAAAGGTCTGACCGTAGGTGGCAAGGTTTATAAGGCCGAGGCTCCGCAGAAGTTCTTCGGCGCATACGGCAAATAAACATCTGACCGATGTATGACTAAGAAAGCAAAAGCTGATACATATAATTAATCCTATGAACATTTGACATCAAGGCGGCAATTATCCTGCTTGTACAGGATGGTTGCCGCCACTTTTTTTATATTTCACGTAGCTCATTCTTAAATTTACGCAACATCGTAAACGAATATACCTTTATCAAGAATCTCTCAAATCTGACGATATTGTTGCGCCCTCACTCATAACGCCGAGTCCTAAATGACGAATCTGTCATTCCCGGCATCCCTCTTCTCGACGAGTTAAGCTTACTTCAATGCTTATTTATCTTTGTATGACAGCAGTCCACTTTTATCAGGCATCAGCCTGATAGCACTAGTCAAACCAGGAAAAATCATGGTTGGCTGTCAAGGGAGACAGTACGATTTTTTCCTAACGGTCTATTTTCTTAGGACGACTTTCCGCAAGGTGTCTACGGTTTCAGTTGATGAAGGCGGAAACCGGCTGGCAAGATTAGGGGGAATCAGGAATATATATTCAGGGGCAAAGTAGTATATGGCTCAATGGGCAACGAGCATATGGCTC
>HF988509.1:2498-5787 GCA_000431975.1 Prevotella sp. CAG:924 | reverse complement strand
CCGACCTGCTGAACGAGATCCTGCCCGACGATCCCAACCAGGCATACGATATGTATAAGGTGATCACAGCCATCACCGACAACGGCGAGTTCTTCGAGGTGCAGCCTAAGTTCGCCAAGAACATCATCACCGGTTTCGCACACTTCAACGGCCAGAGCGTCGGCATCGTAGCCAACCAGCCTACCGCCTATGCCGGTGTGCTCGACGTGAACGCCTCACGCAAGGGTGCCCGCTTCGTCCGCTTCTGCGACGCCTTCAACATTCCTATCGTCAGCCTCGTTGACGTGCCCGGATTCCTGCCCGGTACCGGTCAGGAGTACAACGCCGTGATCCTTCACGGTGCCCAGCTGCTCTACGCTTACGGTGAGGCCACAGTGCCCAAGATCACCATCACCCTGCGCAAGAGCTATGGTGGCAGCCACATCGTGATGGGCTGCAAGCAGCTCCGTGCCGACCTGAACTTCGCATGGCCTACAGCAGAGATCGCCGTAATGGGTGCCTCCGGTGCCGTTGCCATTCTCTGCGGCAAAGAGGCCAAGGCCAAGAAGGAAGCCGGTGAGGACGTTAAGGCCTTCCTCGCAGAGAAGGAGGAGGAATACACCGAGACCTTCGCTAATCCTTATCAGGCAGCCCAGTTCGGTTATATCGATGATGTGATCGAGCCACGCAACACCCGTTTCCGCATCTGCCGCGGTCTGGCCCAGCTCGCTACCAAGCGTCAGAGCCTGCCTGCCAAGAAGCACGGATGCATGCCGATGTAATTCTGTGAGTGAGCCGGCGAAAGAACGGACAAGGATCAGGGGACATGACTTCCCCATCACCCTATCGCCCCTTTTACACCCACCGGCTCACTGACCAATCAAACTTAACATATCAACAAATGGACAAGAATGTATATGCTGCCATTGCCATGGCACTCTATGAGTTCCAGGGCAACAATGTGCACGACAAGGAGCCAGGCGTGATCACCATCAAGCCCCGGCATACACTGTGGAACGCAAAGTTCCTTTCATTCACCGCAAAACCATAATAAAAATGAAAGAATTCAAATATACCATCGACGGTAAGGAATATACTGTTGAGATCGGCGAGATCAATGAAGAGACCAACGTTGCCAGCGTGAAGGTCAACGGCGAGGACTTTCAGGTAGAGATGGAGAAGCCCGCAGAGCCGGAGAAGAAGAAGGTAGTGCTCGGTCAGCCTGCAGCCGCTGATGACAACGACGCTCCCGCAGCTGCCAACGTGAACAGCGCCAACGCCGTGAAGGCTCCGCTGCCCGGTACGATCACCGCCATCAACGTAAAGGTGGGAGACGAGGTAAAGGCAGGAGACGCCGTGCTCGTACTCGAGGCCATGAAGATGGCCAACAACATCGAAGCAGAGAAGGACGGTAAGGTAACCGCCATCTGTGTGAAGGTGGGCCAGAGCGTCATGGAAGACGATGCTCTCTTCGTGGTAGAATAAAAGCTACCGCCTAAAACTTAAAAACGCTCCGTTATTGCTAATTCATGCAAAAACGGGGCGTTTTCTCGTATTTTCTTAGTAACTTTGTAGCCAATAAGCATTTGTACAGCGCGCTCTACATCAAACAGATGGAGCCTTGTCGCAAAGCTTCTCACGATAAAAAAACTAAAACGAGATGGGAAAAAAGAAGGTGCTCTACGTCAATCAGGAAATCGTTCCGTACGTTCCTGAGAGCGAAATGTCAATTATGGGTGGCGAACTCCCCAATAAAATTCAGGAAAAAGGATTTGAGATTCGTACTTTCATGCCTAAATGGGGAAACATCAATGAGCGTCGCCGACAGCTCCATGAGGTAGCCCGCCTTTCGGGAATGAATCTGATCATTGACGAGACGGATCATCCCCTGATCATCAAAGTAGCCAGCATTCCCTCCAGTCATATCCAGGTCTACTTCATCGACAATGAAGACTACTTCATCTCGCGTCAGGCCATGACAGAAGACGAGAACAACGCTGAATATCCCGACAACGGCGAGCGTGCCATCTTCTTCGCACGCGGCGTGCTGGAGACCGTGAAGAAACTGCGCTGGACTCCCGATGTGATCCATTGCCAGGGTTGGATGGCCAGCGTCGTGCCTCTCTATGTGAAGACAGCCTATCACGACGATCCCTCCTTTGCCAACGCGAAGGTGGTGACCTCCCTCTTCCACAATCAGTTCAAGAGCAGCCTTGGCACGAACTTCAAACGCTGCCTGGAATTCCGTGACGCCAAAGCCGACCTGCTGGCTTCCTACGCCGAAGACTTCGACTTCATCGAGCTGGGCAAGCTCGCCATCGACTATAGCGACGCCGTCGTAGAGGCCGGCAAGGAGGTGAATGCCGATCTACTGAACTATGCCAGCAACAAAGGCTGCCCACTGCTCCGCTATCCCGGTGACGATTACGCACAGGCCTATGCCGACCTGTACAATGAAATCTCTAAATAAAACAGCCCATGAGCGGCACGGCTGCTGAGCGGTAAGGCTCATCTGCAAGCTCGCGGCCCCGCTCAACAGCCTATTATTTCAAATCATGAAAGCAAAATCCAGCTTAGCACTCCTTTTCGGACTTGCCTTAACCTTCGCAGCCTGTGATGAGACCACAGACATGATAGGCAATTCGCTCAATACGAATCTTGACGGGGTGACCGTACAGGCCGCTACCTTCAATGTGGAAAGCCGGTCTATTCTGGCAGACTCCGTCCTCTCCAATTCCATCACGGGCTATCTCGGAAAGGTGAAAGACCCGGAATCGGGCAACTACATTACGGGCGACTTCATGACCCAGTTCACCTGTCTCGAGGGCTTCGGCTTCCCGGAGAAAGACTCTGTCCTGACTGTCGATGCCGAAGGCAACAATCATTTCGGTGACATCAAGGCCGACTCGTGTGTGCTCCGGCTTTTCTATACCGACTTCTATGGTGACTCCACACAGACGATGAAGCTCACGGCCTACGAGATGGGTAAGCCGATGAACGAGGATCGTAACTATTACAGCAACTTCTCGCCGATCGAGAACGGATATATCCGTAAAGACGGCATCCAGAAGAATAAGGTGTATAGTCTGACCGACTTCACTGTCGCAGAGAATATCCGTGACACGACCACCTATACTGCCAGCATCCCCATCCGTCTCAACGAGCCCTATACAGACAAGGACGGCAAGACGTACAACAACTATGGTACGTATATCATGCAGCAGTATTACCAGCACCCTGAATACTTCAAGAACAGCTATGAGTTCCGCGAGAACCTCGTACCCGGTTTCTACTTCGAGTCGAAGAGCGG
>HF988509.1:0-2475 GCA_000431975.1 Prevotella sp. CAG:924 | reverse complement strand
GAGCGGTCTAGGCAACATGGCCTACATCTTCGCTTCAGAGTTGGCCATATATTACAAACTGTGGTATGCCGACTCTGTCAACAGAGTAAGCACCGCGTTCTGGGGAACGGAGGAAGTGCTGCAGACCTCAAAGATCAGCAACAGCAAGACCGCCTTACAGCGTCTGGTCGATGACAACTCCTGCACCTACCTGAAGACACCTGCCGGCATCTTCACCGAGCTCACCCTCCCTGTGGAGGACATCATCAAGGGACATGAGAACGATACGATCAGTACGGCGAAGGTCGTCATACAGCGCATCAACAACACGAACAGCAGTGACTATCAGCTCGCCGTGCCAAAGACTGTACTGATGATACCTAAGGACTCCCTCTACTCCTTCTTCGAGAAACGGGAGATCTACAACAACATCAACTCTTATGTCGCCTCGTGGGGATACAGTTCCAGCAGCAATAACAACAACTATACGTTCAATAACATTGCCGGCATGATCACGACAATGAAGAACTGCGACCGCCGCTCCGCCAACTGGAACAAGGTGGTGCTCATCCCTGTGGAAGTAACCACCACGACCTCCTCCTCGACCTCCTCTGTCGTCACGACGAAGGTGACCCACAACATGGCACTGACGAGTACGAAACTGGTGAGGGGAACAGCGACAGACAGTCCTATACAGATCAGCGTCATCTACAGTAAATTCAAATAATGGCAGACAATTTTTTAGAGCGTCATCGCGAAGACTATGAGAAGCGGAAGGCCGCCTGGCTGCGCAAGAAGCTGCACCAGCCCAAGCCCCGCAAGACGGGCATCACCTTCGTGGCCCGTTCGTCACAGATGCCGCCAGTACGTAACATCAATAAGCCTGAAGACGAAAGTCTTTAGGCTTATTGCCTTTTATACCCCGCCTACAAAAATCATCGGACAAACTCACCCTGCATCCTTACCTGCCCACAGCCATCTCGCATAATGCCTGTCATCGAAATAGCAACATCGGTATCTTCCAATGGCCGACGCGCCTCTGTACTCTATACTAATTTACAGGAACAATGACAGGCGTTCCCCTTACAATTGCTGGTGTCATCGTTTCCATATCCCATTCTTGATTATCTTCCACAATAAAGATAACCATCCATAAGAGGAACAGCCTTATCCGTAAGCCGGAACATTCCGTACTAAGACTCAATGTCTAATGCTCCACAGAATACAGACTACCTCTCAGCACGAATCCAGTCCATCTGCGACTCTTAGGCACCACCGCATTGATGCCTCAAGAAGGTAAGGAAAAAGCTACTTTATCAACATGACCATACTACCACAAGTAATCAACAATGCACCAATGATGACTCGCAGACTAACCGGCTCTCTCAACAGCAAAAACGACAAGCAGATGGTGATGACTACGCTCAACTTGTCTATTGGCGCCACACGTGACACATCACCCGTCTGCAACGCCTTGAAATAGAACAGCCACGACAGGCCCGTGGCAGCCCCCGACAAAATGAGAAACAGCCATGTGTGCCGTCCTACATCGCGGATGCCCGCCCCTTGATGCTCAAACACCACAATACCCCACGTGATGACCAAGATGATCAAGGTACGGATGGCCGTAGCCAGATCAGAATTAATGTCCTTCACTCCAATCTTCGCAAAAATGGCTGTCAGCGCAGCGAAGAAGGCTGACAGCAAGGCATAATACCTCCACATATAACAATTGATTTTACCGTTTGAATATCATATTTTATGAATGACCCATGCGCACTGTACGAGTCGGACCATTTCCCTGCAGCATCTGTCTGACAACTGCAGAGAGACTGGTAGCGCCTTAACCCCTGTCGTCATTAAACTATTTTATTGGTCTGCCTGACGTCTTCCGTCCTCACGGCTGTGTCCTCACAATGCCTTGCTCCGACATAGCTATGCCTTCAACAAAAACGGCAGACAAACCGCCCAATAATAGTACGACATCTTTCGGATCTCCAACGATCAGGGATTAATCCGGTTGACCGCCACATGCAAATTTACAAAACTAATCCGGACGTCATCCCTATTGTTAACTCGGGTTATACATATTAACAGACCTTAGACTCACAGATACGAACTTCATAATCCGTCCGGCCACTCATCTCCAAGAATGACGCACATGCCATACCATGATATTCCAGGAGTTAGGGATCAAACGGTCTGATGCCAGTCAATACACCGTCCATTACCCACGAGAGGCCTCAGCATCCATAGAATCCCTCTATGCACAGACGAGCTCTCAAACATCGCCTGCTTGCCGACAATACTAATCCTTATCTGTTGCCGGCGAACAACCGTCCTTTTCCTTATTACGTACCCTTGTAAGATCCGGTTCGTCCAGGCAATTTGCCGCCCAACGAAAAACAATACAGTCACGCAGAACCTTTTAGCTCTGCGTGACTGCACCGCGATATTGTCTGAAATTATTGCTGTCCGGTAAAAAAGGAAATGGCA
>HF988508.1 GCA_000431975.1 Prevotella sp. CAG:924 | reverse complement strand
TTCCTCCGCCTTTCATCCCTGTACTTCATTTGAGCAGTATAACTCCCCTATATTTATCAAGTGAGCCGATTGCAGGATGGTATGATTCCATGGATAGTCTGGAGCGGGATGGCCGCTTGCGTTCCTCCGGGGTATGGAGACAGACAAGGAGAGGGCCCGCAACGAAATGATCATTGCGGGCCCTCTCCGTTGATGGTGGCTGTCAAGCCACCGGTGTCACAGGCGAGTGGCTTATGCGTTTACAGTCTGAGACTGCTTCTTGGTGTGCTCGTCCTCGTCGATCTGTCGCACGCCCATGCGTGCCTCGACCACGTTGACAACATAGTCACCGAGCTTCTCACACTCCTGGATGATGTCCATGAAGAGGGTGCCGATGGCATAGTCGTACTGGTGCGAGTTGACGGCGTTGATGTTTTCCGTACGCAGCTGGTTGCGGTAGTTGTTGATCTCGTTCTCGATGTTGAATGAGCGGTTGACGTTGCCCATCTCACGCGGATTGGAGAAGAGGACGTTCATCTGTGTGAGGGCATCGTCAGTGAGCTCGAACATCTGGTGGATCTTCTCGTTCTGCTGGGCGGTGAACTCTTCCTTGCCCTTCTTCTTGCGCGAGATGGTGCGTGCCATGTTGTAGCAGCTGTCACCGATACTCTCGATCTCGGAGATCTCGCGGAGCATGGAGCGGATCTTGCCCTTCGTGTCGTCAGAGAGGTGGGCATCGCTCACGTCGTTGAGGTAGCGTGCGATCTCGATCTCCATGTTGTCGGAGATGTGCTCGTATTTCTCAATGCGTGCGAAGAGCTTCGTGAACTTCTGCTCGTCCTCCTCGCCCAGGAGCTCGCGCACCATATTGAACATACGCTGGATGCGCTCGCCGAAGCTGGTCACCTCCTTCTGGGCCTCGAGTACGGAGAGCTCCGGCGTCTTCATGATACCGGCCTGGATGAAGCGGAGACGGAACTCCTCCTCCTCGCCGGCACCCTTTCTAGGCTTGATGATCCAGCAGACGAATTTCTCGATCTGCGGGATGAACCAGATGAGCACGAAGGTGTTGGTGACATTGAAGCAGGTGTGGAAGGCTGCCAGCACGATGGGCAGGAAGGCCGCTTTCTGGGCAGGCGTGTAGCCGGTGCCGTCGGGATTGTAGCCTACTAGGCTGCATACGAAGTTGACGAAGGGATAGAACAGGCAGAGCACCCAGATCACTCCAAAGACGTTGAAGAAGAGGTGGGCGAGGGCGGCACGCCGTGCCTGCGTGTTGGCGCCGAGGGCCGCGAGGTTGGCCGTGGCTGTCGTTCCGATGTTCTCACCAAGCACGAGGGCGATACCCAGATAGATGGGAAGCACGCCCGTGGAGCAGAGCAGGATGGTGATGGCCATCACGGCTGCCGAGCTTTGCACGATACACGTGATCACCGTACCGATGAGTACGAAGCCTATAATGGAGAGATGGGAGTGTACGTCGAAGGACACGAAGAAATTGAGGGCATCCGGATTGTGCTCCAGATCAAGCTCTTTGCCCGCTGCGCTCAATAAGACTAATGCAAAGAAGAGAAAGGCTATACCGAAGAGGAAATCGCCGATGTAGCGTTTCGATTTACTATAAATAAGGATGATTCCGATGAAGAAAGCGGGGAAGACGACGGTCGTCAGGTCGATGTTGTAGCCTAAGGACATGATCCAGGCGGTGAGCGTCGTACCGATGTTCGCTCCCATGATTACGGAGATGGCTTGCGCCAAAGTTAGTAGACCGGCATTGACGAAGCTCACGGTCATCACTGTCGTTGCCGAGGATGATTGTACGGCGCAGGTGACAAAGGTACCGGTGAGCATGCCGGTGAAACGATTAGTGGTCATTGCCGCCAGGATATGGCGCAGTTGGGAGCCCGCCATCTTTTGCAGGGCCTCACTCATAATCTTCATTCCGTAGATCAAGAGGGCAAGGGAGCCCAGGATCTTACAGAAGATCATCACGTATTCGCTTGTTGCCATAAAATATATGTAAGTGGAATTACTATTCGATTGCAAATATACTAAAAATATTCTTTAATGGTATCAACTGCCGTTTTTTTTTCCTAACTTTACCTCTGGAAATAGATGACGGCAAATTGACGTCCTGAACGGCCGTACCGGTGTTTGTGCGGGGGCGTGGCCGTCCGACTCCCTGTCGGAGGGTTGCTGTCTGTCATACTGCCGGATATCATTAAAATGAAATGAAAATGAACGAAACAGTCATAAAGCCCGCTTCCACGCGAAACGGGCAGATGGTGAAGATCCGCTGTCGCAACAATGGCGGAGTGTTTGAGGTGCCTATCGGTTCAACGGTAGAGGATGCTTACAAGGTGAGCGGCGTGACGATGGATCACGGCCCCGTCTGTGTGCGTGTGAACAATAAGACGGAAGGCATGCACTACCGCATCTACCATAATAAGGATCTGGAGTTTCTCGACATGCGCCATCCCTCAG
The DNA here is from genome assembly GCA_000431975.1 of Prevotella sp. CAG:924. Lineage (GTDB taxonomy): Bacteria > Bacteroidota > Bacteroidia > Bacteroidales > Bacteroidaceae > Prevotella. The sequence continues at coordinate 6,827 of HF988508.1, read as the reverse complement.
CCTCGCGCTGTTACACGCGTACGCTTTTCTTCGTGCTCTGCAAGGCGGTGCATCAGCTGTGGCCTCAGTCGGAGGTGGTGATCGACATCCCGGTGTCTAACGGTTACTTCTGCGATCTGAAGATCGGACACGAGGTGACGATCGAGGATGTGGCCGCCGTGAAGGCACAGATGGAGGAATATATCGCTGCGGGGCTGCCGATACGCCGCCATGAGATGACGACCGACGACGCCATCGATCTCTTCCAGAAGCTGGGATATACGTCGAAGGTGAAGCTCCTGCGCACGTCAGGCTCGTTGTACACAACGGTGTATGACATCGACGGCTACTACGATTATTATTATGGGTCGCTGCTGACCAATACACGGCAGATCTATCTGTTCGGCCTGGAGAAGTATTTTGATGGCCTGCTGCTGCGTATCCCGTCGCTGAAGGCCCCCGGCCTGCTGCCGGAGATGATCCATCAGGACAAGATGTTCGAGATATTCAAGGAACATCACCGCTGGCAGGACATCATCGGCGTGCGCACGGTGGGCGATTTCAACGAGGCGGTGGAGAACGGACGGACAACGGAGCTGATCAATGTGTCTGAGGCCTTGCAGGAAAAGAAGATATCGCGCATCGCCGATGAGATAGCAGGACGCAAGGGCGTGAAGCTCGTGCTGATCGCCGGTCCGTCATCGTCGGGTAAGACGACGACCTGCAAGCGTCTCTCCATCCAGCTCCTGGCCAACGGCATCCAGCCGTTGCAGATATCACTCGACGATTATTTCGTCGACCGTGAGCAGACGCCGCGTGGTGCCAATGGTGACTATGACTATGAGTCGATCTATGCCCTCAATCTGAAGAAGATCAACGAGCAGTTCAACGCCCTCTTCCGCGGTGAGGAGATCGAGCTGCCTAAGTATAACTTCCAGACGGGAAAGAGTGAGGCCAGCGGCAAGCGCCTGAAGATGGGGCCCCACAATGTACTGGTCGTGGAAGGTATCCATGCGCTCAATCCTGAGCTGACGTCACAGATACCCCAACCGCTGATCTATCGTGTCTTTGCCTCCGCACTGACAACGATCCTCCTTGATACACATAATTACATACCGACGACGGACAATCGTCTGTTGCGCCGTATCATACGCGACTATAAGTACCGGGGCGTCAATGCGCAGGAGACGATCAGACGGTGGCCGAGCGTACGTGCGGGAGAGGCGAAATGGATATTCCCCTTTCAGGAGAATGCCGACGCCACGTTCAATACGGCCATGCTCTTTGAGATAGCGGTCATCAAGCAACAGGCCAGTCCGTTGCTGGAGCAGGTACCGGAGAATGCCCCCGAATATTCGGAAGCCTACCGGTTGCTGAAGTTCCTCCGCTATTTTCGTCCGATTCCTAACAGGGATATCCCGCCCACATCGTTGCTGCGTGAGTTCCTTGGCGGTTCGAGCTTCAAATATTGATGTACAAGCGGGGTAATGTTACCCCGCTGCACATTTTTGAATAGAAAAAATGAGATGAATGCGTAAAAAATTTGGCCGATTCGATTTTTCGTCGTATCTTTGCAACCACATTTATATAATGTAAGCCCAGATGGCGGAATAGGTAGACGCGTTGGTCTCAAACACCAATGGAGCAATCCGTCTCGGTTCGAGCCCGAGTCTGGGTACCCTTTAATAAATTTAGTCCCTTGCGAACCATTGGTTTGCAAGGGATTTTTCTTTCTAAGAGCGTTAATGTTGGGCGAGAACTGGAAAACGGAAAGCTATTTCTTGAAGGCCTGCTGCCACAGGGTCTTGTCTCTGACAGCGATACGGGCAGAGACATTCAATTCCGGATGTATGTTGCTGCCATAACGGCGGATGGAAGTCTTGGAAGCAAGATAACGCTTGTCAGCGATGATGATCAACTTGTTAAGGAGAAACATCTGCCTACCATTTGTAGGCACGCAATGCCACATTGCATGGAAGACCACAATGATAATGGGGATGAAAATATCAAAGACCAAAAGCAAATGGCTTGGTGACAGAAAGAGGGCAAGGGGTATCGCCAGCAAGAATATTGTGCAGACGACGAGCAAAGGTATCAGGCGCTTCTTGGGTGCGAGATAGGTTTGCATGGGCTATAACATACTAATAAATGTAAGAATGTGAGTGTGTTATTGTGTTACTTCTTGATTCGTTGCAGGACTGCCTTGCCGAGATCGGTAAGGTGAAGGGTCTGGTTAGGGCTGCGCTTGGAAAGGCTTTCATCCCATGCAATAACGCCAATTTCAACTAAAGGTGATATATATTTATCACGATTCTTTTTCTGGTATGTTAATCCTAACCTTTCTAGAAGATTTCTCGATGACAAATTTTGTTTTGTCAATGTAGATAGTAACTCAGTTAGTAACCCAGTTGGTAACCCAGCTTGTGATGCAGTTAAATCAATGTGGTACAGAGAGTTTATAGACTCTATTGCCTTAGCTGCGTCATCCTCTCTGACCCAGCTCTGACCCAGCTTGGTAACCCAGTCCTTGCCGACGACATTGCCGCTTGGGTCTACTACGAGTTCGTCAGTCACGAAGTCTTTATGGCAAGGAATGGCTATAATGAAATATGTCCTGTCTGGGTCGGTCTCAATATAAGCGTCGGGAGACCCGTTCTTCTTTAACTCACGGTGAATGGTTGGCAGCCCGGTTCCACGACCTTCGGTCAATCCGAGCTCATGCAGGAAGTCGCCCAGGCGTCTGTTGCGGTAACGGCGGGCATGCAGACGCATTCCGGAACGCAGCGCGTCAAGACTAAGGCTGCGGTCGGCACCACCATAACTGATGATCTCTATCTGATCGGGCATGACAGAAATCATCTCTATTCCCGCCGGACTGTCGAAGATGCACTACGGCCACTTCATCCTCTACGCCACCCTCGGCGCCGGTGTATGGAACATGATTCTCGCCACCCTCGGCTACTATTTCCATTCCATTGTTCCCGAGGAACATCTCAACGACAAGATTATGGAGTACGGCGAGTACATCAAGATCGTCATCATTGCCCTCGTCGTTCTTGCCATCCTCTTCTTCGTCGCAAAGAAATATCTATTCGCTAAAAAATAGACATATACAAGTCTAATCAAAAAAAATCCCGAGGACATCCTCGGGATTTTTGTTTAGCACAAGGTGTAGTCGGTAACCAGCCTATGAATGGTCTTTGGGGAATAGGGATGATTGATAATGACGCTACAGGTTAAGAGAATAAATTATAAAGATTTCTCATGTGGTCAATCTTGTATGGATTACTATAGAGAAAATGACACTTTTGCCATTACTTCCCTTGGACGCAAACGGTTATAAGAATATTGCATGTAATCAGTAGAGATTGTCATTCGCTCATACTTTGTCGTTCCAAAGATGTTGTTCACGCCAAGACTCAACTCATATCTTTTCTGCGTCCAAGTTACCTTGAAATCAGAAAAATAAGCAGTATTGACACTTTCGTCATTGCTGTGATAGAGTTCATGAGCCCAGGAGAACTGCCAGTTACCTGGCATGAAGAACATCGTTAGCTTGTGATTGAACGAATTCGTCGCTTTTGTAGTCAACTCAGGATTGGTTGTATTCTTGGACTTCATACTATTGAAGGCAGAATATTCTTCCAATGAAAATACTGTGCTCGGCATGAAGGCAAACTTAAAATGAGCAGAATAGAATCGTAAATGGCAGTGGTTCTCTTTCTCAGAAATCCATGTGCTATAGTTGTTCTGAATAACATCTCCACCCAAAGTGAATGTCGTCTTGCCATATCCGAAAGCCTTGCTAATCTCGGCAGAGCCACGCATCTGCTCGTTACGAGACTTCAAGTCAAGTGATTGCATGGTGTAAACATTGTCCCGATAGTCATAAGTGGGCATCGGAACATCATTGGTCTTAACATAACTACCCGACAGGTTGAAGAATAAGCCTATGTTAGGATTGGAATATTCCAACTTGCCATTATAGCTGTCAAGAGAAGTGAAGTCTAGTTTACCGCTTCCTTTTATCCGCGTTGTATAATCAACAAAGTAAGTCATTGGTACATTGTTGCTGATGCCAAAGCATGTGTATTGATGGTTATAATAGAAGTTAGTGTCCCATGTTCCGCTGAGCTTATAACCTATGAAGAAATAAGGATTCACGAAGAACTTGTAGTCTTCATTGCCTGCAAGATGGAAAAAAGCAAGATAGCAAGGGACAGAAAGCGAAGACCTTATACCGTATTTCTCAAAACTTACACGCGGTGTAACTTTCATCTCCACTTCCCTGTAGTTGACTTTCTGAGGCTCACCATTCACCAATTCTATATCGTCATTCTTATAGCCGAGTTGAGCATCGTAAGAAATATACATTCCCAAAAGCCTGTGTCGAAAGCCTGTGCTTACCTTTGCGTTCAATGTCTTTACATTCAACTTTTGCGGTATGGAGTCACTGACCGTCAACAGTCTGCCGGGAAGGTAACGATAATCAACCATTGCGTTGAGATTAAAGCTGCGGCCGTTTCCCAACTTCTTTATGAGGTTGAAATTATCATTTAATCCTCGTTTTCTCGGTTGGACATCCTGACGTATTGACGAACCGTTGAGCATTGTTGTTGCCGCAGATTCATTCCAGTTGATAGAAGCCTTTATGCTGTTCTCCAGATACAAGCTGTCCTGATTTTGCTTGTACAGCACCTCTACATTGGCTTCCCTTCTGTATTTGTTGGCATCATACGATTCATCCATAACAGGCTGTCCTAAAATATTGGTATAGGTGGTTTGGTCTTTCCTGTAACCGATGGTCTTGTCAAAGAGGTAAGTGCCTTGCAAGCGCAAGTCGGCGTTCTTGCCAGTCTTGAAAAGCCAGTTGGTAGCGGCTATATGAGTATTATTGCAGTTGTATCTTTCCAACTTCAAATCTGGCGCGCTGACAGCGATGTCGTTTATCCAAGTGACATCGTTGTCTTCCAAATCCGAACTTGATGTCAAATCACGTATTTCATGCTGTATGTCCTTACCAGTGTTATTCCATTTATACATTGAAAGATTCTGATGCTTCCGGCCAAACAGCATCGACACAGCCCTGCCGTCACAAAGAAAGTCATTGCCTATACCTTTTTGAACTTGCGCCCCTGCTCCCAACTCAATAAGTCCATTCAAGACCTCTTTTGCTTCGTCTTCAAGTATAAGATTGAGGGCAGCTTGGTCGGAGAAGTGTATGCCTTTCAATGCCTTTATCGGTTGATGATTTCTGAGCACTTCCACGTTTTTCACCTTCTTAGCTGACAGGTTTTCCGATGCCATGGCATATTTTCCACCCATAAGGTCCATGCCTTCAATATAAAACTTGTTGATAGGCTTGCCCTGATATGTAATGGTTCCCTTGTCTGATACATCCAATCCCGGCATCTTCGCAATGACGTCCGCAATGCTCCTGTCTTGCTTCTGCCGGAATCCCGCAACGGAATATATAAGTGTGTCGCTATTCTGTTGCAGTCGCTTGCTTTTTACCTCCACCTCTTTTATTTCGATGGCATCCTGGTGCATATAGATTGTCATACCAGGCTTATATTCTGAAACCGTAATTGTCTTTGGGGCAAAACCAAGATAACTGACACTTAGTGACTTCACGACTTTGCTGTCAGTCACCTGCAAGGAAAAACTACCGTCTTCCCCTGTATTCCTGAATGAAACGGGATTGCCAATGCTATCCATAGCCACCACAGACGCATAATCCAAGGGTTTATGTGTCTTATAATCCTTTACAAAACCAGTAAAGTTTTGTGCGTTGGCTGTAAAAGACAATGCTAAAAGTAAAAGCAATAACAGTTTTTTCAATGACACAACACGTTAATAGTATTCTTTCAGACAGGCAACTCGCGACTTTGATTTTGAGCCGTACTGTATTCCTTTAATGCCCATCGCCTTGGAATAAGCTTCATAATTACTTTCGTTTAACTGCTTAAGTTTCTGTACTTTTAGCGGTGTCGACTTCAAAGCTTTTCTTAATTCAACTTCCATTGGGGTGTTGACATGAGTCTTTATACCAATGCATTCAAAGGAAAACTGTCCTTTCTTGTCTTTGGCATATAGTATCATACCCGGCAATCCGCCAAGTTTCCATGGGCCGTCATGAATGGGTATGGACATAGCATACCATGCATACCATGTGCGACCTCTGAAAGTACATTCCGCTTTTTTACACGGGTTGTCTAAGATCAGGGTGTCACCAGCGACTAAATTCCAATTCATTTCCGGCATATTCTCCGTATAGATCAAGTCCTTATAAAGCGCAGTAATGACAGTCAAGCTCCTTCTATTTGGATAATGTTTAATGTCTTCTTCGTTGTACAGGCTTGTCGGACCTTGCTGGGCAAGAAAGTCATTTGCTGAGCCTCCGGAAGCCTTGATCTTCTTCCATAATTCATCATTATCTTTCTGCCAACGACTGTAGCAATAGGTAACGCTGTCACCAATATCAACACTAAGTTCGTCATCATACTGTTTTTTTGATGTTTCAGCTAACGTTCCCTTAATAGCGTATGAGAACCGATAGCGGACAGTATCAATCACCGATTGCTGGGCAAACGCAGAAACAGTGATTAACAATAACAATATAGTAAATAATTTCCTCATATTAAATCATTTTTGTTGTTTCAATTGCAAAGTTAGCTATTTTGGAAATGTCGGGCAAGAAAACGATGTCTAATTCTTTAATTTCGCAATATATATAACATACTGTATATTAGCTACTTGCATTTACATCTCTAAAAAGAATGTCTATTTCTACAATGTTTGAGGTTTCAAAACCCTTCAATGTATGTACGTAAAGAGATCTTTTCACC
>HF988507.1 GCA_000431975.1 Prevotella sp. CAG:924 | reverse complement strand
CGACAGTCCCTATATTAACCCAGTAAGTACACACTTGTTTACAGAAACCAGTCGAAATTGATTTTTCCGAAAGATAAACTCCCTTTCTTCAATTATTTTGTTTAGTTTTGCAAACATAAAAGGACAATCTATCCCCAACTTTATAAAAAGCCGGATAAAATCATACGCAATAAAACAACAATTACACAGCGTCTTTATAAAACAATATATCAGAATGAACAAATTTTTATTGGGTACCCTGGCTCTCGCCACAGCCCTCACAACAACCGCACAGACACAGAAGCGGGCCTTCGAAGTGAAGGATGTCTACCGCGTACAGTATGCCTCAGGACCTACTGTAAGTGCCAAGGGACAGCTGGCCTATACCGTCAGCGGTTCCATTCTCAGCCGTCAGAAATCGTTTATGAACATTGTTGTCGACGGAAAGACCGTCACCAATGACAGTCTGAGCGCTTCGCCCCAGTGGTCGGAAGATGGTAAAAAGCTGTATTACACTTCCTATAAGAACGGTACAGCCCAGCTCTATGTGCTGGAGAACGGCGTATCAACACAGCTCACCGATTATGCACTCGGTGTCCAAAGTGCCATTGTATCCCCTAACGGCCGATACGTGGCCTTCGCCGCCCAAGTGGATCCTCTCACTGACGGAACTGACGGCAAGGCACAACTTGCTGCCCTGACTGCCAAGCAGAAGAATCCTCTGCAGGCACATCTCACCGATTCGCTCTTCCTCCGCCACTGGACAGAGTACAACGACGGCCGCTACTGGCACATCCTCGTCTATGACCTGCAGACAAAGAAATATACCGACCTGACTCCAGGTCGCTACGACTCACCTGTCTTCTCACCTAACGGTCCCTCAGGCTTCGTCTTCTCACCCGACAGTAAGGAAATCTGCTACTTGAGCAACCACGACCGCCATCCTGAAGCATCAACAAACTGTGACCTTTGGGTAGTGCCCGTCACTGGTGGTGAGACACGCTGTCTGACGGCCGACAATAAAGCCTGGGACGGCTCACCACAGTACTCACCTGACGGCCGTTGGATCGCCTATCGTTTCCAGCGTACTCCCGGCTACGAGAGCGACCGCTTCATCCTTGGACTGATCAACCGCAAGACGGGAGAGAAACGCGTGCTTACAGAACAATTCGACAACTGGGTAGATGACTTCCAGTGGAGCGCCGACTCAAAGCAGATCTATTTCCTCGGAGAGGTACGCGGTGAAGAGCCTCTCTATGCTGTTGACCTGGCAAAGGGCCACATCCGCCCTGTGATCGCCGGCAAAGCCATCAGTGGTTTCTGTGCTGACGGCAAAGGTGGCTTCTACTACAGCTACTCCACGACAGGTAAACCGTCAGCCCTCTATCATGCTGACAAGAAAGGACGTGAGACACAAGTGACCCATCTTAACGACCAACTCGAAGCAGAGGTCGACATGCGTCCCTCAGAGACTATGTGGGTGATGGGTGCAAAAGGCGATTCAGTGGAAGTGTTCATTGTCAAGCCCCACAATTTCGATCCCTCAAAAAAATATCCTCTCATCGTCAATGTGCACGGCGGTCCACAAATGCAGTGGATGAACTCCTTCCGCGCCGACTGGCAGGTATATCCCGGAGCCGGCTATGTAGTAGCCTATCCCAACCCGCACGGCTCTACTGGTTACGGTCAGGATTTCTGCCGGGCCATCAGTGGAGACTGGGGTGGCTCACCTTATGAGGATGTCATCGCCGTAACTAATAAGCTCGCTGAGCTTAACTATGTCGACTCCACACGCATGGGAGCCATGGGATGGAGCTATGGCGGCTATTTCATGAACTGGCTGGCTAGGGCGGCTATTCCATGAACGGGCTGCAGGGACAGCCCCACCGCTTCAAGTGTCTCGCTTCAATGATGGGCGTATTCAACCTCAGAGCCATGTGGGGTACGACCGAAGAACTGTGGTTCCCCAACTTTGAGCTCGGAGGTCAGCCCTGGAACTCAAAGCTCTACGACAAGTGGAGCCCGAACATGTATGTGAAAAACTATCATACACCGACACTAATCATCACCGGTGAGCGCGACTATCGCGTATCCTACAATCAGTCGCTGGAGTATTTCACCATTCTCCAGACGCTAGGCATTCCCTCCCGATTGATCGTCTTCGACAACGATGGCCACTGGCCTTCCAACCTGAAGTCAATGCCCCTCTACTACAATGCCCATCTCGAATGGTTCCACAAGTATCTTGGCGGCGCACCTGCTCCCTGGAAGAGTGAGGACATGGTGAAGAGTGGTGACTTCTTCAAAGACTAACAACGACTAACGGCCTCACCCTAAGCCGTAGATTCTATACTTTCCATTCTTTTCCGCTCTAGTTTCCTTAATTTTCTCTCTATCGTAATCTTACGCATAGAAGTCAATACAAAAGGAAACAGAACGGAAGAAAATGGAAAGTTTTATTTCATATCCCTCTCCTTCTAAAAAATCTGGGAAATTATCATTCCTTTTCGATATTTTACTGTATCTTTGTTGCATTAGCATTCAATAAGAGAAAAGATATGGCAAACCACGTATCCTGGAGTGAAGACTACTGGCTCCCTCTCATGCAACTTTATCTGAAGAAGCCGGAAGGAGTGAAGCCCATATACAGCCGTGCACTTGTTGACTTGGCACTTCAACTTCATATCACGCCCAAACATCTGTATAACAAAATGTTCCAGCTGCGGCAACTCGCCACGCCAATGATGCGGCAGCTGTGGGATACTTACGCCACAAATCCAGCTAAACTTGCCCGCAATGTCAAACTTCTCAGGAAGATGCATGGCTTCGGTAATGCAGGAGTATTCTATGATGGTGTACAAACAAATGCGACATGGGAGAAAGACTTTCTTCCCGTCGATGGATGGGAACAGCTACCGGAAAAAGATAAGAAAGGCTGTAAGGTACTAATGCCTATTTCACTCATTCTCATCCTTGACCTTTATTTTCGCCTTACACCCAATACAATGGCCCCCTCTACACCTGAGATCATCCATCTCGGTAAGCTCATAAAGGTGCAGCCCGCTCTCATCGTCACCGTCATGCGCCTCTTCCTCGGGCTCGACCCCTACATCTCACAGCCTCGGGACACCTCCCACCCCCTTTTCCCTGCCTGTCATGAGATATGGAACCGGTATGGCAATCAAGAGCCGGAAGTATTGGCAGCACTGGCAGCACAATTGAAAGAATATTTCTAAAACGACGGAGTATACCGACAACTCCTTTTCTCTCTATTTAACAATTATGGCACAACGACTCATACAGACACAAGCACAGACACAGCAGCAGGTACAGCAGCAGCATCTCTCGCAGCAGCAAATGCTCGAAGTGAAACTGCTAGAGATGCCATTGGCCGAACTGGAACAGAACATATCGGCTGAACTGGACGATAACCCTGCTCTCGAAGAAAAACGTGATAACGACGATGACAATGAAATGAGTGCCACAGAGAATAATCCAGACGATGACAACGCCACTGATGACTATGACAGCGACGAGACAACAGGCGATGACCTTGATAATGCTCTCTCCGATCTGGAGAGTGACGACAACATGCCCTCCGCTGACTCCCGCCTTGTGCAGCACGATGCAAATGGTGCAGAGGAAGAGGAACGCGTATGGGGTGATACTACATCGTTCTATGACCGCTTGAAAGAACAACTCGGTGTTCTCGACCTCAACGAGCAGGATCATAAAATTATGGAATATCTCATCGGATCACTCGACACAGACGGCTGGCTGCGTAAGCCCCTCAGCACCATCTGCGACGAACTGGCTATCTACGAGTATATCGACGTGACGGAAGAGCATTTGGGAACACTGCTCAAAAAGCTACAGACCTTCGATCCTGCCGGCATCGGTGCGCGCTCACTGCAGGAATGTCTCTTGTTACAGATTGCCCGAAAGCCAAAAGGACACATGCGCGACCTAATGCAGGAAGTAATAGAAAAACAATACAAAAACTTCATACGTTTGCACTGGGACCGTATCGCCACAGCCCTCCACATCTCCGGTGACGAGGTGAGGGAAGTACGCGATGAGATACGCAAACTCAACCCCAAACCCGGATCATCGCTTGGAGAGACAGAAGGGAAAAATCTGCAACAGGTGACCCCCGACTTCATCATCGATACTGATGAGGACGGCAATGTATCCTTCACCCTCAACCGTGGACACGTGCCCAATCTGGTGGTCTCACGCGAATTTTGCGACATGGTCGACACTTACAAACAAAACAAGGGTTCCATGAACCGGCGTGATAAGGAAGCACTGCTCTATGCCAAACAGAAAGTCGACCGTGCACAGGGATATATTGAGGCCATACGGCAACGACGCCGCACGCTTTACATCACCATGCAAGCCATCATCGACTGGCAGAAAAAATTTTTCCAAAGCGGTGACGAAGCCGATCTGCGGCCAATGATCCTCAAGGATATAGCCGAGAAAACCCATCTCGACATTTCCACCATCTCGCGTGTCTCCAATGTAAAGCATGCCCAAACTCCCTGGGGTACCTTTCCCCTCCGCTACTTCTTCTCCGACGGATACAAGACCGATGAGGGAGAGGATGTTTCCACACGCAAAATTAAAATCGCCTTAAAAGACGTCGTCAGCAAGGAAAACAAGCAAAAGCCGCTAAGCGACGAAGAGATCGCCGCACGTATGGAGAAGCTCGGCTTCCCCATCGCGCGCCGCACAGTATCAAAATACCGTGACCAACTCGGTATACCCACGGCACGGCTAAGAAGAGAATAAATCATCATTATGCAACAGCTAGAAACGAAGTCTCCTACACTCTTCAAAGAGAAAGACATCATCCTCATGGCGCGCATCGTCAGCATGATCTTCACGCCTTTCTATCTGCCCATACTTGGACTGATAGCACTTTTCATCTTCACATACATGAGCATCCTACCATGGCAGTATAAATTTTGGGTGCTTCTGTTGGCCTATCTATTCACGATCCTCCTGCCTACGTTGCTCATACGTCTCTATCGGCGTTATCAAGGCTGGACGAAAATAGACATCTCGCGCAGAGAACGCCGCATGATTCCTTATGTCATCACGATCCTTTGCTACTTCTTCTGCTATTATGTGATGTCAATGCAACGACTGCCACAATTCATGGCCAACATCCTCATGGTGGCACTCATCATACAGATCATCTGTGCCATTATCAATGTATGGTGGAAAATCTCCACGCATGCTGCGGCCATCGGCGGCGTAGAAGGTTCACTGCTGGCCTTTTCTGTCCTTTTCGACTTCGATCCGATGCTATGGTTCTGTATCTTGCTGATCATTGCCGGAATGGTAGGATCGGCCCGTATGATCTTACACTCCCATTCACTAGGGCAGGTCATCGCCGGCTTCTTCATCGGACTCATCTCCAGTTTCTGGATTATTGTGTAAGATAATACAGGCACCGTCTGTCCGCAACAATCGTAACAACACAGGAAAATTTTCGCACACATTCAATTCATAACTCTAAATAAACAATACAATGGAACCAATCGTAAGCATTATCATGGGCTCGACCAGTGACCTTCCCGTCATGGAGAAAGCTTGTAAGTGGCTGGACGACCAGCAGATTCCCTTTGAGATCAATGCCCTGTCAGCTCACCGTACACCCGACGCTGTGGAGCAGTTCGCCCGTGGTGCCAAGGAGCGTGGCATCAAGGTGATCATCGCCGGTGCCGGCATGGCAGCCGCTCTGCCAGGCGTCATCGCAGCCTCAACACCTCTGCCTGTCATCGGTGTACCTATTAAAGGCATGCTCGACGGTCTCGATGCCATGCTTTCCATCATCCAGATGCCACCGGGCATCCCCGTGGCAACGGTAGGTGTCAACGGCGCACAGAATGCTGCCATTCTCGCAGCTGAGATGATCGCACTCGGTGATCCCGAAGTTGCTGCCAAAGTAGAAGCATGGAAGGCCGGACTCGGCAAAAAGATCGAGAAAGCCAACGCCGATCTGAAAGAAGTGAAATATAATTTCAAGACAAATTAATGATCGACCTGTTTAACTATCATCGACGGGAAACAACACCCGTGCATGTCGGCCGCCTTACCATGGGCAGCGATGCACCCGTGCGTATCCAGTCGATGACCACGACAAACACCAACGACACGGAAGCTTGCGTAGCTCAGGCTGAACGCATTATCCGTGCCGGTGGTGAGTTGGTGCGCCTTACTACCCAGGGACGACGTGAGGCCGAGAACCTCGGTCCTATTCAGGATGAGCTGCGCAAGCACGGCTTCTCTACGCCCCTTGTAGCTGATGTCCACTTCAATCCTAATGTAGCAGACATAGCCGCTACCATCGTTGATAAGGTACGCATCAATCCCGGTAATTATGTTGACCCGGCCCGTAAATTCATCAAGCAGGAATATACTGATGAAGAATATGCCGCCGAGCTGAAAAAACTCGACGACCGCTTCACGCCTTTCCTCAATATCTGCAAGGAGCATCACACTGCCATCCGCATCGGTGTGAATCACGGCTCACTCAGCGACCGTATCCGCAACCGCTATGGTGACACACCACAAGGCATTGTGGAAAGCTGCATGGAGTTCCTGCGCATCTGCAAGCGTGAGCATTTCGATGATGTAGTCATCTCCATCAAGTCAAGCAACACTGTCGTGATGGTCGAATCGGTGCGTCTGCTTGTCGATACTATGGATCGCGAAGACATGCACTATCCCCTACATCTCGGTGTCACAGAGGCAGGAGAAGGGGAAGACGGACGCATTAAGAGTGCAGTCGGCATAGGCGCCTTACTAGCTGATGGCCTCGGTGACACAATCCGTGTATCGCTCTCTGAAGAACCGGAGGCTGAGATACCCGTTGCCCGACATCTCGTCGACTATATCGGCCGTAAAGCCGGTCATCAACTTGTTCCCGCAGAAATCTGCGACAAGCTCAACTGGTTGCATCCTAAACGACGCACAACTACAGCCGTACGTAACATTGGAGGCTCTAACGTGCCTGTCGTCATACTGACTGCTACCGACGGACAAGCATCGGCAGTAACTGCAGAAGAAGACAAGCCACAAGCCGATTACCTCTATGTAGGTCCCCACTTCCCGGAAGAACCTGCAGAAGGCCGTGACTACATTGTCGATTTTAATGTATATGCCGAAGCGTTGAAAGCAGGTAAGAACGTAGAACATGTGTTCCCCATCTTCCCTGTGACAGCCCTTCCCTTTGTAGCTTCACTTGAGGCACCTTTAAAATTCCTTGTACTTCAGTTCGGTACTCCTGCTGAGGAATATATCACATTGCTGAAGAAGCATCCAGAGGTAGTAGTGATCGCCATGAGCAACCATCAAAACCGTCTCGGATGCCAACGTGCCCTCGTACATGAAATGACCAATGCCGGTCTGACCAATCCTGTCATCTTCGCACAGATGTACCACATCGGTGGAGAAGCCGGACAGAACAAGTCCAAAGACAATGAGCCAACCGATCTCCAAGCTGAAAAGATAAAGGCTGATAAGGAAGAATTCCAACTCGAGTTTGCAGCCGATATGGGGGCTCTATTGATGGATGGGCTCACAGATGGTATATGGGGAATGAATGAGGGTGATGTGTCGTCAGCCGATCAGGAAAGTACCTCTTTCGCCATTCTGCAGGCTGCCCGGTTGCGTACCACAAAGACAGAATATATATCTTGTCCAGGATGTGGTCGTACACTCTACGACCTTCGCCAGACCATAGCCCGCATCAAGGCCGCTACTACCGATTTGAAAGGACTGAAGATAGGCATCATGGGTTGCATTGTCAATGGTCCTGGAGAGATGGCCGACGCCGACTACGGATATGTAGGTGCTGGACCTCATCGTGTTTCTCTGTACAGAAAACAAGAATGTGTCGAACACAATATCCCTGAGGATGAGGCTGTAGACCACCTGCTGGCTCTCATACACAAGGATAAGGAAAAATAATGCTTCGGACAAATGATATTCTTATTATCATGAAGCAATACTGAATAAAGGAGCTATGTCAAAACAAGCATAGCTCCTTTTTTATTTCTGTCCTAACTAAAAATATTACTGCCAGCTAAAATTTATCCTTAATGATCTATTAGGAATCTTCACAAACTTACCAAACCATTAAGTTTGATATTATAAAACAAGGGCTGCATCGTACTTACAACACAGCCCTTATTTTGATTATAGGCTTCTACCTACTTCTTTCCTATAAAAAGGAACAACATCTGTAATGCTCCTCCCATAAGATCTACCGGATCACTTCACTACACTGGTAATTGGATTACGCACTCCCTTCATTTGCGTAAGGAAAGCCTTCGCATAACCGAATTTCAAGTGCATGTCAAGACGGATAGGAAGATGGTTTTCATCATCAGTGACGAAAAAATCAACTATCTTCTTATATTTGTTGCTATCATCATCCTTATCCATATAGGCCAGCTTCAGACACCGGTATTTCACCCCGTTGTCGGCCTTAACGGTTACTTTTCCCTCATAGCGAAGCCGTGCGGCGTAAGTCTTCTTGCCATCGGCAATGGGAAAGTCAATAAGCTGTCCGTTCTTCCACTTTGTCGGAACAAACGAGCGGGCACGCATATAGATGCTCATCATGTCATAAACGCAGTAAGAAAGAGTTTCCTGGTTCCATGTCTTCTTGCCGTCGCTATGCTGCCGACACTGCTTGATATGACATTTGCCACCCGGATAACTGTACCACACTTGATCAACTGTGTAACGTTTTCCCTCACGTGCTCCCTTTCGATAGTAGAGAGGCTCCATTTTCTGGGTGTTATAGCAGAGAAGTGTGTCACGCATCAGGAAAAACTTATCAGCCTTACTGCTACCACGTGTGATAAGACTCGTACGATAGGCCGACTTTCCTTGATAGGTAGTCGCAACAGTCGACATGGATGCTGTTCCTGCCTTCACCCATACAAACTTCCAGTTGAAGTAGAGATTATAAGAGATAAACTCGCCCGATTTAAAGGCGGTATTTCTGAATGTGCACTGTGCCGAAGCCTGTAGCGTCGCTATAGCTAGAAGCAGAAATAAGATCAATTTCTTCATATTCGTTCTATTTTTGCGGTAGATATTGAATGCCTAATTTAGCAGCGCGCTGTGCGTTGCGGTTCTGTATTTTCTTTTCCTTATCAGCCTTCTGTTTTGTAATGTCAGCGGGTTTCTGCTGATAGAGTGGCTTTTCTGTAGGATTCCAGCTCACCGTCATATCCCATTTTGCCTTGCATGTGATCTTTTCCGGATAAAAATACACCTGTTCGGGCTGGAGCTTGAGATCATAGTCGCCTGTATCCCATTTTCCATTGTGGTTGGCATCGATGATAAGCGAAACATAATAGTCGCCTTCTTTAAGATAATAGAATTCGGCCTGTCCGTTATCCACCGTATCCGTCTTCACCACATTACCGCTCTTATCAAGCAGATTGACAAGCAGGTGCTTCCCTGACATTCCATTAATAGTGATCAGCAATGAAGCATAGGTATCATTACCAGGCACTTTCAGTCCCATTTTCTGAGCCTTTGTCACTGTTCCATAGATATCGCGAAAGGCTGCACTATCCGTTTCCAGTGAATATTCCATATCGGGTCTCCAGGATGCCCTCAACACATAGGTCATATCAGACAACCGTCTAAGATCATAAGGCTCCTTATACCACAACGAATCGTTCTGCTGATGCGAATAAAGATGTATCATACCCGTATCAACAGGTTCAAGTGGCGTAGGGCTGGTAATGGTGATATTCTGATCGGGATCAAGGCTTTGAGACGGCTCAAATTTTAGTGCCAATGCCTCGGGAGGCATGATCGAGTCGTAAGGCTCACCGCGTTTTTTCTTCTTCTCCTGATCTTTCTGCCACTCTTCAATCTTTTTCTGCTGTTCCTTCAGACGGCGAGCGTATGACACTTTGGAAAGAAACTCAAGGGTATCTGTCTGCTGACGCAACACACCAAGCGTATCGGTAATCGATGTCGTGACCGACAAACGCAAAGTATCTTGATTGACAAGTGCCGTGTCACGTAGCCAATACAAGAGCGAGTCCTTGCCTGCTACAGGCCGTTCTATAAGAAACGCATCGGTAGCATCAAAATTCAATCCTTTGATTGTCGGTAGCACACTGTCTGGATAGCTGTAATTGAGCAGTAAATAACGAGGGTCAGGACGTTCGCTCTTTAAAAGATAACGTGTTGAAATCGTAGCATTGAACGCTCTCAGACAAACATCGTCCGGAAGAAAATGGGTATAATGCACACGATCAATGCTCATAATGCGCAGAGAATCTTTCCACAGAGTATCCTGCCTGATATCGTCTTTAAACGTAGGCTCGATAATTTGGTCACTAAAACCCATCATCTCCGATCGTTGTCCATAGCGATAGTCACCATCCTGATCTTGCAAGGCAAAGATATGATAGCGTCCGGGTGCTACACCCCGAACGATAAAATGACCACGAGAATCAGTACGCGCCACACGCAACATTGGCAACTTGCAGAAAGCCGAGTCGCTGAGATTGTCATACAGTCCTACCAAAACACCTTTCACCGGCTCCAGTGTCTCAGCATTGATCACATACCCGGCTACCTCAAGAGTATCTATCCTATTACCTGTGGAAAAAGTATAGGTATAGTTACCCAACGGATTCCCTTCGTTATTATCAGAAATAGAAGAAGAGAAATCGATGGTATAGGTTGTATTAGCCTTAAGCGAATCGACCAGCTTAATGGAAATTCTCTTTCCTTGAGATTTTATTTCCGGTGCCTCTGTCTGAGGCGGTGAAACAATCACGTTTTCTGAAGCGTTTTCTATCTTGATAAACTCATTGAAGTCGACGTAGAACTGCTTTGCCTTCACATTCACAGCACCTTCAGCAGGATTC
>HF988506.1 GCA_000431975.1 Prevotella sp. CAG:924 | reverse complement strand
CTGTTCTTTTTCCGCAACTTCCATCCGCTCCACAGGCACCACACAATAGCAATGCCGGCGATGAACACGAACACATACGTGGCGGCAATGCCGATGTAGATGCGTCCGCTGTGGACTTCCAGAGCGAAGTTCCAAAGCGACATGGGGAGCGCGGCGAGGCTTTCCGGCTGGGGAAGCGCGTTCGTCCCGTTGTAGTATTCCACGGCAAACGGCTCTTTACCCAAGTCCGCGCTGAAACCCGATATGGCTTTCTTGCCAAACGGAGGGCCGGGCTTGTCATCTGCCTGTTCGCCTGTGAACCAGTCGGTCGCCGTGCCTTGCGCTCTGTTCCATACAAACAGTCCGCTGAACGAGCCGCAGAGCCAACGACCTTGCACATCGCGCTGCCATACGTTCAAGCCCATCACGCTGACGGGTGGCGTATGTGTCAGCCTTTCGGGGATGGCTTCGAACGATTTCAGGGAATAAAAGCCTTCGGAAGTGGAGAGCAACCAGTCGCCGCAGGCGGTGTCGTAGCGCACCATTCGCAGTTTGTCGTTCCACGGGTTCGGGCTGTCAAGGGTGCTTCCGGGTAGGGCCGGCGTATCGGTCAGTGCAAGAGCTATCAGTACGGGCGGACGGAGACACCAGCCTGTCACGGCAATAAGTAGGGTCAATACAAGGGTGGTGCGGCCTAACTTGTCATGCCACAGCAACGAGAGGCGCGTCCAGCGTGCCGCCTTGTCCGCACTCTTTCCTTGTTTGTGTCTGCGCCGCATGTATTTAGGCAGTAGCCAGTAGAGGATACCCGTCAGGCTGAGCAACACCAATACCACGGCCACCGCATCCATGACGAGCTTGCCCGGCATACCGAACAGTTCGCCCGTATGCAGCATCCACACCGTGCGGAACAGGGAGACTTTGCCGTCATAGTCCGACGGGGCTTGCAACTGTATCTTACGGAATTGGGTATGGGGAGACATGGAGATATAGAGATAAGAACGGCCCAGCACCGCCAGCGTGTCGCCCTTGCAGGTCATGTCCGTCAGCATTTCATCTCCGTCCGTAGGGAGCGGTATCTGCTGCCAACCTGTGTGGATGCCGTAACGGTACAGCCCGAAAGGACTGAGCGCATACAGGCTGCCGTCCGCCGTTTGCGCCACGGCACGTATCTGCCGATAGTCTGCTCCATCGGACAGTCCGTCGTTGAAGTCGGCGAATGCGGAAGCGGAAGTGTCCGTCCGCCAGATGCCACCCGTGCCATAGACCAGCACACGGCGCACGCTGTCCTCGTCCGTATAGGGCAATGTGCCCCGCAGCAGGCCACCGTTCCATTTCGTGTATTCGTAACGGACAGGCAGCCACTTCCTGCTGATGTCGACATCACGCACAAGCCACCGGTGGTTCAGCACGATGCCCGACAGACAGAACATCAGCAGAAAAAGGCTGAGCGCGATGCCCAGCCACTTATGATGTTTTTTCCATGTGATCCGTTTCATGCCGTTGCCGTCTGTTTCTTGTGCAACTTATTATATATGAGGTAAGCGGCAGTCGCCAGTAGCGACAGTCCGATGACCGCCAGTTGGTCGGTATGTTCCGACGGTGCCGCCCACAGGCCTTCCAACACGTGGATACGGTCGAATACCTCCACACCTATCCAGAAGATGATGACCGTGGCATAGCCGTAGCGCAGGCTCATGCCCCATGCCGGATAGCGCAGCAGCCGGGCGAACATGAACAGCGAACCGATGAACCCGACCATGCCCACAAGCAGGGTCACAGGGCTGTGGTCGCCGATGAACCGTCCGTCATAGCAGAACATCAGCAGCAGGTAGCACGTCCAGAGCATCGTCACCACCTCCATGAAGACCACGATGCTGGTGTGGCGCGTCATGGGTCGGGCGGCAATCTCCTTCTTGTGCTTGCCGAAGAACAGCCGCTGCCACCAGTTGAGGAAGTTGCAGCCGTTGCGTGTGCAAAACAGGTAGAGCATCATCGTCATCGCCCAGAAACCGAAGGTGGCGGGCAGCAGCAGGTACTCCGGGCGGCTGACAACCTCGCCCGTCACGGGGTCGAGCTGTGCCTGCGTGCCGAAGCGGTTGGCATAGTACATGAAGAGGAAGTCCACCGCCCCCATCCAGTAGAACATACCGCCGAACAGTCCGAGCAGGGTCTGCTTCGCGTCTCCTTTCACGAACACGCCGCCGATGACCATCAGCAGCCCCACGGCGCCCATGCCCATACCGGCATAGAACTGCTCCACGCCCGAAGTGCCGTCCTTCAGCGCACGGGCAAGGATGTGGGTCAGCGGCATGGCCACGAGGGTGACGGCTATCGAGACGACCGCCTTCCCCCAGTGCAGTTGCTTCGTCCCGCTCATTGCGCAGCCTTTTTACGTTTCGCGCTCTTGTACCACAGGTAGACCGCCAATGCCACGAATGCCAGGAGGATGATGATCATCTCCGTCTTGTGCTCCATCGGGGCAACCCATATCTCGCTGAACAGGTTCATGCGCCCCAATATTTCCACAGGGGTCCAGAACACGATGACCGTGGCGATGGCCATGCGGATGTTCGCGCCCCACGAGGCAATGCGCAGCTGCTTGGCGAAGATGAAGAACGACCCTATCAGGCAGCCCAGCCCCACGAGCAGGGTTACGGGATGGTGGTCGCCGAGGAACACGTCATCGTAGCAGAACATCAGCAGCAGGTACGAGCCCCACAGAATCATCATCAGTTCCATGAAGGTCACGATGCTGGCGTGGCGTGTCATGGGGCGTGCGGCAATGTCGTTCTTCCGCCCCCGGAACAGCAGCCGCTGCCACCAGTTGATGAAGTTGCAGCCGTTCTTCGTGCTGAACAGGTACATGATCATTATCATCATCCAGAACCCGAACGAGGCGGGCATGATGAGGTATTCGGGCCGCGTCACCACCTCGCCCGTCACGGGGTCGAGCTGCGGCTGCGTGCCGAAGCGGTTGGCGAAGTACATGAAAAGGAACTCCACCCATCCCGTCCAGAACAGCAGGCCGCCGAACAGTCCCCAGAGGGTCTGCCGCGTGTCGCCCTTGGCAAACACGCCGATGATGACCATCGCCATACCCACCGCGCCCATCGCGAAGGCGGAATAGTGGAGCACGGTCTCGCTCATCAGGTGTTCCATCATAATCATCAGCGCGTGTCCCAAAGGCATGGTGAACAGCACCAAGAGGAAGGAGGCGGAGGCTTTCCACCAATAGCGTTTCTTGCCCGACGGCGTGCCCGCCGTATTTTTCGTTTCAATCGTTTGTTCCATAATGTTTAATATTTACTTTAATTCATCTAAGTAATAACTGATTCTTCCTCCCTCATCACCTATCTGCACATTGGCATCATACCAGGAGATGATCTGGAGCTTGTAATATCTCTCGCCATCCCACGAACGGATTACGTAGGTATGGAAAGAAGGAGCATATACTGGAGGTGGACCAGAGAAGGTCATTGCCTTTTCGAGCACCGGATTGCCGCTTACCAACTGCTTGGCAGGACCGTTGTTCGGGTCGAACCAAGGGTTCTCGTTCATATCCAGTTTGTTGTCGATGCAATACTTGTTCCAGTCGTTCTGCGACATGGTGACATATACGCTTGCCGAATCATCCACGGTGAAGGTCATGTTGTGTTCAGCCAGATAAGCATCCACCTGCGCCTTGCTCGTCCACTTGTCATATTCGCCATAGCCCAGGTCGGCAGCACCGCCCTTGCCTATGCCGCTTGTTCCACTGTTGGTTCGCATATGGTAGCCGTCAAAGGCAAGGTCCCACTCCGTAGCAGGATAAGCCATCGTATTGGGGTCATCCTCCATGTTCTCCATCACTAAGATGCTGCTTGCCTGGCGCTTCACCGTCTTATAGGTTAACTTGCCAGTGGCTTGATTCTTGGTGAAGATGGTATCGCCGTTTGCATCACGCTCTGCATCCTCAAAGATGTTCTTCTGTACGCCCTCGCTCCAATACTTTACGAGTTTGGCAGTACCTTTATAATGGAAATACTCCTCTATTGGCTTGCCGTCTATAAAGGCGATGACACTCTGGTTAGGATTCAGCACATTATAGCGATGTCCCGTCTTCAGGTCAAAATAGAGCCAGTCGTTGGTAACACCCGTGCTATAACCTGTTTTTCGGGGCAGGGTATGACCAGTGAAGTCCTCTGCCTCATAAGATACGCAGCTCGTCATTGCGGCTGCCATACCTATTATATATAGTAATGCTTTCTTCATTATTTCTTCTTTCTAAATGCTTTTACCAATTCATCTACCAACACTTCCACCTGCACATGCGCCTTGGCTCCTGCCGTGGCTGGCACGTTAAACATGGTGATGCCCGAACCCAGGGTCTTTGGCACGTAATTAAAGATGTTATCCACACCCACCGTCACCTTCACCTTATTATAGAAGGTCTGAATCACCGACAGGTTGCACAATACATACTGTGGCAACTGGCAGCGGAAGTAGGCATCGTGGCTCTCACCGTTTACAGAGAGTCGGTCCTGCACATCGAATTTCTTCTCACCCATGTAGCTTGCCGAGAAGGTGGCGCCCAGTCGGTAGTTCTTCTTGGTGTACTTATAGTCGAGGCTCGCTGTGGCAGCATGAGGCGAAGTGGTGTTCACCTGGATGCCATCCGTCTTGCTCACGTTCACGTAGCTGTAGGTGGCATGCATCGTGAAGTGGTTGAGGAAGTGCCAGCGCATGATGGCTTCCAAACCGATGAGGTTCTGCTTGGCGAGGTTGGTATATTCAAAGTTATACTGCATGTCGTAGATGCGCCATACGCCCTCTATCTTCTTGCGGAAGAAGTTGCCATACACATTGCCCGAGATGAAGAAGTTATCGTTCGAGTACTCTGTGCCCAGGCTCACGTAGTTGTTCTTCTCAGGCTTCAGGTCCTCGTTACCCTTAATCATGAACATGCCGAGGTGGTCCCAGTTGAAAAACAGCTCCTTGATGCTTGGCGAACGGTAGCCCATCGAGTAGTTGGCCCTCCATGCCCAGTGCTCCGAAGGACTCCACTTGAAGGCAATCTTAGGCATCGCCATCAGTCCGAAGGCACGGCTGAAGTTGGTTCTCACACCTGCCGAAACCATCCAGTGGTCGTTCATCGTCCACTCGTCCTGCAGAAAAGCCTCCGTTTCCTTCAGCGAACGGGTGCGCATGATGTGGGAGGCATCGCCGTTGAATCGGTCGCTCGTCAGGTCATCGCTCAGGTGCTCGATGCCGAGGATGAGGTCGTGGCCCTCGAACTTCTGCGAGGTGATGGAGAGGCGAGGCTGGAAGATACGGCTCTTATACACTTTGGCACGCTCGTCGATACGTTCATGTCGCTTGAAGCGGTCGTAGAAGTCGCCATGAAGGGAGGCGGTAATCTTGAACCAATCCTTGAAGGAGTACTTAATCTTGGTACCGGCCGTCCAGTCACGCGCCTGACTGAAAGTCATATCCTGAATGAGGTCGTAGGTATTCATATAGAACGCACTACCGTAGGCAAGAATCTCCAGGTTCTTGAAAGGGTCGTAGAATACCTTCTGCGATACCGAGATATGCTCCGTGCCCTCGATGCCCATTGGCGGACGGGAAGCCACGCTGGTAATGGTCACGTCGTGGTCGAGCCAAGGGTTCGCCTCTTGGGTATAGACCTTCTTGTCGTTCTCAGCCTGATACATGTAGAAGGCATCACTCGAAGAATACCACACATCCGTCTGCGAAGTTACCTTGCCTGCATTGAATCCTGCCGATACCCAGCTCTGCAGGTTCGGGCGGTCGGCATTCTTCTCAAACATATACAGGAAGTCCTTTTTGGATGGGTTCTTGTAGTTGGTCTCGTTCATCTGTCCCCAGCGTACACCAGCCTGAATATCGATAGGCTTGGTAGTTTTCTTGGTGATGAGGTTGATGACGGCACCCGATGCACGGCTTCCATAGAGGGTACTGCTGGCACCTTTCACGATTTCGATGCGGTCGATGGCATGGAGGTTGAATCGCTCATAGTCGAGGTTACCCGCCATGTCGCCCGTCAATCGCTCACCATCCTGTAGGAAGAGCACGTGGCGGGCATCCAAGCCCTGCATGGAGATTTCGTTGCCGAAACCCACCTTCTGGATGTTCAGTCCCGGTGTCTCCTGTTGCAGAGCCTTGGTGAGGTCGGCATAGCCTGCATCTACCAGTTCCTTACCGCCGATCACCTGCGTGCTCACTGGCGAGAGCTTGATAGGTCGGGCGGCGCGGGAACCAGTAACCACCACCTCGTTCACCTTCATCACGTCTTCTGTCATGAAGAGCTTGAGGGAGCTGTCGCTTCCGATGGTTCCATTCAGAGGGTTGTAACCCACGGATACCACCTGGTAATAACACTTGTCACTCTGAGGCACCGAGATGGTAGCCTCACCATCCATGTTGGTAACAACACGTTGTGGCGATTTCAATTTTTCATTGTCGGCGTAGGTGATGACTGCGCCGATGATTGGCTGCTCAGTGGCTTTGTCGAAGATACCGAACTTCACCTTTCGCTGTGCAGCGACAGGGAGGGCGAGTATCAGCAGCAAGCCGATGAGCATTACATTTCTAATTGTCTCCATTTATACTGTCATTCTATTTTTTCCAAATCCTTACACGATTTCAGCCTCGCTATGGCTTGTTTCTCTTCCCTTCATTTTTTACTTGCAAAAGAAAGAGAGACATGTCTGGGCATATCCCTCTTTCCTTGAATAGATATAAGCTACAGTCTCTTATATGATTCCGTGCTCCTTTTTATAAGCAGCCAAGTCTGCCTCATACTTTGCCTTGTCGGCATCAAAAGTTGCGAGACGAGACTTGTCTATTGTTTGAAGGAAACATTCTGAACGTACATTCATCATGTTGTAGTTGACGATAAACTGAATTTGGTGAGTTTTGGCATTGTAATAGCCTTGAATAGAGCTACCGTTCACAACAGAGCCATTTGTTCCATCTCCATCAAAGGAGGAACCATCTTGTTCTGTTCCCCAGCAAGAACCATTCTCTCCCTTAAATTTTATCCAACCATCTCCTTTATACTCTTTTTGTTCCCAAGAGTTTAGCACCATACATGTTACCTCACACTTATAGTTGATAATCATTCCCATATTACCTACTGTAAAATCTAATAAAGAGATTGTAAATTTCTGAGAATCCTTATCGCTCCATTTAAAATTGAATTTGGTAGGGCATCCCTCAGGTAAAAGAGTCTTGTCAACGCCACTTAATGTAGCTTTTGTACTAAGAACTATTTCACCATTAAGGAAACTTTTTGAACTTTCTACTAATTCTTCATCAGCATCACCTTGAGTTATTTCCTCGTCAGAAGAACACGAAGAATAAAAGAAAGTGATAAAAGCCAATATCAGATAAAGTGAATATTTAATGAATTTCATAAATTATAAGAGCAAAAGGGAGACGGCTATGAAAATAGCCGTACTCCCAACATTTTACATAGCTGAACCCGTAAAGTCAACAACAGCAGTAAATGAAATACCAAGAAACTTTGCTTTAGTTTCGATATGGTAAACCAACTTGCCATCTACAAGAGTTGCAGAAATCTCAGCATCATAGTAATTAGCCTCGCCACCAAACAATGAAAGAGCTACAGCATCAGAATATGTTCTAGTTTCTCCATCTGCAATAAAGTTTGGAGCAGAAACCGTGATTGTGCCAGGCATAGAACCGATGCTGAATTCATCAATACCAAAAGTACCATCACTTGTGATGTAAGAGTTCTGGAAATCTGTAGTGGTGCGAACTTTACCAGATGCCATCTTTGTGGTAAGTGTACCATTGTAGTAGGTTGTTGCAGCTTGTGTTGCTGTAATAGCATTGGTAGCTGCGTTCACTGTTGACATTGTTACCATACCAAGCAACATAAATGTCAGAAAAAGAATTTTCTTCATGTTAATGAAATTTTAAAAATTAATTAATTATTTCCATTTATAGCCTTTGAAACCAGTTGGTGAACCGTTTCTAAGATTACTCGAATACTTTTGTATAAATTCTTTGGTAGAGTTCAAGTTATAAACATTTTCTGAAATACCAAATATTGCAGTTCTACCTGATGAAAAATCTACCAACTCTCCATTTCGATATATCTTCTCAAAATTTGGATAAATAACATCTTCTGCATTATCCAAAAATACGTAAAGTGAAGCAAAAGCATGGATACTACTTAAATCCACTTTTTTCAAGCTTGGCAAATCACAAAGTTGTAATTTTGATACAATACCATCACCATCTTTGTGAAACTTTATCTCTTTAAGATTTTTGCAACTATAACATACGAATATGTTTCCTACGGTTGTAAAATTGTCGAGTTTTTGGTTAGCAATCAACGTATTAGACAAATCCAACGTCTCTAAGTCGTTATTCGAAAGTTGTAAATTTGACATTTTTGTAGATTGAGATAAATCCAAATAATCTATGGCTGTATTTATAAGACTCAATTGTGAAATGTTATTTCTTGGCATCAAGCCTTTAACATCAAAGTTTGTTTTTCCATAACCAATAGAAACAAAGAAGTCTTCATAAAAAGGATTGTTTACAAAGTATTCAACACCTCTAATACTTTGAATTTTATCAATATCTTCATATTGAAGGGGTGTCCAAAGACTTATGTTTGTTCCTTTTTCCAGAATACCCAATGGCTTGCTAATATCAATATGTGTATCGTCCACAAAGATGCTGGCAAACAAATTCTTCAAATAAGCAGCAAAGTAAGTATCAGGAATCTCTCTCAAAGTGTTATACTTCTCCAAAGAACCCTTATCGTTTACCATTTGCATGTCAACTGTCTTATTCTCTGCCTCATTCTGGGTATAGAAAGGCATCAAGTCCTCTACATTATACTTGCAGGAAGCAGGGAGATAAAGTTTGGTAAACTCATGAAGGATGGTAGCTTTCACCTCGTCATTCTCAACCTTGGCTGTTACCAAGCCGTCGAAGTCATAGATGTCATTGCCTTGCAAGTCAAGACCTGTAATCTGTGAAGGAAGTGAAGCGATATGGAAAACTGGACCATAGCCATTGTTGCTAAGGTTCAACTCTTTCAAATTAGGAAAAACAGAAAGTTCCTTCAAGGCTGCGGTATCAACCTTTGTGCCTGAAAGGTCGAGAGATGTGGTGCTGTTGGCTTTGTCGTCAAGGAGCATTTTGCCATTTTCATCAAACTGGTATCCCTTAGCTTTGAGAATAGTCATCAACTCTGAGTTGCTTACTGCCACATTGCTGTAAGAAGGTGCATCGTCGTCACTGCTGCAAGAAGCGAAGCCGAGGCAAAGAGCCATTGCAGCGAGACCGATGAAATTCTTTAAAATTTTCATTGTTTTATTATTCTTTTAAATGTTTGTAATTAATTAGAAATATTACCCTTAATTTGTGGCTGCAAAGATGCATGTTTATTAAATAATGTACAATACCTAAACATTATGAAATATTTTCCTTGTTAGTGAGGGTTTATCACCATTCTATATAATTTGCAGAATAGGAGAATTGTAAAATTTTTGTAATATTTGCTTTTGTAAATGTTTATCCCAAATCGGTCATTAGGAAATGTGTATTTTTGTGGTATCGTTTGTAATTCATTAATATTCAATACTTTGCAAAATCAATTTCTAATGACCGCCATTAGAAAATTACAATCATAAATTGCTATATTCCCAATAATTACAACTCACACCACGAGAAATTAGCTTCTAATGACCGATTTGGGTTTATATTGCTACTATAATTGCTTGTTTATTCGATACTTAAAACTAATGATAAAGTAACTACCAATTTGGAAGGTGCGACTCTCGGTGAGCCCTGTGGCGGTAACATTGCGGTAATAGTTTTTCTTGTCGCTGAGAATGTCCGACCAATAGAAAGACAGCTCGGCTTGCTTCTTTCGGAGGAATCGCCAAGATGCTCCCAAGTTCCATACCACTTGGTCGTCCTCGCCTTTCTTGATGTTCGTGCCGTTGCGGAAAGAGTAGGCGACATCGCTCTTGACTTGGAAGCCAAGAGGAAGCTCTGCATAGGTATTCAGCGAAAAGTTGTAACTTCGGGTATAGTTGGATGTACCCCGGAGCTGGTTGGTGGCATGGCGGTAACGCCAATCGCCCTGCAAGTCGAAGCCTCCCCATTTCGGCTGATAACCCAAACGAAGGTTGGCATTATACGACGTATTGTGGGTGACGCTGCGGTCTGGCTCCTCGCTCTTTCCCTCATTCACAAGAGCTACACTTTGAGCAAAACTGGCTCCTGTGCTAGCAGAGAGATTGAACCGCTTCTTCCATCGCTTCTGATAGCGAAGACTGGCACGCATATTCCAGTTGCCATTCACATTCACAGGATAAGTCTCCGTGCCACCAGTGGCAAGATTGTAAAAGACGGCTTGCGTCTGACTGTTATAGGTGTTGCTGAAATTAACATCGCCCGAAAGACCGAGGCGAGTGTTCCTTCCCATCAACCGAAAGTTCTGGCTATAAGCCGCTTTGAGCGAAGGATTGCCATGAGTAACGTGCAATGGGTCGCTATTGTCAGTCAGCGAAACCAAACTGCCAAGGTCTGGCTGTCGGCTGCTGCCATCATAATTCAGTTCGAAGCGAGTCTTGCCTTGATGCCATGACACATTCAACTGTGGGTTCCAATTCACGCTCGTCCTCACCGTATCGGCATAGAGCAGCCCAGTCTTCTGGTCAAGACTTCTCCGCTCTGGATACATCTGCACACCCGTATTTACCTGCCATCGCTTGCCATTATAATTGAAATAAAGGCTGAGTTCGTGGGAATAAGTCCGACTCTGGGTATAGTTGCTCAAACTGTCTTGATATACTTCGCTCTCGTAAGTAATCCTGTCGCTCACCTGTCGGTTGGCAGAATAGCGATAACCGAATTGCAGGCGCAAGTTCTCAGCCAAGGGTTGCGTCAAGTTGATGCCTACGGAATAGGCACGATTGGTGGAGGGGGAGTGCTGGTATTGGTTGCGATAAAGCACGGAATCGCCACCCAGACTGCTCTCCAACTGATAGTAAGTGGTCTCGGAAAGGGAATGTGACTCGTTGGTACTCTTGCTGTCGGAGTAACTACCCGTGAGGCTGATGCTCGTACCCTTGTCGTTGAACACTCGGGTGATGTCGGCATTGACGGAGAACGAATGGCTGTCGCTCTTCGAATCCGAGTTTCTCGTGATGCTGTTGATACGCTCATCGCCTTCTGAAGAGGTGGATTGCTGGCTGTCGCTGGTGTTGTCGCTCTTCGACTTGCTGAAGTTTCCACCTATATTAAGATAGGTCTTGTCATCCAAGCTCCACCTCATGCCCAACGAACCATTGCCCATCGTGTTGCGATTGGTGCTGGTGGATGCCGAGTTCTGGTAACGGTTGCCTGTGGTGAGATATTGCTCGCTATATAGGGTGCTCTCGTTGCCACTGGCATAATGGTTGTACATCATGTTGCCATAGAGGGTGAATCGCTTGGAGAACTTCTTGGCAAAGTTCATCGCCACGTTGTCCTGTCGGTTGTCGGGATAGCGAGAAGTCATGTTTCGGTTGCCACTTCGAGCTATCACGGAGATGTTATCGCCAGTCTGGCGGAAGAGGTTGGATATTAACTCGGCTTCCTTCTTTTCGTTGTTGCCCCTGCCTATGCCAGCCGAAGTAATCAGCGTGCCGTTGAACTCTCGCTTGGTCTGCAAGTCGAGCACATAGTTTTCGCCGCCCTTGCGCACCTTGGTGATTTTCTCCAGTTCGCTCCGCTTGTCATACACCTTGATTTTGCTCACCAACTTGGCTGGCAGGTTTTCGAGGGCGAGGGTGCTGTTGCCGCCAAAGAAACTCTCGCCATTGACATTGATTTCATGGATGGGAAGACCGTTGTAGGTCATCGTCTTGTTCTGCTTATCGTATTCCAATCCAGGCACTCGCTTCAAGAGTTCTTCGAGGTATGCTCCTTCGGGAGTCTGGAAAGCATTGGCATTGATAACTGTGGTATCGCCCTTCATCTCCACCTCCTTCATGGCAGCAGTAACCACCACTTCGCCGAGGTTGAGCGTCTTAAAGATGGAATCTTCTTTTTGCGTTTCCACAGAGTCGCCATCGCCCTCTGACAAGGCACGACTCACCCTTACTGTATCACTCGACACAGCATAAGAGAAAGCCCTTCCGTCAGGAGAAAGGGAAGACGATGCCCATACATTTGCTATTGTTGAGAAGGACATGAGCAAAAGCACAGACACATAAGCATATCGTAGCCTCATCTTGGTTTGAATATTCAAAATCGGCTGCAAAGGTACGAAAATCGGTGTATAGAGATTAAAAAACTTATGGTATCTAATACAAAAGACAAGTAAAATCCTAATTTTTAGGTATTGTAAAGAAAAGAAAAAGTGCCTATTTTTGCCAAAGCAAAACAATTAAAGACATTTGTATCATGAAGAAAATCGGAATTTTTTACGGTTCCTCCACCGGAACCTGCGAAAGCCTGGCTGAACAACTGGCCGGCGAACTGGGAGTGACAGGCGGCGACGTGCACAGCGCGGACAAGCTGACTGCCGAATTGGCAAATACCTACGACGTGCTGGTACTGGGAACCTCCACCTGGGGCGACGGAGAACTGCAGGACGACTGGTATGATGCCATCAAGGTGCTGAAAGGCATGGACCTGCATGGCAAGGACGTGGCCCTGTTCGGCTGCGGCGATTCGGAGTCCTACTGCGACACCTTCTGCAACGGTATGGGTATCCTCTACGAAGATCTGAAGGACACGGGATGCACCTTCCTGGGCAACCGCGTCAGCACGGACGGCTATTCATTCGGCAGTTCCATCGCCGTGGTGGACGGATACTTCGTGGGCCTCGCGCTGGACGATGTGAACGAAAGTGGCAAGACCGCCAGCCGCATCAGTGCCTGGGCCGCTGACCTGAAGAAAAACTTCTGACCATTTTTCTCTCTTCATCTTTAGCTTTATGAACATGATATCATCCCCCGACATCCTCCCGGCAGACCTGAAAGTGTTTCTGAACCACGTGTACGAGTATAAGAAAGGTGTACGCCGCATGGTGCTCTATACGGTCAACCGCAAGTACGAAGTCTTTGCCACCTCCCGTCTAAGGAGTCAGCACATAGATTTTCTGGTACAACCAGCTTCGGACACGAGCATCAATCTGTTCTTCGGCCGTCCGGAGTGCATTCGGGCCATCCGTTTTCTGGCGGACAGACCGCTCAATCTGCTTTCGCCTGAAGAAGACTTCATTTTGGGAGCGATGCTGGGGTATGACATCTGTGCGCAGTGCGAACGTTACTGTAAACGAAAGAAAGCCTTCTGCT
Source organism: Prevotella sp. CAG:924 (assembly GCA_000431975.1). Lineage (GTDB taxonomy): Bacteria > Bacteroidota > Bacteroidia > Bacteroidales > Bacteroidaceae > Prevotella. Next base: position 17,190 of record HF988506.1, on the reverse strand, counting down.
AATAAGGATGGTATAATCTCTCTCGTTCTGTTTCCTTATATACTGAATAATACGTTACAGCTCATTATATTGACTTCTACACCATATATGGAGGTTACGTGCATAAGAATAGAATGAGTATAAATCTTCCCCAACTCATCAATACAGACTTCAAGCCTGTAGCCTTCATACGTACAGGAAAATTAACCAGACTGCAAAAGTAAGGATAAATCAAACAGATTTGTCGGAGCGGCATCCTTTTTTACAAAAAAATAACAGAACTTTCCCAGACAGATTCCTCTCTCTGAGAGGACAAAAAAAGATTCCGCCCTTATCTAACGACAATGGCGGAATCGGACTTGCTTTAGTTCGTAATATATAGAGTAAGAAATTTACTTCAGTTCATTAACCGCTTCTCTGAGCAGCGCTTTGGAATAGTTATCCCCACCAGCGTTCTGCATACTTGTAATACCCTCAATACATACCGATTTCTCGCTGTTGCTAAGCATGTGACCGTACTTCTTGCACATCTCCACGACCTTATAGATGAGGCCTGTATTGAATGTAACATTACTTACATCTTTCGAGCTTGTCAAGAATGCTGCCCTCAGATTCCCAAATACCTTCAGAAAATCCATGCCGTTCGTTATTCTCATGCCGGCATCATCTCCTTTCGCCTTTTGCGGGTTCCGGCCGTACACCTGATAGATTGTGCCTTCCACCCTATTTTCCGCTGCGTCTTCTTTCCACCTGATGGCATAGACATATCTATAAAGATTGTCCTGACTGTCATCAAAAAGCATAATGTTGTAGTTGAAATCCGCTTTCGTCCCGAGAAGAATCTCCTTGTCCGAGTTGACCCCATAACTTATTCGCATCAGGAGCCTATCATCACTCATGCCACTCGATCTCTTGGTAATCTTATAGGCTTGGTCCGCATCCTTATCAAATGCCCTTTGTATGTTGTCCAACACCTTTGCCTTACTTTCCGGAAGACTAAACCCGTATATATAGCAGTAGGAGACGTGCCCGGAGCTGTCCCTTTCCTTGTAGATCTCACTCTTGATATACTGAGCATAACTCTTATTGCCTATCAAATCATCCATAGCCTTGGCAATATTCGTTTGGGCATAGGCGGACGCCGACAGCAGCATACAAGCTACTGTTGCGGCAAGATATCTAAATGTTCTCATAATGGTATGTTTTTTAATAATATTCATTTTCTTCTTCTGTTTCTGTTGCCTCTGTCTCATAATCGACGCCATCCTTAAAGGTCGCTATCAATTCGATCTCCTGATCCTGCTTCTCACACAGTTGATAGAGTTCCCGGAGGCTGTGTTCCTGCTCCTCGCTCATCTGCCACAGCTTTTCCTCCACCATCTGTTTGGCGACGGCCTTGACAGAGTCGCGTTCTGACTGGGCAAGATAGGTCTTGGGCGGCTTCATCTCGTACACCCTTCTCCGGGGCTTGCCTCTTCTCCTGAGTGGCTTTTTAGCCTCCTCCGTCTTCACCGAGTCAGCCGCCAATGAATCCTTCATCACCGGTGTGTCCTCTCCGGGCTCTGCTGCCGACGATTGGGCCATGTCTGCCGTTTCTCCGACAGCCGCATCACCTGTCCGGCCGACTCCCGTCATGATGATCAGTGCAGCAATCGCAGCCGCCACAGCCATGGCCATGGCTACGATCCTGGCCCTGTTGCCACCCGTCCTTGCATGCTGACCTTCTCCGGCCTGCAAGGGCATACCGTCGTCGAACCATGCAAACATATCCTTATATGCCTTCCATTCGGCGTCCACCTCATGCGTACGGAAATATTCTGCGATACGGCTTTCTTCTTCCACCGTAGTCAGACCGTCCATGAATCGCCTTAAGAGCCGTTCAATATCCTTATCCATATTATATCCCCATTCGTTGTTGGAAGTCCTTCAGTATCTTATTTCGTGCCCGTGAGAGTAATGTCGCCACGGACGTCTTTTCCATTCCGAGCAGACGGGCTATCTCTTCATTCGTCTTACGCTCGACCTGCCGCAACCTCAATATCTGATATTCCGTCGGAGGCAGCCCGGCAATCCGCTTCAGAAGCCAAGCCCGGCTTTCCTCCATCTCCATGTCCATGTCCGGAGGAGGTGTCTTATTGTCCAAGAAATCACTTCTATCGTCTATGGATTGCAGTGAGTGACGGCGGTGGATGTCGATTGCCTTATTGCGTGCCATGCACACTGCCAGCTTCTCCATATCTTCCCTGTTGCCGATCTCCCCATGCAGGGTCCACAGCTTCAGCATCACTTCCTGGGCCACATCCTCAGCCTCTTCCTTGCCAACAGAGTACGCAAGAGCCGTGGCTACCGCCTTCGCCCTTGTTGATCTTGCTATTTGTTCGAACTCTGTTTGCCTCATGTCTTGTCTTGTTTGCTCTTATAACGTATGACCGTCTGAATTCTAAACTTGAATTAACTTTTATTAATTATTAAGTTCTGATCCTGATTAGATCACAGACTTTTATTTGAATATTATCTTATTGGCTTGTCCGACACCACCCATCCTCTTGTCGACCTCTTCCAAACCTCTAATGACCGCGGAGAGGAAAAAGAGACCGCAATCAAAGACCGGGCACTATTTTCTGACGGCTTCTCCAATCGGTCATACCACCCTCTCTAAACGCTCATATATATTAACCACCATCACACCTCTACAAATATAGATGCTTCCCAACTTGCTGATTATAAACGTTCTTACGGCCTTACCCCACCCTATAGGCTCTCCCTGCCTCATAAAATTAATACGACTGTCAGACGTGCCATTTGCCGAATATTGTGTAATTTTGTCTCTTGAAATCAAGAATACTGCCCGTTTTAAAGTTATCTGTTCTGGCATGGCAGTATGATTCTCAATAGAACAGTCAGAGAATTTAAGGTAATGATGGATAAGACAAAGGCACGCAATACAGCCTACGAAGAACGTCTTGGCACTGACCGGATGTTGCCACTTGTACTACGAATGGCCTTGCCGTCAGTAGCGGCACAGATTGTAAATCTCTTATACAATCTGGTTGACAGAATATATATCGGTCATATTCCCGGCATCGGTACCCATGCGCTGGCAGGTATCGGTGTCACGGGGTCCGTCATCATTCTCATCTCTGCCTTTTCGGCCATTGTCAGCGGTGGCGGTGCTCCCCTGGCCGCCATCGCCTTGGGACAGGGCGACAGAAAGCGGGCCGGACAGACCCTGGGCAACGGCTTCGTGCTCCTGCTCATCTTCACCCTCCTGACCACTTCCCTGACCTATATCTTCATGGAGCCGCTGCTACTGCTCACGGGTGCGTCAGAGAACACGGTCGGCTATGCAAAAGACTATCTTTCCATCTACCTCCTGGGCACCCTCTTTGTCGAGACCTCCATCGGACTCAACACCTTCATCAACACCCAGGGGCGTCCGGCCATCGCCATGTACTCGGTGCTCATCGGTGCCCTTCTCAACATCGTACTTGATCCGATCTTCATCTTCGTCCTGGGAATGGGTGTCAAGGGTGCGGCACTGGCAACAGTCATCTCGCAGGCATGCAGCGCATGTTGGATCATCGGTTTCCTCACTTCGAAACGGGCCTCGCTCAAGCTGGAGCTCCGATACATGCGCCTTGACAGAAACGTGCTCACCCACATCCTTGCCCTAGGTGTCTCTCCGTTCATAATGTCGAGCACGGAGAGCCTCGTGGGCTTTGTACTGAACAGCAGTCTTGAAAAGTTTGGAGACATCAACGTCAGTGCCCTGGCGATCATGCAGAGCGCCATGCTGGTCGTGAGCGTTCCGCTTGCAGGCTTTGCACAGGGCTTTGTTCCTATTGTCAGCTATAATTACGGGCACAGGGACAAAAACCGCGTAAAGGAATGTTTCAAGATCGTACTGGCGATCATGTTCACCTTCAATTTCGTGATGGTACTGTTCATGGTCCTGTTCCCTTCTTTGGTGGCCGCCGCCTTCACCAGCGACGAGGCACTCATCGGAACCGTACACCGGGCCATGCCCATATTCCTGTGCGGCATGACCATATTCGGCTTACAGCGTACCTGCCAGAATATGTTCGTAGCTCTCGGACAAGCCAAGGTCTCCGTATTCATAGCCTTGCTCCGTAAGGTCATACTGCTCATACCATTGGCCTTGCTGCTGCCGAAGTTCATGGGTGTCACCGGTGTGTTTGCCGCCGAAGGAATATCGGATGCCACCGCTGCCATCCTCTGCACGCTGATCTTCGCTTATCAGTTTCCCCGCATCTTGCGCCGTGTCTGACACCGGCAGCCTTGCCGGAGCGTAAACAGCCATGGGAGGCGGCATCCTACCGGCAGGGCCACCGCATACAGGCAACCGGCTTCCCGGAATTTTCACTATGGACAACCGGCAGGCGCCCAACGGCATAGGGGGAATGCAGTCGCTGTCCGGCCCGATACTCCTCCCGCATACAGAAGTACAGACCATCTCATAAGAATTCAGGACGGCAAAAACGGACTTACTTCTACACACAGCCATCTCTTAGAGCACCTTACCATAACATTAAGGAATTTCCTGAGATGGCATCAACCTTATTCAGACTACCATCTACAGCCTCGACAAGCAGGAACCTCCCTGACTCTACCCTATACATCCCATTTTTACACCATAGCCTGCCAAGCCACCTTATCCCGACGGACTTCTTATTCATCCGACAACCTTACTCAAGGGCAGGCATTCTACCCTTCTTCATTCACCGCATCCCTCTACCTTAATTCGGCATCACTCATCCGCACTGACCAATCAAGAGGAAGTCACTGTCGGTAAAATCAGCTGACACCAGACTCCCGACAGGAGGCTATATCCTATCCCACAACCATCTATGCCATTCGTCGGCAACGAAAAGCCAGCAAGACGAATATTACCAACCCCATAAAATACAAAGTGCTATGAGAAGTTTAAAAATCAAATTCAATTCCGCTACAGGCGAAGGGAAAAGCGACCGTGTCTATTATCTGATTATCCGCAATCCGATGATCCGTTCATCCAAAACCGGCTGCAACAGTTCCATCTATGGATGGGACAGCAATATAAGTGCCTTTGCCTATGACCGGCCATGGGAGAATGAGCAAGACGGAAATGCCGCAGAAGTGCCCGGCCTGTCCAAGCCATCGGCCGACCGGCCCACCTTGTTCCCATTCATGAACAGTCTCATCGCCCAACTCGAACAGATGAACAAGCAGCGCACCTCAGAGACCTACCGCACCACCTTGAACAGCTTTACACGTTTCCGCCAAGGAGCAGACATACTCCTGGACGAGATCGACGCCGACCTGATGCTGCTGTATGAGGCATATCTCCACAACCGCGGGGTCACCCGTAACAGCAGCTCATTCTATATGAGAATACTCCGGGCTGTATACAACCGGGCCGTGGAAAAAGAGCTCACCAACAACCGCTATCCTTTCCGGCATGTCTATACCGGCATAGACAAGACCACCAAACGGGCCATCCCCTTGGAAGCCGTCAAGAAACTGAAAGCACTCGACCTGAGCGACGCGCCGGCTTTAGACCTTGCCCGCAACATGTTCCTCTTCTCATTCTATACACGCGGCATGTCATTCATCGACATGGCCTATCTCGAAAAGAGCAATCTGCAAAACGGGGTTCTCTCCTACCGGCGGCGTAAAACAGGGCAAAAGCTATGCATCCGTTGGGAGGACTGCATGCAGCAGATCGTCGGTAAATATGAGCCATTGTGCTGCGATCCTTATTTATTGCCGATCCTCAAGACGACACACGACAACCGAAACCAATATAAAAGTGCATTGTTCAAGACAAATAAGAACCTGAAGACGCTGGCCCGAGAGATAGGCATATCCGTTCCTTTGACATTGTACGTTGCACGCCATACATGGGCAAGTGTGGCCAAGAGGAAGAATATCCCCATCTCCATCATCAGCGAAGGCATGGGGCACCACTCCGAGACGACCACCCAGATCTATCTGGCATCCTTGAACAGCACCGTGATAGATGAAGCCAACGCACAGATACTAAAAGAACTGCGATGACGAGATCTTGAATGCCAACCGGATAGAGACATGCCAAAAGAGAAATCATTCCCAATGACAGGACACCGATCAGTGCCTCCTCGCCGCCAGTAATGCCAAATGAGATGAGTCTCATAAATTCAGAAGGTCAAGAGCTGTGCTTCAATGGCTATAAGCGCATTGACACACAGCTTTTTTATACCATTTCTGAATCCTATCAATCGACTATTATGTGCAGGATAGTACCTGTTTCGGGAATAGCATATATCGCAAACCTTAGCTTTATGCCATTGCAAGGACTCGTCCAAAGTCTGCCGTCAGACATGCGACATCCTCTGTACCTCTAATGATCAATTGGGATGAAACAAAATAATCGCGATTTCCTTGCTTATATAAGCCGTTTTATCTAAATTTGTGAAAAACTTAAGATATATGATATTATCAACTACTCCGACCATAGAAGGTCATACCATAAAGGAATATAAAGGTGTCGTAACCGGCGAGACCATCATCGGCGCCAACTTCATAAAAGACTTTTTCGCAGGCATCCGTGATGTCCTGGGCGGTCGCTCCAAAAGTTATGAGAAAGTTCTCGCAGAAGCAAGAGAAGAATCCATGCGGGAAATGCAGGAACGTGCGTTCATGCTCGGTGCAAATGCCATTGTCGGAATTGACATTGACTATGAGACCGTCGGTGAGGGAAACTCCATGCTGATGGTGGCAGTAAGCGGCACTGCTGTCAATATCTGATCTACGGCAAAGTTCTTCCGGACCGGTTGGTCAACATCTTACCGAACCGGAACGCTACGAAAACCATCTGACGTGCACCCCTACCCTTGTGGAGGAAAGAGAGAAGTGCCGGCAACTGACACTTAGCAAAAACACACCTTGACAAGACGAGGAAAAAGGGGCGATAGCTTATCTCAGCTCATAAGTCGGCATCCTAATACAAAAACGGAGAGCATAATTCCATGCTCCCCAACTTCTCCGTGTGCCTTCTGCTTCGTCAAGGGGTCAATGCGCCAATGACAATGTGACCGTTACTATCCCCTCTCCCAGGGCCGACTTCAATCCGCTGCCATCGACATTATCTATCTTGCCCAGACGGGTCAAGCTCCACACATTGGCCGCATAGTAGATAACAAAGTACCTGCCTTGATAGAGAATGAGATCTCCCGGGGCTGTCTCTATCCGTTCGTCACAACGCGGAAGGGCAGTATCCAACGGACCGACTTTCTCCATACCGCCATAGTCTTCCATCCTCACAGTAATATCCCCTTTGGCAAGCTGCTCCTTCAGGGTCCGGGCAGACCGGTTGTCCGCTAATGTAGCGGTGAAAGTCTTATCTCCATTAACCGTCAATCTTATGATATTCTGTTCCATATATGTATTATATGTATGGTCAACGACTCTTTGTCGCGCATAAACCCCTGCCACGGCAGCGACAAGCATCCATACCGAAACGACAAGCCATCTGTTCATCAAGCTACTTGATATAAACTATTAATCCTAATCGCGCTCAACCGCCGGCACCTGTCTTATAGACTATCCGACATCTTTCTTCTCCTTAGCGGACATGTGCTGTCCGTCATGCTGTCTTGACGCAGCCCGGCTACGCCTTCGACAAAGATCACAAGCCGATTGTCCGAAAATAGCAGGAAATCCATCGGTTCCGAATGACCAAGGGAAATCAAAGAACAAACTCCTAAAAGACGATAACGCCCTTGGACTGATCTCCTTTGGATAATAGTAGCCCCTCCTGGCGAGAAAGGCAGGAGGGGCTACCGATTTTTTACTTATATGACTCCTTATAAACATTCACGATGTCCTCATCGCTCATCTTTACGCGGTCGCTGGTGTACATGATGCCCATCACCTCACGTGAATTGCGCATCAGCGTCTCCAGCTCATCAGGCTTTATGCCATAGTCGGACATCTTCAGGTCGGCCACGCCACACGCCTCCTGCAGACGGGTAAGGGCTGTCAGGAAGTCCTCAGGCTTCGTAGCCTCAGGCATGCCCATCACCTGTGCCATACGGACGAAACGCTCGTCGCAGGCATGATGCTCAATGAAATACTTATAATAAGCCTTGCTGATCATTATCAGACCGGCACCATGAGGCAGAGCCGGATGATAAGCGGAAAGGGCATGCTCCATGGCGTGCTCACTGGTAATGAGCGTCAGGCACATCACCGCACCGGAGAGCGTGTTGCCCCATGCCACATGCGTACGGGCTTCCATGTCCTTGCCATCCTTCACCGCACGAGGCAGATACTTGGCCAGATGCTCGATGGCTGTAAGGGCATACATGTCACTCATCAGATTGGCACCTCCCGCAATATAGCCTTCCGTACTGTGGAACAAGGCATCAAAACCCTGATAGGCCGTGAAGGCAGGCGGCACCGTGGCCATCAGTTCGGGATCGACGATAGCAAGCACGGGGAACAGCGACACGTCACCGATAAATGCCTTCTCGAAAGTATCCTCCTTGGTAATGACTCCCGAATTGTCCGTCTCCGATCCTGTCCCGGCCGTAGTCGTAATAGCCACGATGGGCAGAGGGCGCACAGCTATGGGATGACCCTTGCCCGAGCCGATGGTCACATAGTCCCACAACTCCCCTTCATTCGTCGCCATCACGGCGATGCCCTTCGAGCAGTCCATCACACTGCCACCTCCGAGAGCGACGAGGAAATCGCATCCGTTCTCACGTGCCGCCTTGGCACCGGCATTTACATCGGACACGGTAGGATTGGGCGTCGCACCGGCAAATACGACAGTCTCCACGCCAGCCTTGTGCAACTGCTCCTCCGTACGCGCGAGATAGCCGTTGGCACGCGTCGACTTGCCATTGGATATAACGATCAACGCACGCTTGCCCGGGAGGGGCTGCTCACTCAATCTGTTCAACATCCCAACTCCAAACATGACACGGGTCGGGACATACATGTCATACATAAGATTTGTTTTCATAGGGTCGATTTTTTTATTTTTATCCAGTACAAAGATAGTGCTTTATCATCAAAGTATCCTACCTCAAATCTCTATAATTGTACCTATCTTACAGAAAAATAGCCTTACCGGCTTTATTTACGCTCCTTCACCACGGCTAGACACAATTGTCCCGCAAACCCCATCTTTACACGACACCGCCATTCGGCGACAATCTTATCAAGACAGAATTTGCGGGACAACCATTTGTCATACCTCAGGCCCATACCATAAGGATCCGCCGGGAAATCCGGAAAGGTCCGTCATGTCGGGCTGCATCACTTATTCTCAGCGCTGTTCTTCTCGAGCCACTGCAGGCGGCGCATATCGGGCAGATGCTTGATGGAGAAATTCTCAAACGAAGCCTTGAAGCCGTTGCCGTCAGGACAAGCACCCATCATACCGACCATGACAGGATGGTTGTCCTGCAGCCATGCATTACGCATCAGCGTATAGTTCTTGTCATCGAACGAATAGAAGATCTCTACTGCGTCGAGACGTCTCACAGCCTTGATCCAGATGAACTTAACCGGCTTGTCCAAAGAGATGATGCTCCAGTCGCTCGTGTGGTGGGTCACTACGGTACTCAAATTATACTTACCATCGACAAACTCAATGCCGGCCTTTATGTAGTTCTCGTGATCCAAGCGAATCATCAGACCTGCCTGGTCGAAACGTGCCTTGTAATCGCCAGACACCTTCACCTTCACCTCGAACTCACCGCCACGTACCGTGTAGAAGAACGGTGCGTCATCCACGGTAAAGCCATAATGCGAGATACGCCAATAGTCCGTGTGAGGCGTGACATCCATGACCAGGGCATTGTCTTTCACCTCCCACTGTTCCGGTTCATTGAACCACTGCATCTTATCTAACGACTGTGCCTGGCTGGCTAAAGATACTGCAAACATAGATCCGCATAAAAGCATAAACCTTTTAATAGACTTAATTACCATAAAAATCATTCTTTTTAATTAACTTTGCAAAGATAAGATATCGCTAGAAACCGCGCAATAATCATAAATAACCATTTTGTGACTATATGAAGACCACCATAGATATATTAAACAAGGAATTCTCCGCACAGAATTTCTCTCACGAACCGGCTTATGGAAGTATGGCAAGCGAATTCATCGACATGGCAGCCAACTATGCAAGGATAGAAAATGCCATCGCCGTACTGAGTGACTTGCGTACCAACATAAGCCATATCTTCTATGGTGGCTTTGCGCATGTATTCGGGCTGGGCAAAGACATGAAAGAAGGCATGGTGCACTCTATTTGGGAAAAGGAAATCTTCAACCGGATCCATCCCGATGATCTGGCAGGCAAGCATCTGCAGGAACTGTGCTTCTACCATTTCGTCAAACGACAACCGGGGAAAAAACGTCCCGACTATTATCTGATGAGCAAGCTGCGGATGAAGACGGCTACGGGCAGCTACATACCCGTATTGCATCGGATGTTCTACATCTACAGTGCCTCACACGAGACCTTATGCCTTGCCCTCTGCCTGTACACCCCTCTGACCATAGACTTTCCCTCCAGATGTATCATCGTCGATTCCTCCGACGGTCACACCATAGAACCGGAGAAGCAGAACAACGAGGACATTCTGTCGACGAGGGAGAAACAGATCCTGGGCTTCATCGACAAAGGGTTGACAAGCAAGGACATCGCCGAATTGCTGTGCATCAGCATCAACACGGTAAGCCGGCACCGACAGGGCATCCTGGGAAAGCTACAGGTGAAAAACTCCATTGAGGCGTGCAGAATAGCAAAAGACCTGAGGATCATCTGAAGCCCATACCACATCCTTCAAAAACCTTGATCCTGCAACCGTCCTTCCATACAACTAAAAATACGATCCGTCCCAAATCCATAATCACAGTAGAGAATCCCCTACCTACTCATAGGGGAAACAGCTATGTGTGAGCCCACATTTTTGCCTATCTTTGCAACAGGAAAAGACAAAAGACCCGAAACAGAAGCCGGGCCGGAAACGAAATTAATAACCATTAAAAGATAGGAGACTACACAATGAGAACGCTTAAATTATTATCCCTGATGATGCTTCTTACACTGACTTGTGTAACGACAGAAGCCTCAACTGCAGCGGAAACTGCATATACCACACAGCTGAAAAACAAGAAGCACGCCAAAAAAGAACCACACAAAAAGGTCACATCTCACAAGAAGATCACGACCAACCGGCCGAGTGGCGTCGTGGTTCACTACAACCACAAACCTTACCTCTACTCTCACGGATACTACTATTGCCAGCGGAACGGCAGGTACGTGAAGGTGAGACCATCCATAGGAATGATTGTTCCCAGCCTGCCCTCGGGCTACACTACCGTTCACCGCTCACACGGCAAGACGAACTATGCTTTCGGAGGCGTGATCTATGAAAAGGTGCTCTCCAACGGAGCGACAAGATTCAAGATCGTCGGCTTCATGTAAACGGACATCCGCAAAAAGCCGGACCGGAGAGACCCATAAGGAATAGAAAAGAAGCAAATCCTGACAATCGACAACAAAAGAGTGGCCCAGGCAAGAATGATGACGTGAAGGATAAAGGCCACCTTTTAAGAGAATAGCTCTGCCGGACTCTATAAAGAGCTTGGCAGGGCTATTTTAAGTCAGATTACAGAATGATGGAGGAAACAACAAGGCAGATCTATGCCCTGCTTTTATAGCTTGTAGTATGAATCACATCCCGCACCTGATCTAAAAAGAATGACTTTTTTGACATAACCAAAAAGCCTCCGATGATCCATATCACCATAATCTATTAGTAAAGGCAGGGACAAAGTCTCGAATAGCAACCTTTGGGCATTAGGGTTTACCTTCACTAATGAAGACTCTATCCATCGCTGCATTTATGCCACCTCCCGTCCATATGTCAGGAACATAGGAAACGTGGCCCGCTGAACCTATATTGCTTTTTTCGGGCACGTAGGAACCGAATCCCTGCCATACGTCCGACCTAATTTCTCTCCCAGAAAATAAACGGCCAGCACCAACAAAAGACATTCTTTAAAACGGAGACTATGTATGGAATCGTATTATTTTTATTTATACACAATGAGCATAGGAAGATGAATATCCATAAGCATAGCACCGCCCTATCACAATACTGATCCGAAGAGGCTGAGATAAAGGCTGCCATGGAAAAGGATGGGGGTATGCCATCCTTTTCCATGGCTCAAGATAATAACACGATTATTCGCAATAGTAGTTACAAATATATCATATTCTTATACTTCTCAAAATCTATAAGACAAGAACGAGGTAATCTTCTATATTACTTACATCGTTGCTCTTTTAAGAAATACATCATTTCTCCCCTCTCAGCAGGAAATAGCCAATCACACCACCCAATATCGAGGCGGCAAAGATGCCGAGCTTGGCCTGAATGAGGAAGGCCTCATTGACAAAGGCCAGTGTGGAGATGAACATGGACATCGTGAAGCCTATCGAGGCAAGGAAGCCGACACCCATAAGACGACGCAGCGTCATGGAGGATGGTGCCTTCGCTATCTTCAGACGGGTCAGCACAACCGTAGACAGCACGATACCCACGGGCTTGCCTATCAGCAGACCCAGCATTACGCCCAGCGCGACATTATTGGCCATTACGGTATCAAAGCTGATGCCATCGAAAGAGATGCCGGCATTGGCCAATGCGAATATCGGCATGATGACGAACGACACCAACGGATGCATGGAGTGCTCCAGACGCTGGAGGGGCGGGATGGCATCACGCGAGTCACCTATCATACGGTCGATGATCTCTACCTGATCATGCTCAAGCGTAGACACATCATTCGGCTTTGCCGCCTTGAAGCGGTTGATGAGTTTAGAGGCACGTGCCAGATATACCGACTCTGGTATGCGTGCGTCGGCCGGTATCATAAAGGCTGCCAGCACGGCTGCGATGGTGGCATGGATGCCCGACATAAGGAACGCGATCCACACACCGCCAATACCCAGAACGCCATAGAAGATCACATTCTTGACGCCAAGCTTATTGGCTATGAACATCGCCAGAAGGAACACGACGCCAAGGGCAATGCTGGCAAACGAGATCTCAGAGGTGTAAAACAAGGCTATGACAAGCACCGCGCCAAGGTCGTCGACGATGGCCAGCGTAGTAAGAAACACCTTTATCGCCAACGGCACCCTACTGCCCAATACATACAGGATGGCCAGCGAGAAAGCAATGTCCGTAGCCATCGGAATGCCCCACCCGCTTGCCGTCTCACCTCCGGCATTGAGAGAGAAATAAATCAGGGCCGGCACAATCATCCCAAAGACCGCAGCGCCAATAGGCAGGATCGTATTGCGCACATCAGCCAACTCCCCACCGATGAACTCGCGCTTGAGCTCCAGTCCGACGACAAAGAAGAACATGGACATCAGTCCGTCATTGATCCAGTGATGAAGATTGTAATAGAGATAGTTGTCGTCATTGAATACAAAACCAAACTTATGCTCAAAAAGATGGAAATAGCTGTCGCTCCATGGCGAGTTTGCCAATATAAGGGCAATGACAATGCTGATGCCGAGCACGATGCCTCCCGACTTCTCCTGATTAATAAAATGCTGCAGAGGCATTATCAGTCTGTGATTGATGGTGTCTTGATATTGTCTCATCATATACTTAAAATTTTAATTTCTTGTCCATCGTCGTGATATACGACATCCCATTTTAGGATTTGTCATCCTTGCTGACAAATTTACGGAAAATCATTGGAACAACCGACAGAAAATCCAAGATTAATACATTTGTCATCTGATGCCTATCCCATCCGATACAAAAAACCTCAGGCGGGATGACAGTCAGAAAGATGCTCTCGTCTGGTCCATAATACGATAGTCTATGGTCGCAGATTTTATCGTGACGGTTGATCTCCCCTTCTTTCCCAATGCCTATAGTTAATCGTCCCTTTAAAAGCCCACTTTGTGAAATATGATATAGTTGCCATAACAAGGAAAATCCCCAATTGTCCAATATGACAATTGGGGATTTTCCTTATGACGTACCTTTTAACTCAGACACTTGGTTCTAACCGCAGGGTATGTAATACCGCTTACAAAGATACATCATGTTTTCTGCAATTCTTGTACTATTTCATATACTTTTTATTGTCTCATACCATAATAGGAAATATGGCTGATATGGAGCGGTTTGCTTCAACTCCCGCTTCTGTCATACCCAATAACCCTTGCAGCCGAACAGTTCCATTGGGTCAATATGGCTTTGGAATTTTTGGCTACTCTCAATAACATTCTCGTTGGGAGTAATCTCGAAATCTGTTTTCCATATAAACAATGTATAGATAGTAAATGATGCTACAAATATAGCCATAACACTAAGAAAATACAAATTCTAATTCCCCAAAACTATTTTTCTTGTTATAAACAATATAAATTTGTATATTTGTGGCAAAATAATATATATTATAAGTTTAGGATAAAACATGGTATTCGTAATAAAGGCAAGACGATTTGTCGACCTAAGACAAAAGATTAGTTGGAAAGGACAAATACCAATTCGTATATTCTTAACTATTTATAATTGTTATTGTAGGATAGCTTATGTTTATAACGAGTCTTTCTGCAGAGTTTACCATTTATAATATTATAAAAAATAGTATTATGAAAAGTCTGATATTCGCAATTATTCATTACAGCGGAACAGCTTAGATACTAAGCGATTATCGCAAATAAAATCCAGACGAGCATTTTAGGAAGGCAGATAGAACAATTTGTAACTTTTAATTTGAGATAAATGGTTAAGACTTTTATCATAGCTGCGGTAATGTTATTTTGCTCCGTCCCTCTTAGTTGGGGACAGACGCAAAAACAAATCAGCGACAGCATTGCTGATACACTGACACTTGACGAGGTTGTGGTTCTTCAGAAACTTGTAAAGCACTCCGTACAAAAGGACATTTACACCATATCTTCAAAGATAAGGGAACGTTCATACAGTGCAATGGACATATTGAAGAATCTGCCAGGTGTTAATATAGATAATTTGTCCCAACAGATTAGCGTAAAAATGGACAATAGGGTTGTCATTTTGGTCAACGGCATGGAACGCCCTAAAGAATACGTACAGTCATTAACTACCGAGCAAATATCAAAAGTAGAAATTCTGAATGTACTTCCTAAGAAATATAGTCTGTCAGGAATGAGATACGGAATAAATATCATAACAAACGATATTATAGGACATCATGTAAATCTCCAAAATTTCCTCATGTATTCTCCAATGCAAAATGGCAACAACGATATTGCCAATATTCAGCCTCGCGCAAGCTATATGTATATTGGGAAGAAACTCAAACTTGATGCAAGTTACGGTTATGCTAATATCCATTGGAACTACCCTATTACTTACCAGCGTGTGATCGGAACTACAAATGAAATATCACAGGGTGTTTCGACTAAATCACCCAATGATTTCAATCTACAAAGAATGAATAACATAAATCTTGGACTGGATTATTCGTGTGGGAATAATAGCGTTATTTACTGGCGTTCATCTTTTTCACATGCTAATGAAAGTCAGTTTGACAGAATTTCATTCTATGATGCAAATTCATCAAGTCTTTTACTGAACGATGAATACTTTGGCAATTCAAGCAAATACAATGACATTAAGCAAACCATAGGCTATAACGGGAAAATCAACAATCGCTTGTCACTGTCCGCAAGCATCAACTATAACTATCGACGAAATGTCATAAATAGTATATATCAGGATGAATCCAACAGCTCCACGGACAAATATACCAACAAGAAGTCCTACTTCATGGGCTATCTTAGTGGGGACTATGCCTTGTCGGAAAATATTTCCATCAATGGTGGATATTCTTTTATGTGGAACAAATATCACTCTACTGCGCATGAAGGCACTCTTTCGAGCAATATCTTCAGACTTCATGATTTATTCTCATATATTAATGTGACTTTAGGAGAAAGAGTCTCTATCCATGCAGGTCTGAATTTTGAGCATTTCACAAATAATAGTCAGACTCAAAATGCACATTACACGAAGGTCTTGCCTACTTTACAGATAGCCTACAGCCCTTATGAATGGTTACAGTTAACGGGTAATTATGACATGCAAATGACTTATCCTAATCAAAGTCAATTGTCGGAGATTAGTTATCAAATAGGCTATAACATATGGTCTAAAGGAGTATCAACATTGAAGCCAACCCAAATCAGCGTATATTCCTTTCAAGCTACCCTTTGGGACAATCTGATGATTGGAATAGGTTATGAAAATAAAAGTGATAATATATCAAGCATGTATTGTCAACAGACTTCCGGGATAAATAAGATAATGGTTAACAACCGATTGTCTTCATGGTCGTTCATGGCAATGTATGACTGGCAAATCTTACACGGATTATCCTTTAATAATAGCATAAATATTGAACGCGATAAGCTCCATTTCGACTCTGGCAACAGGGCTTATACTAATGTTATTGTCAACAGCCGACTGGATTGGGTTATACCGAAAGCAAATCTTGCAGCCTCACTTGAATACTCAAAAAATCTTGTCCGTAATCCGTTAGTGCAAGGATATAATGAAACAGGACAAGATTTATGGGAGATTTCATTGCGGAAGAGTTTTTTCAATAAACGCTTGAATGTGTATTTGGATTATTGCCCACCCATTCGCTTATTTACGCATGATAACCAAAAGAGGGTCATAGATACATCATTTTATAAAGAGACTCAGAGCCTAAATCTACATACGTATGATAACTTAATCATGGTGCGGTTGATATTCAATCTTCATCATGGTGCGAAAGGTAAGTTCCATAAGTCGTCTAATAGCAAATTCATTAGTGAAGAAAAGAACGGAAGAGGACTATTATAGTTCTCGGTTGTTTATATTATTAACTTTAAAATTAAAAATTATGGAAGATTTTGATTTTCTTTCTGAGATCCAACAGCTTA
Source organism: Prevotella sp. CAG:924 (assembly GCA_000431975.1). Lineage (GTDB taxonomy): Bacteria > Bacteroidota > Bacteroidia > Bacteroidales > Bacteroidaceae > Prevotella. The sequence continues at coordinate 197 of HF988506.1, read as the reverse complement.
AAGTAATGGGTGGAGCAAATGTCAGGTCAGAGAGTGACTCTGATTTGACAATTTGGATTTGTGGTGGTGGAAATAAGTGAAAAGACTGCAAACGCTATTGTGAACCTTCATTATAGAGCTTGAAAAATGTCTGTGTTACCACAAACATTTCCTATTTACTATTGAGGGTGTGTCAAAATTCCGGCACGCCCTTTTTT
>HF988505.1 GCA_000431975.1 Prevotella sp. CAG:924 | reverse complement strand
CAAAAAATACGCGAGATACTGTGCCAGAATAATATCTCGCAAAAATGGGCTTTTTAAGGGGCGACTATTATAGCATACAGCCGCGCCTCTCGGTCAAATATTTCCCGGCGGACAATGACTTGCTTTATCTTCATTTCTCAAAGATGGAGCAGTTTTATCATTGTCTGAGGCTCTATTCATGGGACTTGCCTACCGACTTCCGTATGCCGAGCATCGATGGCTACAAGCCGCGTTCTTCAGAGCATTATGAGGTGGGGTGGAAGCATTTTCTCGCGGGAGGTCTGTTTGAGCTTTCGGCATTTTATAAGACAAGGCATCATGTGGTGGCCCTGCGTCCTGACGCCTTTGTTGAAGACGATGGCTGGGGACAGTATGTCATGGCGGGCAACGGTGATAGCTATGGCGTGCGCCTTTACCTCAATAAGAGTTGGAAGCGCTGGATGCTTCAATTTTCTTATGCCTTTTCGCGTAGTCGTGAGTGGTTTGACGACATGCCGTCGCGTGGACGCATGCCGTCGCTTTTTGACGTGCCCCATCAGTTGGGTACGGCCTTGTCGTTTAAGCTCAATGCCCATTCGCTCGTGTCTGTTGGCGGCATGATGCGTTCGGGTAAGGTGATGGAGTTTGGTGAGGATCTGGACTTGGCTCCAGAGGAGCAGTTTCGTACTGACCGTGAGCCGCTGGTCTATCGTGTAGACGTGGGTTATTCGTTCGAAAAGGCGTTCGGCCGTAGGCTCCTTGCTCTGCGTTGCGGACTGTATAATGTCATTGGTCGTCCGTCCGATGAGGATGTCCTCAGCTTCTATTCCGCTGTCTGGCACGGCAACTGCCTTCCTTATGCGAGTGTCAGTTTTAAGTTCTGAGTATCGCCAGGCCTTTATTGTTCAACCACTTTTCAGCCTTGGCAGATACGTTGCCCGATGATATGTCACGGACGATGCCTGTGTTGTCGTCACGTATATCATGATCCGTAGAGGCCATATGGGCAGATGCATATGGCTCTCTCCGGTGTGTGTCGGAGTTTGTAGGATGAGAACGGTGTCATAAGTATGTCAAGAGGGGAATGATGGCTTTCTGACCCTCTGTTTGGGGTATGTCGTTCACAGATTTTTCAGCCTTTTTGTTTGTCTTTGCGCCATGCTCTATGTATGTCAGTATGCTAATAGTCAAAAAAATAGGTGGATTGAATGCAGAATGTATTTTTTTTGCTACCTTTGCGCCGAAAATCATAATTAAGTAAGGAGATATTCATGTCTAAGAAGTTTGCTGAACATAACGGTCTTGATCTCAAGCAGACCAATGATGAAGTATTAGCAGCGTGGGAGAAGCACGACATCTTCCACAAGAGCATAGATGAGCGTGAAGGCCATCCCCTCTTCGTATTCTTTGAGGGCCCCCCTTCGGCCAATGGCCATCCCGGTATTCACCATGTGCTGGCACGTTCGATCAAGGATACGTTCAACCGCTATAAGACCATGCAGGGCTTCCAGGTGAAGCGCAAGGCTGGTTGGGACACACACGGACTCCCTGTGGAGCTGGGTGTGGAGAAGGAACTCGGCATTACGAAGAAAGATATCGACAACAAGCAGAGTGCGAAGTATATCTCTGTGGAAGACTATAACCGCAAGTGCCGTGAGAACGTGATGATGTTCACGGCTGAGTGGCGTAAGCTCACAGAGCAGATGGGCTACTTCGTTGACCTCGATCATCCTTATATTACTTACGACAACAAGTATATTGAGACACTGTGGTGGTTGCTGAAGCAACTCTACAATAAGGGTCTGCTTTATAAGGGCTATACCATCCAGCCCTATTCGCCTGCCGCCGGTACGGGTCTGTCGAGCCATGAGCTCAACCAGCCCGGTTGCTATCGTGATGTGAAGGACACCACCGTCACGGCTCTCTTCCCCATCACGTCTCCGCGTGAGGCCTGGACGCATCATGGCAAGGCTTGCTTCGTGGCTTGGACCACAACGCCTTGGACCTTGCCCAGTAACGTGGCTCTTTGTGTGGGTCCGAAGATCGACTATGTGGCCGTGGAGACTTATAACCTCTATGACGGCGAGCCATTGACGCTGATCATGGCAGAGAGCCGTGTCAACGCCTACCTTAAGGCCGATCAGGAGTGCAAGGAAGGCGAGTTGCTGCCTTTCGACAAGGAGAAGAAGCAGTGCCCCTGGCGCATCATCGACCGTATGAAGGGTACCGACCTCGAGGGCCTGGGCTATGAGCAGCTCATGCCGTGGGTGAAGCCCTGCGAGAAGGTGAACGATCTGGCTGCTCCTTTCATCAAGGAGTATGCTGCAGCTCATCCGGAGAAGACCTTCAAGAGCGTTGACGGACGTGACACGTTCGTAGAGATGAAGGATCAGGCCTTCCGTGTGATCCTTGGCGACTATGTGACTACAGAGGACGGTACCGGTATTGTGCATATTGCACCTACCTTCGGTGCTGACGACGCCAATGTGGCCCGTGACGCCAACATCCCCGCCCTCTATCTGATCAATAAGAAAGGCGAGACACGTCCAATGGTCGACCTTCAAGGTAAGTACTACGAGACAGAGGCGCTCGACGACAATTTTGTGAAGGCTTGCGTTGATGTCGATCTTTATAATCATCATGCAGGTGACTATGTGAAGAATGCTTACGATCCGAAGTTCAACCCCAACGGAGTGTGGGATAAGAAGGCATCGGAGAAGGCCGAGGATCTGAACATCGTGATCTGCATGGAGATGAAGCAGGAGGGCACAGCTTTCAAGATCGAGAAACATGTGCACAACTATCCTCACTGCTGGCGTACCGACAAGCCTATCCTCTACTATCCCCTCGACTCCTGGTTCATCAAGGATACGGAGAAGAAGGAGCGTATGGTAGAACTCAATAAGACGATCAACTGGCAGCCTGAGTCGACCGGCACCGGCCGTTTCGGCAACTGGTTGGAGAATCTGAACGACTGGAACCTGTCACGCTCACGTTTCTGGGGTACACCGCTGCCCGTATGGCGCGATGACGACCGCCGTGAGAAGTGCATTGGCAGCCTCGAGGAGTTGTACGCAGAGATCGAGAAGTCGGTTGCTGCCGGCTTCATGGAGTCGAACCCGCTGAAGGACAAAGGCTTCGTTCCCGGCGATTATTCGCAGGAGAACTATGATAAGGTTGATCTCCATCGTCCTTATGTCGACAACATCGTGCTTGTGAGCGATGCCGGCACGCCGATGCACCGTGAGACCGACCTGATCGACGTATGGTTCGATTCCGGTTCCATGCCTTATGCACAGCTTCACTATCCCTTCGAGGGTGAGATTGCCTGCGGACAACGTCAGCGCATCGATCCTGAGCGTGCCAAGAAGGCTTTCGAGGAGAATAATGTAAAGACGGCTGACGAATATCGGCAGCTGCTTATCCACAGCAGTTATAAGGGCACCCCGCTGCCTCCTGCCTTCTATCCCGCCGACTTCATCAATGAGGGTGTCGATCAGACACGTGGATGGTTCTTCACACTTCATGCCATCGCCACGATGGTATTCGACAGCGTAGCCTTCCGCAATGTCATTTCCTCGGGTCTGGTGCTCGATGCTAAGGGCAACAAGATGTCGAAGCACGTGGGCAACGTGACCGATCCTTTCGAGATGATCGACAAGTACGGTGCCGATCCCGTGCGTTTCTACATGATGACCAACTCCGAGCCTTGGGACAACCTGAAGTTCGATCCGAACGGTGTCGACGAGGTGCGTCGTAAGTTCTTCGGTACCTTATATAATACTTACAGCTTCTTCGCTCTTTATGCCAATGTCGACAACTTTGATCCTGCCGATCAGGGTGAGCAGGCACTGACGGAGATCGACCGCTGGATACTCTCTTCTCTCAATACGCTTGTGAAGGGTGTGACACGCGAGTTGGAGCGCTTCGATCCTACGCGTGCCGGTCGTCTTATCGACGATTTCGTCAATGACGATCTTTCCAACTGGTATGTGCGTCTCAACCGCAAGCGTTTCTGGGGTAAGGAGATGAGTGCTGACAAGCGTGCTGCTTACCGGACGCTCTACACCTGTCTGATGACAGTGGCCAAGCTGTTGGCTCCTTTTGCTCCGTTCTATGCTGATCAGCTTTATAAGGATCTGGGCGGTGAGCTGGAGAGCGTGCACCTTGCAGAATGGCCGAAGGCCGAAGAAGGCTGTATTGACCATGAGCTGGAGGAGCGTATGTCGCTCGCACAGAAAATCACCTCGATGGTACTCGCCCTACGCCGTAAGGTGAATATCAAGGTACGCCAGCCGCTGGCACAGATCATGATCCCGGCTGTCGATGCTAAGCAGCGTGAGCGCATTGAGGCTATGAAGGATCTCATCCTCAATGAGGTGAACGTGAAGGAGCTGCAGTTTGCCGAAGGTCAGGGCATCCTTGTGAAGAAGGTGAAGTGCAACTTCCGTGTTATGGGTAAGAAGTTTGGTAAGCTGATGAAGGGTGTCGCAGCCCGTATGTCTTCTCTCTCTCAGGAGGAGATTGCCCAGCTGGAGCAGCAGGGGCATTTCGATTTCGAGTATGAGGGCCAGGCTGTCAGCGTAGAGGCTGCCGATGTGGAGATCATTTCTGAGGATATCCCCGGTTGGCTCGTGAGCAATGAGGGCAACCTCACCGTGGCACTCGAAGTGGAAATTTCCGAGCCGCTCCGTCAGGAGGGTATTGCCCGTGAGCTTATCAATCGCATTCAGAATCTGCGTAAGGAGAGTGGTCTGGAGATCACCGATCACATCAGTGTCGTTGTATCGCCCAATGAGAAGACCGACGCTGCCGTACATGCTTTCTCTGATTACATCTGCTCACAGGTGCTTGCCAACAAGCTGGAAGTGGCTGACAACGACGGCTCTGAGGCAGAGATCGACGAACTGAAGCTTAACATCCTCATTCAGAAGGACTAAGGATATGAGATAAAGACCTGTCGTGCGGGAGAAGTATTCTCCCTGCACGGCAGGCCTCTTTATTACCTTTAACTATTATTATCTTATACACCTATAAAATTTGACGGATATGGAAAAGAAAGTTCGCTACAGTGATGAGGAGCTCGAGGAGTTCCGTGGCATCATTAATGAGAAGTTGGCTCGCGCCCGAAAGGAATATAATGAGATGATGGCTGCATTGATGAACAACGACGGTAATACCGACAATGACACCAGCCCTACTTTCAAGATTGCTCTGGAGGGTAGCGCCATGGAGCGTGAGGATCTTATCCAGCAGGCTCAACGCCAGCAGAAATTCATCCAGGGTCTTGAGGCCGCTCTGGTGAGAATTGAGAAGAAGACGTATGGTATCGACCGTTTTACCGGCGAACTCATCCCTAAGGAGCGCCTGCGTGCCGTACCTCATGCTACTCTTAGTGTGGCCTCGAAGAATGCGAGAAAAAACAAGAATGACTGATTCAACTAACAAACAAGGATTCACAAAAGCCGGAGGGCAGGACAGACAACCGGCGGAACAGCGTCCCGCCGGTACGTCAACCCACGAGGCACAGTCGGCCGTACGGCGTACGGGATGGGCAGGATGGCCGTGGATCATTGCCGTGGCTATTCTTGTCATCGACCAGCTGATCAAGATATGGGTGAAGACGCACATGACGCTGGGCGAGTCAACGGAGGTAACGCCGTGGTTCTATATCACGTTTATAGAGAATAACGGTATGGCCTATGGCATGACGTTCATCAATAAGCTTTTTCTTTCCGTAATGCGTATCATTGCCGTGACGGCCATCGGTTGGTTTATCTGGCAGACGCTAAAGCAGGGTGGACGGAAATTTTACATCGTCCTGCTGACAATGATTGCAGCCGGAGCGGCCGGTAATATCATCGATTCGATGTTCTACGGTCTTGTCTTCAATGAGTCCTCACCTTTCTATGTGTCCTATTTCGTACCCTTTGGCACAGGTTATGCGCCTTTCCTGATGGGTAAGGTGGTGGATATGCTCTATTTCCCCATCATCGACACGACGTGGCCTGCATGGGTGCCTTTTGTAGGTGGTGACCATTTTATTTTCTTCTCTCCGGTCTTCAATTTTGCCGACTCGTGCATCACGGTAGGGGTGATTCTTATGCTTATCTGTTGCCGTCGTGATCTGGAGTTGATGGGCGAGACGGTACGCCGTGGTCTGCATCTGAAGAAGAAAGACGACAAAAAAGGGGATTGAGACAAATAGCTTGCCGTTGCAATCCTTTACTTCTATCCCGGTGGGAACACGCTTCCTGCCGGGAATATATATTCAATCATCACAGCTCCCGTGGAGCAGGCATGAGGCTACACAGCTTGCGACAGCAATGGTGTGTTCCGGATCCCGAAGGGAGCGCGTAGTCCTGTATCAACATGACATATCATAGCAGACACATCATTTATCTTTTCTCTTTTGTCTTGCTTCTTCTTGTAAGTTGCAAGCCGGGCGTTCCTTCCGAGATCATTCAGCCTTCGGAAATGGAGGAATTACTCTATGACTATGCGCTGGCCGACGGCATGGCATCATTGCAGCCGGGCAACGCTTCGGAGAATGATATTACGTTGCGGCAGTCGGTGCTTCAAAAGTACGATGTGTCGCAAGCCGATTTCGATTCGTCAATGGTCTATTACACACGCCACTCTGACCAGCTCCGTGACATCTACCAGCATGTCTGTGACCGCCTGCAGAAGGATGCTCAGGCGCAGGGTGCCAGCGTAAACGAGACAATGGCAGGTGTGATGGCTGTTGATAGTATTGATATCTGGCGGGGAGAGCGCTCAATGGTGCTCATGCCACAGGCGCCTTATAACTATTATTCCTATAATCTGAAGCCCGACAAGAAAATCCGCCGCGGCGATGGCGTGACGCTTCAGTTCTATGCCAACTTTATCTATCAGGATGGCATGCGTGATGGTGTCGCCATGCTTGCTGTGACCTATAATAATGATTCTACCGTCACGAGAACGACGCATATTTCCTCGACAATGTCCTACTCGCTGACCATTGACGATCGCGACAGTTTGGGTATAAAGTCGGTACGCGGCTTCTTCATCCTGAATAAGAATACGCAAGACCAGTCGGCGACAACGCTTCGTCTGATGTCGCTCTCACAGATCCGTATGCTTCGTCATAGTCCGCAGATGCAGCCGACCCAATCGGCAGGCGGGGCCGTGCAGCCGGCGGTACGTCCTAATATCGACAGCATCCGCCGTATGGAGCAGCAGTCTCGGCAGGGACAGCCCTCTTCATTGGAACCCTCATCGCCTAGCTCTTCACCGACGCTGGCTCCGGCTACACGTCTTTCCGACGGACGTCCCCTGCCACCACCACCTCCTTCCGAAGGAAAGAGGAAACTTGAGATGAAAAAACTGCCGGTTCGATAACTCTCATTTCGTCTTGGCTGTAGGGAAAGCTAAGACGGAGAAGAAATGGCGACGGTAAGGCTTTTGGGTATATCGGATGGTAGATGCCCTGCTTCTCGGCCGGATATGGCTTATCAGCGCTTCCGGTCGTTAGAGTTCTGACATACAAACAATTCAAATACTGATTATATATGAAGAAACAATTTCTTACGCTTTGCCTTTTGGCTCTTGGTACGTACGCTATGGCGTGTACCAACTTCATTGTAGGCAAGAAGGCATCGAAAGACGGATCGGTGATCGTCACTTACAACGCTGACGACTATGGAATGTTCATCGGTCTGTGTCATTATCCTGCCGGGACACACCCTAAGGGTGCCATGCGCGACATTGTCAACTGGGATACCCACAAGTATATCGGACAGATTCCTGAGGCTCCCGTGACCTATAACGTCATCGGCAATATCAACGAATATCAGGTGTCTATCGGTGAGACGACCTATGGAGGCCGTGAGGAGATGGTCGATCCGACGGGTGGCATAGACTATGGATCGCTGATCTATCTCGGTCTGCAGCGTTCGAAAACGGCCCGTGAGGCCATTAAGGTGATGACATCGTTGGCCGAGAAATATGGTTATTGCTCAGAGGGGGAGACCTTCACCATCGCCGATCCTAATGAGGCCTGGATTATGGAGATGATGGGCAAGGGGCCCGGATCGAAAGGTGTCGTATGGGTGGCACAGCGTATTCCTGACGATGCTATCTGTGCACATGCCAACCAGAGCCGTATCGGTAAGTTCAATATGAAGGACAAGAAGAACGTGCTTTATTCTAAGGATGTGATCAAGTTTGCCCGCAGCAAGGGATGGTTTACTGGTAAGGATGCTGACTTCAGCTGGAAGAATGCTTACGCCAAGCCCGACTTCTCCGGACGCCGCTGGTGCGACGCACGTGTATGGGCTTTCTTCAATCATTGGAAAAAGGGTTTCGACCGTTACCTCCCCTGGGCTTTGGGCAAGGACGAGAATGCGGAGGATATGCCTCTCTGGATTGTTCCTGACCAGAAGCTGAGCGTGCAGGATGTGGAGAACTGTATGCGTGACCACTATGAGGGTACGCCTATGGCAATCGACTCTACCGACATGGGTGGTGGTATCTGGCAGATGCCTTATCGTCCCACGCCTCTTGAGTTTACCGTCAATGGTAAGAAATATTTCAACGAGCGTCCTACCTCTACCCAGCAGACAGGCTTCTCTTATGTAGCACAGCTCCGTTCATGGCTGCCTCGTGAGATCGGCGGCATCCTTTGGTTTGGCAACGACGACGGCAATATGGTGGCTTACGTGCCTATTTATTGTGGTTCGACGAAGCAGCCCGAGTGTTTCAACACACCGGGAGCCGATGCTACACACTTCTCTATGAAGAACGCTTATTGGGTATGCAATTGGGTGAGCAATATGGTCTATCCCCGCTACTCGATGATGTTTGGCTCGCTGAAAGCTGTCCGTGACTCTCTTGAACAGAGCTATTTCGCTGCTCAGCCTGCTGTGGAGGCTAAGGCCCAGGAGCTTTATAAGACTGATCCCGCTCAGGCAGTGGCTTATCTGAATGACTATTCCATCACGAAGGCACAGCAGATGCTCGATCGTTGGAAGCAGCTCGCCACTTATCTTATCGTGAAATACAACGACATGATCGTGAAGCCGGATAACAATGGTGTGTTCTCCACCACACCGGAGGGTATCGGTGTCACCGTCGAGCGTCCCGGCTATCCTGAGAGTTATCGTCAGAGACTCGTAAAGGAGACGGGCGATAAATATCTGGAACCCGGACAATAATATTGACATGACCTGTACGGTCCCGACGGGTCGCCGTCTGAAGAGGACGACCCGTCGGGACCGCTTCATTATTACCGGAGATAACGACAGCAGGAACATGCAATTCCGGTATGATTATTAGCCGACTTCAATTTGCAAGCTCTCGGTTTTGTCTGTTTGAGAAGCTGTGCATGGAAGTGTTACTAACCCGGCTTCTGTTTTATAAGTCATCGGCCCCGTTTAGGGGGCATTCATTTTCACATAATATTAAGGAGAATAGATAATTGAAGCACAAACGACTATGGGTGGCCGTTGCGGTGATCGTCTTGGCGGTAGTGACCGTTGTTGCCACATTGATGAAGTATTGTTCCTCGCCTGACAGACGGCAGATAGAGCATCCTGGAGATATTGCCGGTGCAAGGATCGGCGTGCAGCTCGGTACGACGAGCGATATCCGCGTATCGAAATATGAGAACGACAATTCAGCGACATCGGTTGAGCGCTATACGAAGACAGCTGATGCTATCCAGGCGCTGCTGCAGGGTAAGCTCGACTGTATCGTGGAGGATGAGCAGCCGGCTTTGGCCTTTGTGGCACAGAATCCGGAGCTTCGTATCTTGCCAGAGACCTTTTCGACCGATCATTATGCTTTCTGTGTGAGCAAGGACAACCGTGCACTGCTCGACAAGATCAATCATGCGCTGATGTTGCTCCGCAATGACGGTACGCTGCGGATCATCCACGATAGGCACGTGCGCCAGAATCTGCCGGTGGCCTATCTGCCGAAAAGGATGGAGCGTCCCAATGGAAAGCTTGTCGTGGCTACCAACGCTACTTATAAACCTTATGAATATTATGACAATGGACGTGTGGTAGGCATTGATATTGATATCATGCAAGCTGTCTGCGATGTTCTGGGCATGACACTTGTCGTGGAGGATATGAATTTCGATTCTGTCATTACGAGCGTACAAACAGGCAAGGCACAAGTGGGTGCCGCAGGTCTGGCCGTGACTTCTGACAGGAAGAAGAATGTGCTCTTCACCACTCCTTATACGGAGTGTCGGCAGGTGGTGATCGTCCGGCAGGCAGGTGCTACGGTAGAGCACCGCTCGCTCGCCCAGAAGTTTAAGGCCGACTTTATCACGGAGGGCCGTTACGTCTATCTGTTAAAAGGTCTGGGCAATACGCTGGTCATCACCTTTTTTGCCATCCTTATTTCTTTGGTGCTCGGTTCGTTGATAGCTGTCATCCGCGCTACACATGAGCAGACTGGCGGCCTGAGACTGCTCAACTGGCTCTGTCAGGTTTATCTCACTCTTGTGCGTGGCACACCGACGATGGTGCAGCTTCTGATTATCTATTATGTTGTCTTTGCGGCAGCCGATGTGAGTAAGGTCTTCGTTGCTATCGTTGCCTTTGGCATCAACTCCGCAGCTTATATGGCAGAGGTGGTTCGTTCAGGTATTATGGCTGTGCCCCGCGGACAGACGGAGGCAGGGCGCTCGCTGGGCTTCTCTTACGGACAGACGCTCCGGCTCATCATCCTGCCGCAGGCTTATAAGAATGTCATGCCGGCCATTGGCAACGAGCTGATCACGCTGCTGAAGGAAACCTCTATCAGTGGATATATCGGACTGGTGGATCTGACAAAAGGCTCTGATATCATCCGCTCGATCACCTACGATGCCATGTTGCCTTTGGGTGTGGTGGCATGTATCTACCTGGCTCTTGTTATGGCATTGCAGGCTGGTGTACACAGAATGGAAATAAAACTGAGAAAGAATGAAAGAAAATAGCCCTATACTTCTGGATGTCCGGCATCTGGAGAAACGCTTCGGCGATCATGTCGTCCTGCGTGACATCGATTTGCGGATACGGCAGGGAGAGGTCATTGCCGTGATAGGCCCGTCAGGTTGTGGCAAGTCGACCTTTCTCCGCTCACTCAACTTGCTGGAGCGGCCTACGGGAGGCCATGTGCTCTTTGAGGGAACGGACATCACTTCTCCGGAGATCGACATCAACAGGATGCGTGAGCGCATCGGCATGGTGTTCCAACAGTTTAACCTCTTTCCTCATCTCACGATCCGTCAGAACATCATGTTGGCGCCGACGACGTTGGGAAAGATGACGAAGGATGAGGCGGCGGCCAGGGCCGATGAGTTGCTGAGGCTGATCAGCCTGGAGGATAAGGCCGACAGTTATCCCGATGCGCTCAGCGGTGGCCAGCAGCAGCGTGTGGCGATCGTGCGCGCCTTGGCGATGAGGCCCGATGTGATGCTCTTTGACGAGCCCACCTCGGCTCTCGACCCGGAGATGGTAGGTGAGGTGCTCAGCCTGATGCGTGAGCTTGCTGCCACGGGTATGACCATGGTTGTAGTCACCCATGAGATGGCGTTTGCCCGGGAGGTGGCCACCCGTGTGCTGTTCTTCGCCGATGGCATTGTCACGGAGGATGGTACTCCCGAGGAGATATTCGTCCATCCGAAGTCGCCTCGTCTTCGGGAATTTCTCAGTAAGCTCTTATAAAACGGCAGGACGGTGTACAATGAAAATTTGTACACCGTCCTGGCATTATAGGAGGTCTTTTGGTGGACCTTTGTCCGTAGCGGGTTGTCTTTGCTGTAGAATTAGGATATGGCCGTGCGGATATCTTTTAGGTGTCCTATGCTGTTGTCCTCACCCTATATGTATCTTTTCCACTTACTTCTTGAAAACGAAGTACACCGCCAGTATGAGGCAGACAAAGGCGGCCAGATGGTTCCACTTCAGTTCCAGTTTGAAGGCAAGCATAGAGAATACCGTAAAGACGGTCAGCGTAATGACTTCCTGAATCACTTTCAGCTGCATGATGTCGAAGGGACCGCCGTTGTCCTTAAAGCCTAGGCGGTTGGCCGGCACCTGAAGGCAATATTCAAAGAAGGCGATCGACCAGCTGAAGGCGATCACTCCCAATAGCGGGAGAGCCTTAAACCAACTGAACTCCTCGCTCATCTTCAGATGTCCGTACCAGGCCAAAGTCATGAAGATATTGGAAAAAATCAATAACACTACCGAATAGATACCGTGTGAAAACATATTGCTTATTTTTATTCAGAATTTGCCTGTTTGGCTGTCTTGCCGTCCTCTTTAGATAGTGGAGTAAGGCCGTCAACAGCTGTAATCGGGCACAAAATTACATCAAAAATCCGACACACCGAAAGAAAATATGCTTAGACAAACGAAAAACATGTCGTGACAGCCGTTTGCCCGGTTTTTGTGTCGGCAGGCTTGGGATCCGTAATTGTCGTGTGAGGATATTCTCTTGTCTGAAGTTCATTGTGAGAATGAACAGACTAAAAAAATAAGGGTCGGATAAGCTTTTTGTCCGATATTTAGTGTATTTTTGCAATATCAACAGATAAATACGATTTCAATGACGCTTGATACCCTTTCCATCCAACATGCCAAAATGGTCTGCAAAGGCAGTTTTATAGACGACGATTTAGGATTGTTCGATAAAGTGACGGACTTGCCGCTCCCTATGGAACCCAAACGCATGACCTGCCAAATGCTTGCGCTCTGCACCCATGGCAGCGTGGAATACAATGTAGACACCGTACGTTATCGTGTCGGTGCAGGCGACATTATTATCGTCAACGATGGTCAGGTAGTGGACAACTGTCATATCAGCGATGACTGTGAGGGCATCGTATTGCTCGTCTCCGACAATTATTTCAATGAGGTGGTGTCGGGTGTGCGTGAGTTGTCGTCTCTCTTCGTCTTCTCCCGTAGTCATCCTGTCTTTCATCTTGTGCCTTCACAGGTGGAGACGGTGTTCCATTATTTCAAGATATTGAAAGATCGTGTGTCTGATGTTAACAATCATTTTCGTCGCGATGTAGCCCGTTCGCTCATCCAGGCGGGAATTTATGATGTGAGTAATGTCATCTGGAGTATCCGGCAGGAGGAGAGCCCTACGGCTCATCGTGCCGATAGTATTTTCCGGGAGTTTATCAGTCTGGTGGAGGAGAATTTCCGACATGAACGACGGGTGGGATGGTATGCTCATCAGATGTGCATCACGCCGAAGTATCTCTCAGAGACAATCCGTACGGTGAGTCGTCGCACGCCCAACGAATGGATCGACTATTATGTGGTGATGGAGCTGCGTGTGATGTTGAGAAACACTTCACGTGCCGTGAAGGAGATAGCCGAGGAGATGCATTTTGCCAATCAGAGCTTTCTTGGTAAGTATTTCAAGGATCATGTTGGCATGAGTCCTACTGATTATCGGAAAGGATTGAATAAGCATACGGACCAAGGATTGGTCTAGGGATGTTCTGGTAGTTCTGTGTCGTCCGGCTGGTAGAGATGCCGTGCGTCTACTATGATTGCATAGAGGCTTTTTATTTTTTTATGTGTATTTTTGCTCTACGGAGTTGCTTCCTCTGTAGGGTGGGAATATATGTCTGAAAAAGCTGGGAAATAAGACAGGTATTGAAGAATAGAAACGACGATAAATATATTAATTGGGTAGCTTTATATGTTTATCGGATCTATATGTTCTCTCTTCAATTTATATTAATATTAGATTTATGATTTAACAATAGCTTATACTGTATACATTTCGTATTCTTAGCTGTTGTTGTCGTGAATAAATAGGAACATTAGACATGAAGAAAGGTGAAAGACAGAAAATATAGCTTAAAGTTGCAATGGGTATGAATTTTTGTGCAAAGTGTAATAAATAGCGACTTTGCTGATGCTTTTTTGTAGCTAAATGCAGGGGAAACCTGTATATCTCGATATTTTTAGGATTATAAACAGAAAAAAACAGAGGGATTATAGTTTTCATATAGATTTTTTGTTTATATTTGCATATAAGTATTTGTATTTAAAAAAAAGAGTGAAATCCAATGATTGACGGTTGTTAATGAAAGAAAAAGGTTATCCAAAAATTCAACATGGTCTTTCTTTAATGGAGAAAATTCAAAAATACGTAATAATTAATAACGGCTGAATACTGTATCCTACTTCTATAACATAAGAATATATTCAGGAAGAGAAATTGGTTGTTCTTAAACAGACCTGCGTCAGACAAGAGGTTTTGTAAAAGGAGATGGATAAAGGGTGGAGACGTTTAGCCCTCAGTAGATGGTGCCAAAGAAATGTGAGCCCGGAAATCTAACGGTATTTATTTAATTTATTTAAAATATATGTCTATGTTCAGAAACTTTAAATCAGTCAGCATGTTGCTGCTTTTGGGAGGTATATCCTCGGGAGTGGCCTATGCGGAACCCGCCAGAGGCGCATCGGGAACGAACATTGTACAACAGGGCAGTGTTTGTAAGGGTGTGGTGAAAGATGCCACAGGTGAGACGATTATCGGAGCTTCTATAGTTGTAGAGGGAACGAAAAATGCCGCTGTCACAAATATTGACGGTGACTTTGAGCTTTCTAATGTCAGTAAGGGTGCTACGATCGTAATTTCTTATCTGGGTTATCAGACGAAGAAAATCGTGTGGGACGGCCAACCACTCAATATTACATTGGAAGAGAACAGCGCACAGAAGCTGGACGAGGTGGTTGTCACTGCCTTGGGTATTAAGAAAGATGCCAAGAAATTGGGCTATGCGGTAAGTACTATATCGGCCGAGGACCTGACGAGGACGGGCGGCACTACTTTGGCCAGTGGTCTCTATGGTAAAGCCTCAGGTGTACGTATCCAGTCGGCACCGGGTGGCGGTACTTCGTCTATCTCCATCTCTGTACGTGGTCTTTCGTCTATTACAGGTAATACGCAGCCGTTGATCATTATGGATGGTGTGCCTATTCATAATGGTAGTGACGTGAACAATAGCGATTATTGGGGAAGCCAGCGTATTGAGTCGAATGGTATCGTGGATATTAATCCGGAGGATATCGAGAATATCACAATTCTGAAAGGTGCCGCCGCTTCTGCCTTGTATGGTTCTGAGGCCGCTAACGGTGTTGTCATGATCACCACGAAGAAAGGCAAGAATGGCAGTGGAACTCATGTTGACTTTAGCGCTAACGTAAGTTTCGATAAGGTGGCTTATATGCCGGAGATCCAAAAGGAATACGGACCTGGTTATGATAACTGGGCTATCGGTAGCAACTCGGATCCGCAGGCACTGACTGGTTTCCGTACGACACGTGTCGACAGGGACGGCAATCCTATTACGACTCCTAACCGTGAGACGTATTACTCCTGGGGTGCTAAATACGATCCAAGTAAGATGGTCACTTATTTCGACGGTTCACAGCGTGCTTATACACCTATTGACCATAACCAGTGGGAAGATATCTTCCGTACGGGAGTGACACAGACTTACAACCTGTCGGTAACAAACAGCACCGAACGGAACAATGTGCGTTTCTCCTATACGTATGATAACGTTGAGGCAATGCAGTATAACTCAAACAACCATAAGCACAATTTCAATCTGAATGGTACGTTTGATGTGACAAAAACCATTAAACTGAATTATACTGCCACTTACACTAACCAGTACATCAAGAACCGTGCTTACCGTATCAGCCGTCTGACCAACAACTTCAGTGGTATGTTCGGAGGTTTCACGGATGTTGCCTATATCCGCGACCATACCGTCACAAGCCTGGGCTATATGAACAGTATTGCTGCCGTCAATGGTGGTACGGCCAACACATTGACACCCGACGAGCAGTTCTTGTACACTCCGATGGGCTCGACATCATTGATGGAGGAATATTTCTGGAATATCTTCGGTAAAGTGCAGGAAGAGAATCATCAGCGTTTTATCGGTTCTGTAAATCCTACCTGGACCATTATCCCGGGCTTGACCCTGAGCGCCCGTCTGGCTACTGACCTGACAATCGATAAGATTGAGAATAAGGACAATGCACAGAATGCACATGTGTTCTCAACAAACGGACAGTATACGGATGCTTATGGCCTGACAAACAGCCAGTATGCGATCATTTATGGCGACATTATGCTGATGTTTGATAAGACTTTTGGCGAGAAGCATAACATTACAGCCAACCTGGGTTGGAACGCACGTCAGGAAAACTACTATATGTCGAAAGTAGGTACAACTCTGGGTCTGACACAGGAGAACTGGTTTGATTTGGCTGCATCTGTAGGAACGAAGAGCGCAGAGATGGACCGACAGTCCCTGCTCAAGACAGGTGCGTTCATGACGGCCAGCTACGGCTATGACGGTTGGGGATTCGTTGAGGGTTCTATCCGTCAGGAGAAGACCTCGACCTTGAAGCATGGCAACAACTCTTTCTGGTATCCTTCTGTAAGTCTGAGCGTACTTTACACAGAGTTGCTGAAGAACAAAAATCCGAAGTGGTGGAATTATGGTAAGATCCGTTTCTCTTATGGTATTGTAGGTAACGCTCCGGAGATCTATCGGGCCAATATGGCGTATGAGCAGGGCTCACTGACGCGTTCTACGGTGTACACCTATAATTATGTACCACTGGAGATTGGAAATGCGAGCATCAAGCCGGAGACGAAGCACGAGTTTGAGGTTGGTATTGAGAACAAGTTCTTCAACAACCGGTTGGGAATGGAGTTCAACTTCTATTACAACTATATCAAAGACCAGATCCTGTCTACTACCAGTGCGGCTTCCATGGGTGCGCAGAGCATGTGGATGAATGTCGGTGAGCTTTCCAACAGAGGTATTGAGTTGAGCCTGTATGGCACTCCTATTGAGACGAAAGACTGGCGTTGGGATCTGCGTGGTAACATCTCGTGGAACAAGAATATTGTAGAGAAACTGGCCGATGGTCTGGATGTTTTGAAACACACCGGAGTGGACGGTGACGCTGCTGTGCTGGAGTCGCATGTAGGCGAGTCGATGGGTGACTGGTATGCCTATACATGGAAGACCGATGATAAAGGCAATTACATTGTCGGCAGCAACGGACTTTATATTACAGACATGAGCGAGCGTCATAAGGTAGGTAATGCAATGCCTAAATTCATCGGTGGCTTCGGCACCAGCCTGAGCTATAAGAACTTTACCCTTGACATGTCATTCGATTTCCGTATCGGTGGTGATGTGTTGAACCTGCCGTGGCAGTATATGATGGATGCCGGTAACATCACCGATGCTATTGGCGTGCGCGATTATTCGACAGGTGGATTGTTCTACTACAGTGACACAGAAGATGTGTCCGACAAGGCCTCTATCCATGTCTTGACTCCTGAAGAGGTTGCTCAGGTTGCAGGCAGTTATAAGCGTGGTGACAAGTACAACGGGCATTATCTGTGGGACAACGGCTTGATCCTTCCGGGTGTGAAGGAGGACGGTACTCCTAATGATGTTATAGTTACTCAGTTTGAGGCTAATGACAACATGTACGGTTGGGGCACAGGTGCTAGCCTGTCATACGCAAAAGCCGTGCAGAAGAACTCGTACATTAAATGTCGTGAGATCAGTCTGGCCTATACACTGCCTGCTTCCTTGACTAGAAAGTTCGCTTGCAGCCGACTGACCATCTCCGCATTTGTCCGTAACCCGTTCTATATCTACCGTACATTAAAATTGTTCGATTCAGAGACATCTGATGCAACGAACTGGATTTATCAGGCCCAGGTGGGTGGTTCTACAGCGAGCGCCCGTACATTCGGTTTCTCTCTTCGTGCAAGTTTCTAATGCAATCTTTATTTAGCAAAGCAATTAAAAAACAGAAAGTTTATGAAAAAGATATTTTCATTGTTCTTGGTCGGAATGGCTTTCCTGTCATTGACATCATGCTCGGATGCCGACTATGACGAGAAGTATGCAGATCCCTCCACGACGACAAAGGTCGGTGTGCCGCAAGTGTTCACCGCTGTGATGTATAAAGGTAGCGCATGGACGGACCTCACATATTATCGTTACTTTACGCAGTCGACTACCTCGGGTACTTTTTCCGGTGTGATCGGTGACAGTAATAACAAAGGTCGTTTCATGGGAGCTACCGAAGGCTATTTCAATACACGCTGGAAGAACTTCTATGACATGGTGACCCAGTATCGCCTGTTGGAGTACACCTATAATAATTTGGCAGAGGCTGAAAAGCCGTCAAATGTCGTGTTCCTGTATTTGGGCCGTACTTTGGTAGAGGCACAGCTGCATGAGATGCTCTCACTGTTTGGAGATGTTCCTTTCAATGGCACAGGTACACTTTGGATTGACGGTAAGTATGATGAGGCAAAGAAAAGATGTGTTTATGATGACGATGTCGAGCTGTACAAGCAGATTCTGGCCGATTTGAAGGAAGTGGGTGACTATTTCGCCAGCGATAACGTAGACGCTACCGGATTGGCATCATTGGCCCGTCAGGACTATTCTGTTGCTGCCGGCGACCCGGTGATGTGGCAGAAGTACGTGAATTCTCTCCGTTTGCGCATCGCCTTGCATCTGGCCACATCAGGTGACTGTACCGATGTTGCACGTGAGGCAATTGCCGAGATCCTGAACAATCCGGCCAAATATCCTTTGATAGACAGCAATGCGGAGAATATGGGTGTCACAGCCGATACGCAGACCGATGAGTTCAACTTTGGAAAGAGCCTGTCGCAGGCACTTCATACTGGTGATTACGGTACAGGCTCACAGACTATGTTGAATGTGATGAATGTACCGGCAAATGGTATTCCCGATGCCAATACCGATCCTCGTCTGCAGGTGATGTACGACTGTAACCCGGATGGTGAGTACGTCGCATTTGACGTACATAAGACCAATAACGAGATTTCCAATCTGAGTGATCAGAAGAAGCAGGAGTATATTCAGCGGGGCATTCTGACAGCTAACTATTATTGCAAGATCGACTCTCAGGCTGTGGCAGGTTGGGCGACCTATGAGGGCAATGAGAACATCATGAGCCTGTGGCTGAGTGCTGCTGAGGTGAGTCTGAGCAAGGCTGAGGCTTATCTGATGGGCTACGGCGTAGCTAAAGATGAAAGTGCTGCAAAAGCTAACTTTGTCAAAGGTGTCACACAGTCGGTAGAATACTATTGGGATCTGAAGGAGACCAGTACTCTGTATAAGGAGGGCAACGACAGCTATGCAGGCTATCGCTCACTGGTGAAGCCTACCGATGATGAGGTACAGGCTTATATCGAGCATATCTGGAAGCCCACGCAGGAGGCCATCTGCTCTCAGTTGTGGCTGAACTTCAGTTTCATGAATGAGCTGGAGGCATGGAATGTGGTGCGCCGTACGGGATACCCCGAGGTACTGTTCTCTAAGGATACGCAGGTCTCTAACTATCCTACTCCGCCGGATCGTCTGCCTTATCCTAGCGATGAGCTGAGCTATAACTCTGATAATTGTCAGAATGCGATTTCAAAGAATTATGAGGA
>HF988504.1:15689-19083 GCA_000431975.1 Prevotella sp. CAG:924 | reverse complement strand
CCCATTAGAATAAGCTCATGCCGAGCATACAAGAAAAAGCCAAAGTGTCACAGGCTGTTGACACTTTGGCATTAAATGTAAAATAAATTAAGACTTCTATCATAATTGACAGAAACGGATGCAAACAGGTTTGGAGAGCACAATATCCTGATGCGTATCCGTCAGCAGCCCTGTCTTCCGATTAATACGGTAGACCCGGATGTGATTGCTATCGCGGCAGGCACAAAGCAAATAGCGTCCATTGGGCGTAATCTGAAAATTACGGGGATGAATGCCTGTAAGCTGATAGCCGACCTTTGTCAACCGTCCTGTCTTCTGATTGACTTTAAATATAGAGATTCCATCCGCTTTCAAACGATTACTGGCATACAAAAACTTTCCATCGGGAGAGAGGTGGATATCCGCTCCGCCATGACCGCCCACCGAATCGGACTGTATCTCCTGTATACGCTGCATTTCTGTAACAGCATGCCCGTCTGAAAGCGATTTTTTCGTCTCTAAAGACCTTTTTGCCGTCTCAATACGGTTATCACGAAAAACGCTGACCGCTCCCGACACCTCACTCATCACATAGAGATATTTCCGATTGTTGCTCCATACAAAATGACGAGCGCCAGAATTATGTGAGAGCTGGGCAGCCACCCCGTCAGGCTTCAACAGACCATTTGCACCGATAAGGAAACGGAGGACCCGGTTGCCACTAAAATCCGTTGCCAGCACCGTCTTTCCATCAGGAAGGAAACGCGTGCAATGAATATGGGGCGACTGTAACTGCGCTACATTTGTAGTTGTGACACTACCTTTAAATTGTTGCGTCATCGGCAACAACCTGCCATCCGACGAAAGAGGGAAAACGCTCATCGAGCCACTGCTATAATTAGCCGTGAGCACCCAATGTCCGTCTGTATCTACATAACAGGGGTCCAACCCATGTGTAGGCTGGCTATTGAGCACTTTCATGTGGCCACTTTTGGGATCAAAGTCAATGGCATTGACCGCCGCTGTCGTGTCATGGTTCTCCGTTACAGCATAGATACGATGACCGTCACGAGCTATCGTCAGGAAAGAAGGGTTCTGCAGGTCCAACGTGTCAAGAGGCGTAGCCGTCCCCTTCAGTTGGTCAAACATATATGAATATATGCCACGGCTTCCGGCATCAGTATAAGTACCCACGACCATTGTGAGCTTATTGCCCGCCAGAGCAGAGAGAAATGTCGCCGTCATGGCTGTCATTAAAAATATTTTTTTCATTATATTCTTTTCGTCAACTACTCGTAAACCTCCTCTACACTATAGCCAACATCTTCCTCATCCTTCGCACAGGGATTAAAATCCTGTGGAAGGTCAAAGACGGCCGTCGAGTCATAAGGCAATGTCTGATCTCTATAGATCTTCTTCATGTAATAAGCCCAGATAGGCAATGCCATCGTCGCTCCTTGTCCCATTGCCATGGAGTCGAAATGGATGTCCCGGTCCTCGCCTCCTACCCAGCAGCCACTGACGAGCTGAGGAGTAAAGCCCATAAACCAGGCGTCCGAGTTGCGGTTGGTCGTACCGGTCTTTCCTCCGATCTGCCCGTTTATATGGAACTTATAACGCAATCTGCCTGCTGTACCCTCATCGACAACAGCCATAAGCTCAACGAGCATCTTATAAGCGCTCTCCGAGCTGATCACCTCCTCCATACGGGGTTGGAACTGAGCGACAACATTACCCTCACTATCTTCTATACGCGTAACAAACATCGGAGCGCAACGAATGCCATTGTTGGCAAAGGCTGTATATGCGCTCACCATCTCGCCGACACTCACCTCACAAGGACCGAGACAAAGTGACATGGAAGGATGTATGTCAGGATTGTTAATGCCGAATTTGTGAAGCATCTGTACGAACTGATTAGGGTTCAGCTTCGACATGAGATAAGCCGAGATCCAGTTGTTCGACTGTGCCAGTCCCCACTTCAGCGTCACCATCTGTCCATAACGGCGACGATTGGAGTTGCGTGGTGTCCAAGGCACTCCTGCCACCATATAGGTACGTTGCACATTGGGTGCCTTGTCACAAGGTGACCATCCATTCTCCATAGCAAGAGAATAAAGGAACGGCTTAATTGTCGAGCCTACCTGACGGCGACCCATCATCACCATGTCATACTGGAAATGCTCGAAATCCATGCCGCCGACGTATGCCTTTACAGCTCCCGTATGAGGATCCATACTCATAAAGCCAGCACGAAGAAAAGACTTGTAATAGCGTATGGAGTCAATGGGAGTCATCGTCGTATCCACATCACCATGATAGGTAAAGATCGACATGTCAGTAGGTGTATGAAAAGCCCTATGGATCTCCTCCTGCGATGCTCCCGCCCGCTTCATGGCCCAATAGCGGGGGCTCTGGAGCACAGCCCTCTCCATGATCTGATTGACCTGCTTCTGTGTCAGCTTGTCGGTAAAGGGCGCGTTCGGCTTTGTCCGGTTCTCCTTATTAAAGGCGGGCTGCAAGAATTTTGCCACATGACCGTAAACACTCTGTTCGGCATATCGCTGCATACGCGAATCGATGGTCGTATAGATCTTCAGGCCGTCAGTATACACATTATAGAATGAGCCGTCCTTCTTCGTATGCTTTTTGCACCAGCCACAAAGCGGATCGGTGGCAAACGCGATAGAATCGATGACATACTGCCGCTGGTTCCATTCCGGATAATCGCTACGCTCCGGACGCTCCATCATCAAATACTGCCGAAGGAACTCACGCAAATAGACGGCCATACCTTCCTTGTGATCGACACGATGGAAACGAAGCACGATAGGCTCTTCGCAATAGCGTTCATACTCCGCCTGTGAGAGATAACCAGCCTTCAGCATCTGACCAAGTACCACATTGCGCCGTTCCCGACAACGCTCAGGATAGCGTACGGGATTGAAGAGCGAGGGGTTCTTGCAAAGTCCTATCAGCAAAGCCGACTCCGTCACCGTCAGATTGCGTGGCTCCTTACTAAAATAGGTATTTGCCGCTGTCTCTATTCCCGCAGCACCATGCAAGAAATCAAAATAATTAAGATAGAGGGCAATGATCTCCTCCTTTGTAAAGTTACGTTCCAGTTTGATGGCCGTCACCCACTCTATCGGCTTCTGCAGCAATCGTTGTGTCGTAGAAGTGGCAGGAGCAGAATAGAGCTGTTTGGCCAACTGCTGCGTGATCGTTGAGCCACCACCCGCACTAGTCTGCCCCAACAGGCCTCGCTTCACTACCGCACGTCCGAGAGCCCAGAAGTCAATTCCCGAATGATCGTAAAAACGGACATCCTCCGTAGCAACAAGTGCCTGAACAAGATAAGGCGAAAGACGGTTGTAAGGAATAGGAATACGATTAGCCTTATCGGCATTCCAAG
>HF988504.1:0-15668 GCA_000431975.1 Prevotella sp. CAG:924 | reverse complement strand
GGCATTCCAAGTGCCGAGTACTTTTCCATCGGCAGAGATCACCTGTGAAGCCGATTTATTGATAGGGTTCTGCAGATTGTCGACATCAGGCGAATAGCCAATGACGCCAAACCAAATAAGGAAAAACAGCAACACCGTTATTCCCGTTACCGAACCGAGAAGGATCCAAAGAACATGGACAAAGGATTTTCTCATCTTTGTTTACTAATGTTTATGGTGCAAAAATAAGCAATTCCGAGCGAAAGGGCAACTAATTGACCTTAAAAGTTGCAATATTAGGCGCTGAAGTCCGTTTGATAGTAAAATAAATATATTACAAATTATGAAGCGAGTACTTATACTTCTCACAGCCATCATGGCTACAGTAGGTCTGCAGGCGCAACCCCAGGCAGGCACTTTCTCCATCATCCCGAAAGTCGGCGTGTCTATCATGCAGATACATTACAGCAACATACTCACCTCTGATAAGGAAGAACCTTTCAGTACGGACTCCAAGTCACTCTCGGGTGTAACAGCCGGTATCGACTTCCAATATCAGATCAGCAATATGGTCGCTGTCTCTGCCGGAGCAATGTATGCCCGTCAGGGTGCCCAGTTTGACGACTCCGACCTGACTGGGCTGTCAGCCGGAAGTTATACCGCCTACAGCAATCAACGACTGTGCAACGACTATCTGCTCATCCCCATCCTGGCCCATGTCTATGTCTATAAAGGACTTGCCGTCGAACTCGGAATCCAGCCCGGCTTCCTATTAGGCAGCCGTTCAAAATACAGACAGCAGACAGTAACCATCTCAAAGGAAGGCGACTTCTCTTATGGTGACTTTCAGGAAAAGGACGAGTCGAGCAGTGCCCTGCTCAACAAGACTGACTGGTCGATCCCTGTCGGACTAAGCTATGAATATGAAAATGTCGTGATCGATTGCCGGTATAATTTCGGCATATCAAACGTCTACAAGCTGGTCAGCGGTGACAAGAACCGTGGGTTCCATCTCACTGTAGGTTATAAGTTTAATCTGTAATTATAAGCTAAAAGGCCCGCAAAAGCGGGCCTTTTAGCTTATTGTGGGTAAGTCAGATTTTCAGGCTTTATGTCATCAAGCACTTCTGTAAGGAACTTACGTGCTTCCCACTTCGCCATAGGCAGATCATGAAGCAGATAATTTCCACAATCGCGGGGAGCCGCACCCGGTATCTCTCCCTCATACTCCGCAACAAACTTGAACGTGCGACGCATAAGGTCGACAATATCTTCCGACTGCAGGTCACCGCGCAGCAACAGATAGTTGCCCGTGAGACAACCCATCGGTCCCCAGTAGATAACGCGATCCTTCCACTCTGCATCATTGCGAAGGAAGGTAGCCGCCAGGTGCTCGATGGTATGGAGTGCACCGGGGTGCATCACCGGTTCCCGGTTGGGCTCCTTCATCCGGATATCAAATGTGGTGACTACCTCACCACCTACTTCATCCTTGCGTGACACATAAATACCACGCAGAAGCTTCTCATGATTTATAGTAAAAGAGGGTATCTTGTTCATTGTATGAATAAATTTAAATTTACTAAGAGAAAAAGATCATCAGAGTCAAAGACCTCTGGCATACCGTTCCTTATAAACTATTAATGAAATCTCGTGTCACGTTAAAGCTGCCTTCCGCCATACGTGCCCAGAAATCGAAATATTGCTGGGCCTTGTCATCGCGCAACGGCACATCGCTGATGATACGGAAAGAAATAAAAGGCGTATGATAGATATGGCAAACCTGTGCAATGGAACAGCTCTCCATGTCGACGGCCATCGCCTCGGGGAAACGGTCGAGTATCTGCTGCATCTTCTCACGGGAATCGACAAACCACTCACCGCTGACGGTCAGGCCACTATGCACCTTACCCGTCTTGTCACTGTCGACAGCCTTAGCGACCAACTCCTTCGGGCTTCGGAAACGAGCCGGCATACCCATGATTTGTCCGTACTCAACATCACTGCCACAATAGGCATCATGATATACACACTCCGTGGCTACCACCACATCCATCACGTTCAATTCGACACTGGCACCCCCGGCCACACCTGTCGAGACAACCAAATCGGGATGATAGTTATTGATCAACTCAACCGTGCCTACTGCTGAGTTCACCTTACCAATACCACACTGTAACGCGATGATCTCGTGTCCGCCTATACGGCCACCGACAAAATCGGTATAGCCATGACGCTCCACCTTCTCTTCTGTAAGTATACTCTTAAGTTGCGAGAACTCTTTGTCCATCGCAACAATTATTCCTATCTTCATGACTGCAAAGTTACAAAAAACGTAGCGAACGACATGATTTTTTAAGTTCTCTTTTATTCAGACGCGTATTTTTTACTACCTTTGCAACATATATAATACGTTTAAAAGAGACAACATAGAAATGAACAACAACTTGAAGAAATGTCTGCCCGACATTGTAGCCATCGTACTCTTTGCCGTGCTTTCGTTCGCCTACTTCATGCCCGCCGACCTCGAGGGGCGCATCCTTTATCAGCAAGATGCATCTGCCGGTCGCGGTGCCGGTCATGAGAGTGACGTCTACCATGAGCAAACCGGTAACACAACCCGATGGACCAATGCTCTGTTCGGCGGTATGCCTACCTATCAGATGTCGCCAAGCTATGGCAGTACCGATGTGCTGCAGCAGTTCATGAATGCCTATCACCTATGGCTGCCCAACTACGTTTGGTTTGTCTTTGCCTACCTGCTGGGCTTCTACATCCTGTTGCGTGCCTTCGACTTCAAGCAATATCTTGCCGTCTTAGGCTCTATCGTCTGGGCCTTCTCCAGCTATTTCTTCATCATTATTGCAGCCGGCCACCTATGGAAAGTGATGGCGTTGGCCTACCTGCCACCTATGATAGCCGGTGTGGCGCTAGCCTACCGGGGCAAATATTTCTGGGGATTCATCCTCACGGCTCTCTTCTCTGCCTTCGAGGTAAAGGCCAACCACGTGCAAATGACCTACTACTACCTCTTCATCCTATTCTTTATGGTAATCGGCTGGCTTTTCATGGCCATCCGTGCTCACAAGATGAAACAGTTCTGGAAGGCATCCGCCGTGGCTGTTGCCGGCGGACTGATCGGTGTGCTCATCAACGCCTCCAACCTTTACCACACTTGGCAATACACCAATGAAAGTATGCGTGGCAAGAGCGAGCTGACCAAGAAGGCCTCTGCCAACCAGACCAGCAGCGGTCTCGACCGCGACTATATCACGGCCTGGAGCTACGGCATCGATGAGACATGGACCCTCCTCGTGCCTAACGCCAAGGGTGGTGCCTCTGTCCCCCTGTCACAGAACGAGACGGCCATGGAGAAAGCCGATCCCCAATATATGCAGATCTATCAGCAGCTCGGTCAGTACTGGGGTGACCAGCCGATGACCAGTGGTCCCGTCTATGTCGGCGCCTTTGTGCTGATGCTCTTCATTCTCGGCCTGTTTATTGTCAAAGGCCCCATGAAATGGGCTTTGCTCGGTGCCACTATCCTGTCGATATTGCTGTCATGGGGACACAACTTCATGCCCTTCACCAATTTCTTCATCGACCACGTACCGATGTACTCCAAGTTCCGTACGGTCGCTTCGATTCTGGTAATAGCAGAGTTCACGATTCCCCTGCTGGCTATGCTGGCCATGAAAAGAATCGTCGATGAGCCCGACATCCTCAAGAAGAAGCAGAAATGGGTATGGACGAGCTTCGCGCTCACAGGTGGTCTGTCACTGCTGTTCTATCTGGCTCCTACCCTTTTCTTCCCCGACTACATCTCCGCACAAGAGAATCAGGCTCTCGCACAGATCCCTGCCGAATATCTCGGTGCCATCAAACAGAACCTTACTCAGATGCGTATCGCCATCTTCCAGGCCGATGCTCTCCGCTCGTTCGCCGTGGTAGCCATCGGCATAGTGCTGCTCCTGCTCTTCCGCATGAAGAAGCTCAATGCACGGTTTACTGTAGCCTGCATCACCCTGCTTTGCCTGATTGACATGTGGACCGTGAACAAGCGCTATCTCAACGACGATATGTTTGTAGAGAAGAGCGTACGCGACACACCCCAGCAGATGACAGCCACCGACCAGCAGATTCTCCGTGACAAAGCCCTCGACTACCGTGTGCTGAATCTCGCATCCAACACGTTCAACGAGAACGAGACGAGCTACTACCACAAGAGCATCGGCGGTTACCACGCTGCCAAGCTGCGCCGTTATCAGGAGATGATCGATCACTATATCTCTCCCGAGATGCAGAAAATGATGCCCGCTATCGCCCAGGCTGGCGGTGACATGACCAAGGTCAACGGCGACTCGATCTATCCGGTGCTCAACATGCTGAATACGAAATATTTCATCATCCCCTTGCAGAATGGACAGACCGTACCTCTGCAGAACCCATACGCTTACGGCAACGCCTGGATGGTCGACAAGGTGAACTATGTGGATAACGCTGACGAAGAGATTGCACAGGTGGGCAAGCTCAACCTGCAACACCAGGCAGTAGCCGATAAGAAATTCGAGCAGACACTCGGCGCATCGACTACTCAGGACACCGTCTCACTCGTCACCCTGAAGAGCTATCAGCCCAATCACCTCACCTACGAGGTGAACTCCAACAAGGGGGGTGTCATCGTATTCTCCGAAATTTACTATCCAGAATGGACGGCAACAGTTGACGGTCAACCTGCCGAGCTGGGCCGCGTGAACTATATCCTACGAGCCCTCAAGGTGACACCGGGTAAACACGAGATCGTTCTCGACTTCCATCCCTCTTCGCTCAGCAAGACAGAGACGTTGGCCTATGTAGCCGAAGGCCTGCTCATCGTCCTGCTGCTGGTAGGTCTGGGCATGGAATACAAGAAAAAGAAAACCAATGAGTTACACGTATAAATATCCTCATCCTGCCGTCACGGCCGACATACTTGTCTTTGCCCGTGACGGCCACGATATTCAACTCCTGCTCATCGAGCGTGGACGCGATCCCTATGCCGGCAGTTGGGCCTTCCCCGGTGGATTCATGTCTATCGACGAGACCACGGCACAGGCTGCCGTCCGCGAGTTGAAAGAGGAGACCGGCATCAACATTACAGAGAACGATCTGCACAGGATCGACATCTACGATTCTGTAGACCGCGATCCCCGTGAACGGGTGATCACAGTAGCCTATTACACCATTATTGACAGCCCCGTAAAAGTTCAAGGCGGCGATGATGCCAAGCGGGCACAGTGGTTTTCGCTCTCTCAATTGCCTCCCCTTGCCTTCGACCATGCAAAGATCCTCGAAAAGGCAAGGACTCTGCTCTACCAACCCTGATATCTGTAAGACACCTTTAGATCACTCATGGACTTTAGAACTATCGTAAACATACCATCCGCTCGCTGGCAAATCACACCTTGCGAGCGGATGTTGTTCATAGGCAGCTGCTTCGCCGACAATCTCGGACACCGCTTCTCCGAAGAGAAGTTCCGCACCATGGTCAACCCTTTCGGTGTGATGTACAATCCGGCCAGCATCCTCCACACTGTAGAGCGCCTCGCTGCCACCGATGCCCTGCCCTTCAGCAAGACCGAGCCCGGCACTGCTGTCTTCACTCTTGGCACTAATCACGTATATATATTAAAAGAAACCAGAGAGATCGTAGACAACTGCCAGAAACGGCCCCAACGCCTTTTCAATGAGCAGCTGCTCAACGTATCCCAGTGTGCCGACTATCTCATACGTGCCATCCGGCTCATCCACAAACACTATCCGCAAGTGAATGTACTACTCACCGTCTCACCCATCCGCTACCGGAAATATGGCTATCATGGCAGCCGTCTCTCCAAGGCAACACTCCTATTAGCTGTAGAAGAAGTGATCGACACTATAAACCGAACGCAAGAGACAGACGGAGTACCGACAGGCTGTGCCGACTATTTCCCGTCCTACGAGATCATGGATGATGAGCTGCGCGACTATCGTTTCTATGCTCCGGACATGCTTCATCCCTCCGATCAGGCTGTCGACTATATTTGGGAACGCCTTGGTGAAGTCTATTTCACCAAGGCTACGGTTGAATTTCTGAAAGCATGGAAGCCCTTGCGTGAAGCGCTTGCCCATAGACCGTTTCACCCGGAATCCACCGAATACAAGAACTTCATGGAAAAGACTCTTAAAGGAATAAAGAAGCTCAAAGAACAATACCCAATGATGGAATGACTTTTCCTGATTCAGTCAGACTGTTTTCCCTTTTATAAGCCAAAGTAATTAATACCCTCCTACAAAAGTAGATAACAAGCTATAATAATCGTACAGCTTTTCCTTTATAAACTACAGTGCTGACAGCAAGAATCTGAACCTGTCGCCTACTCACGCCGGATATGTCCTTCAGTGGACATTTGATTTTAACCCAAATCGGTCATTAGAAAAATATGCTTTCTTTTTGTCATATTTCTGCTATTTCTACAGCAAAAATCAAGCGCTAAACAATATAACTAGCTACAGAAACAAACATTCACTTACAATTTGTTAGTGAAAATCTCTAATGACCGATCTGGGTTTAAAAGATCAGAACATAAAAAGGTGGAGTACGGATTTCCCGAAGCTCCACCTTATTATATATAAAGCAAAAAAGATTCTGCCTGTACTTTTTCAACCCCGAACGGGGCTGTAAAGATATTATTATTCCTTGTTGGCGCGCTTACGCTCGAGATGATCAAGAATCACCTTGCGCATACGCATTGACTTTGGAGTCACCTCTACGTACTCGTCCTCCTTGATATACTCAAGGCATTCCTCAAGGCTCATCACAGTCTTAGGAATCACACGTGCCTTCTCATCCGAACCGCTGGCACGCACATTGGTGAGCTGCTTAGCCTTCGTCACATTGACAACCAGGTCATTATCGTGAACGTGCTCGCCTACGACCTCGCCTCCATAGACTTCCTCACCCGGATCGATGAAGAATTTACCACGGTCCTGGAGCTTATCGATAGAGTATGCGTATGCTGTACCGGTCTCCATAGCAATCATGGAACCGTTGGTACGACGTACGATCTCACCCTTAAACGGCTGATAGTCCTTAAAGCGGTGAGCCATGATAGCCTCTCCCTGGCTGGCTGTCAGCACGTTGGTACGCAGACCGATAATTCCACGGGAAGGAATCTCAAATGTGATGTTCACACGGTCACCCTCAGGATCCATTCCGATCAGGTCTCCCTTACGACGGGTCACCATATCAATCATCTTTGATGAATAGTCATTGGGCACATTGATCGTCAACTCCTCGATAGGCTCACACTTCTTGCCGTCGATCTCCTTATAGATTACCTGCGGCTGTCCCACCTGCAGCTCGAAGCCCTCACGACGCATTGTCTCGATGAGCACGGAAAGATGAAGCACACCACGGCCGCTCACAATCCACTTATCGGTAGAATCCTCGAAAGGACGTACACGAAGAGCCAGGTTCTTTTCCAACTCCTTGTTCAAGCGCTCCTGAATGTGACGGGAAGTGCAGAACTTACCCTCCTTACCGAAGAAAGGCGAATCGTTGATAGTGAAGAGCATACTCATGGTAGGCTCATCCACAGCGATGGGAGGCAGGGGCTCAGGATGCTCGAAATCAGCGATCGTATCACCGATCTCAAAATTCTCCAGACCGATTACCGCACAGATATCGCCACTTTCCACACTATCAATGCGACGGTGTCCGATACCCTCGAAAGTATGAAGTTCCTTAATCTTTGTCTTCTCCTGCGTACCATCACGATGACAAATCGTGATATTCTGTCCGTCCTTGAGCACTCCACGATGAACACGTCCTACAGCGATACGACCTGTATAGCTGCTATAGTCAAGCGACGTGATAAGCATCTGAGGAGTACCGTCTATATGTTTGGGTGCGGGAATGATCTCGATGATCTTATCCAACAGATAGTCGATATTGTCGGTAGGATGCTGCCAGTCTGCGCCCATCCAACCGTTCTTAGCCGATCCATACACAACGGGGAAGTCAAGTTGCTCCTCCGTAGCATTAAGATCGCACATCAGATCGAATACCATCTCATATACTTGTTCGGGACGGCAATTGGGCTTATCCACCTTGTTCACCACAACGATAGGCTTCAAGCCCAGTTGCAGTGCCTTCTGCAATACGAAGCGGGTCTGAGGCATAGGACCCTCAAACGCATCGACGAGCAACAGGCAGCCATCAGCCATGTTGAGCACACGCTCCACCTCACCGCCGAAGTCAGAGTGACCCGGGGTATCCAGGATGTTGATCTTGGTGCCTTTCCAGGTGATTGACACATTCTTACTGAGAATCGTTATCCCTCGTTCGCGCTCCAGATCATTAGAGTCGAGCACTTCACCGCTCTTGTCCTGGCCGTCACGGAACAGCTTTCCGGCGAGCATCATCTTGTCAACCAAGGTCGTTTTGCCATGGTCAACGTGTGCAATTACTGCGATGTTACGAATGTCTTGCATTGATTAAATATCTTTTTACCAAGCGGCAGAAAGCCGCCACTACCTTAATTTGCTTGCAAAATTACGAAAAAATAGGCAGATACGTGCTTGATTTGCAAATTATTTCGTAACTTTGCACCGCTTTTCGGAAAGTCCGATGCATTTGAAGGCGCTGCGACTGTTGTGATTAAGGCATCCTAGCGCATGAAAGATGTAATAAGCAAACAACCATTAATCAAATTCAAAACATGTATTTAAACAAGGAAAAGAAAGAGGAGATCTTCGGTCAGTATGGTAAGTCAACTACGGATACAGGTAGCGTAGAGAGCCAGGTTGCTCTGTTCACCTATCGTATCAAGCACCTCACCGAGCACGTAAAGGCTAACCACAAGGACTATGTGACCACTCGTTCACTGACCACACTGGTAGGTAAGCGTCGCGCTCTGCTCGACTACCTCTACAAGAAGGATGTGAGCCGCTATCGTGCCCTCATCAAGGCTCTCGGTCTGCGTAAGTAATCACCTTTCCTCTGTTAAGGGAATAAAAAATACCTGATGAATCGGGATGATTCATCAGGTATTTTTTTATGATCTTTTTTCTGTTTGCCAACATCAACAATAACCTGCACATACCTCCTTGAGGCCACTTCCAAGCGTAGGAGATAAATGCAACCAAATAACGGATAGTAACAGTTCTTCGGTCACCGGCCTGGCCATATTTCCCTCAATGGCTTCATCACGAATTCCCGCTCATACATCAACGGATGCGGTATCTTCAGATCAGGCTCATCAATGTGAAGATCATCGTAGAGCAAGATATCTATATCGATGATACGATCCTGGTAAATACCATCGTGTGACTTCCCTATCCGTCCCATTTCCTTTTCTATCTTCTGTGTGGCCTCCAACACCTGCCGGGGGGCCAAAGGTGTGAGACAACAGACACAACAGTTGATAAACTTGTTAGGTGAAGAGAATCCCCACGGCTCTGTCTCCAAGAGCGATGACTGTGCTACGACTTCTCCTACCCGTTCGCCAAGCAGACCGACAGCATCCTTCATTTGCCACTTTCGGTTGCCGATATTGCTACCGAGTGAGAAATATACCGTATGAAGAGAATTAGACATAACCTTTATACATGAAAAAAGGCATTGACACGACAAGACGATCTCCGTCCCTACCCTGTCAATACCTTATATATTACTATTCTAATTAGTCAACTATCAGCAGACTGTCACCAAAGCATCCGAACATATAACCGTTCTTCACAGCCAGCTCATAGCATTTCATCACGTTCTCATAGCCACCGAACGCAGCCGTTGACATCAGCAATGTAGACTCCGGATGATAGAAGTTAGCTATCATCGTATCGGCCAGGCCATACTCATACGGCGGGAAAATGAACTTGCTGGTCCATCCGTCATACTCTTTCAACAGTCCATCCGTACCTACAGCTGTCTCTGTGGCTTTGGCTACACTCGTTCCTACTGCACATACATGATGTCCAGCCTTCTTAGCATTGTTGACAATGTCACAAGCCTCCTTGCTGACAAACATCTGCTCAGAATCCATTTTGTGCTTCGTCAGGTCTTCTACCTCTATCGGTGAGAAGTTGCCAAGACCACAATGAAGCGTGACAAAAGCTGTATTAATGCCCTTGATTTCCATACGCTTCATCAGCTCACGACTGAAATGCAAGCCTGTGGCCGGAGCCGTCACAGCACCTTCGTACTTAGCAAAGATGCACTGGAAATCTTCCAGGTCCTCCGGTGTGGCATGATGATTTTCACGACGGTCAATGACATAACGTGGAAGAGGGGCCTCTCCAAGAGAGAACAGATCATGCTTGAACTGCTCATGCGAGCAGTCATAGAGAAAACGGAGCGAACGGCCCCGGCTCGTGGTATTGTCATACACCTCGGCCACCATTGTACCTACCTCGTCGAAGAAAAGCTTGTTGCCGATACGGATCTTGCGAGCCGGCTCCACCAGCACATCCCACAAATGGGTCTCCTCATTGAGCTCACGCAAAATGAATACTTCTATCTTTGCGTCTGTTTTCTCCTTTGTACCGTAAAGACGTGCCGGAAACACTTTTGTGTCGTTGAGGATAAAAGTGTCGCCCTCATCGAAATAGTCGAGCACGTTACGGAAGTCGAGAAACTCTCCCTCAATGGGATTGCCATTCTCATCCTTCTTGTACATCTCGATTTCGCCGCTCTGGCGATGAAGTACCATCAAACGCGCTTCATCACGACGGGTCACACGGAAAGATCCTTTTGTTCCGTCGTCATTGGTGTACTCGCGAACAATGCTGTGAGGATAGAGTGCGATCTGCTCCTCAGGCAGTTTAAAATTAAATTGTGATAACTTCATATATCTATTTCCTTATAGCTTAATCAATATTTATCTGATACTTTCCGGATACAGCCTATTGTGGGGCTGTCTCCGACTTACCTGCCTCCGATGCCTTGACTGGCACCTCGGCCACCTCGTCAAGCCATTCTCTCACATGTTCATAGTCGACACAATTGTCGACAGAAAACTCACCCGCCCGTGTACGACGTAAGGCTGTGAGATAAGCGCCACTACCCAGTGCACGCCCTAAATCGCGGGCCAGCGCACGGATATATGTTCCCTTACCGCAGACCACCCGGATGGAGAGCTGATGCTCTACCTCATTCCAATCGGTCAGCTCTATATCATCAATGTGCACTTTCTTCGCAGCCAGCTTCACCTCCTCACCATTGCGACGGAGCTGATAACTCCGTTCGCCTCCGATCTTCACGGCACTGTAGGTTGGCGGCACCTGCTCGATATCACCGATAAACTGTGGAAGAGTCTGCAGTATCAGTTCCTTCGTAATATGCTCAGTCGGAAATGTCGCATTCACAGGATGCTCCTTGTCATAACTAGCTGTCGTGGCACCAAGCTGCAATGTTGCCGTATATTCCTTGGTATGCTGCTGTAACTGCTCTATCTGCTTCGTACATTTACCCGTACAAAGTACGAGTACTCCTGTAGCCAACGGGTCAAGCGTTCCGGCATGACCGATCTTCACCTTTCGACGCATCTTTCTGGAAAGAAGATAGCGTACATGGGCAAGCGCGCCAAAACTCGTAATGCCATACGGCTTATCAATCGCAAATATTTCTCCTTGGACAAAATTCATCTGTCTAATTCTTTGCATGGGCTAGACGGTCGGAGCGTCCGACCTTGATAGTTGAAATGCTTAATCGACCATCACGAGACTCTGTCCCGACAAGATCAATGCCAGAATAATACCACCTACGATAATGCGATACCACCCAAAGACCTTGAATCCATATCTGGTGACAAAATTAACGAACCACTTCATAGCCAGAAAAGCTACTATGAAAGCCACTACACAGCCCACGATAAGCATCGTGACATTATGGCTATTGGCCCAAGTGGTGTCTCCCTTCAGCAAGTCAATCACATCGAGCAACGTTGCACCGGCCATTGTGGGCACAGCGAGAAAGAACGAATACTCTGCGGCACGCTTACGTGTCAGTCCCTGCTGCATGCCTCCCACAATGGTAGCCATAGAGCGGCTGACACCGGGGATTACGGCAAGACACTGGAATAATCCGATCTTGACGGCCCGTTTCTCATTCACCTTATTCGCCTCACTTCCACGATTGAAGATTCGGTCGCAGAAAAGCATGAAAATACCACCCACAACCAGCATCACCGCAACGACTGTCACCGAGTCGAGCAACCAGTCGAGCAATCCGCTCTTCTTAGCGACCAGACCAACAACGACAGCTGGCAGGACACCTACAAACAACAACCAGTAAAACCGCCATGTGTGAAGGAAACGCCCCAACGCTGACGAGCCCGCAGGAGCCGGAGAATGGTCAAGCCGAAAGAAATCCTTCCAATAAAGACACACCACAGAAAGAATGGCTCCAAACTGAATGATAAACGTAAAGGCATGCACGAAAGGATCGCCCTGAGGCACTCCCAGCAAGTTCTGTGTAATAATCATGTGACCCGTCGACGACACGGGCAAAAACTCTGTCAGGCCCTCCACAATGGAGATAATGATTGTCTGAAGAAAAGTCATCGTTTCTAAATACTGTAAATTCCTCTATCTTACTTTGTCAAATCTGAGTC
The DNA here is from genome assembly GCA_000431975.1 of Prevotella sp. CAG:924. Taxonomy (GTDB): domain Bacteria; phylum Bacteroidota; class Bacteroidia; order Bacteroidales; family Bacteroidaceae; genus Prevotella. Next base: position 3,057 of record HF988504.1, on the reverse strand, counting down.
GGTCCCTGTCAACTCCTTGTTATCCGTATCCTTGGGTTTATGAATGATGGCGAAAATCATCGACAGAAAGCCGATAAAACATATTACAGGAGCCACCTTAATACGCATTGTGCTGAAAACAGAGGGATCAAACTTCGTATCGGTGGACTGACCGCCTGACATCAGAATGAAACCGATTATCACAATAGCGAAACCGATACCCAACAAAATGAAGTTGGTATGGTCGAAAGCCAAATTTCTTCTATTATTCATTGTTGTTTTATATATAAATTCTTAATCCAAAATATCACAGATGCGCTTACAATCAGCGAAACACCTTAAATCTTATAAAGCTCACCAGCTTTCATCTTCAGGAACTTGTTCACGGAGATGTTGGCACACAAAGCCGTGATAACCACACCAAGGAGCAAGACAGTCGCGCCTGTAACGGCCATCTCCCTCCAAGTGACGATCGTAAGCATCTCCGGCTCATAACGACAAAGCGCATAGACACCGGCAGCCAATACTGCATTGGCCAGCAAGGCTGCGATCACACCTATCACAATAGCTCTATTGACAAAAGGACGGCGGATGAACGACCAGCTGGCTCCTACCAATTTCATCGTGTGAATGGAAAAGCGGCCGGCGTAAATGCCCAAGCGCACCGTATTGTTGATGAGAGAGAAAGATACGAAAGTAAGGAGAATGGCCAATACCAACAATCCGAAACCGATCTTTGCAAGATTACGGTTTACTGTGTCGATAAGATCCTTCTGATAATTGATTTCACTCACTTTTGGGTATTTCTTCAACTCTTTGGAAATCCACTGCAGTGAATCGCTGTTGGCATAATCGCTCCTCAGCGTCAGCTCTATAGAAGCCGGAAAGGGGTTGATGCCGTCGGTAAATTCCGAAGGATCCGCTCCCATAGCGAGGGTAGCCTCCTTCAAAGCATCCTGCTTGCTGATAAAATGATACTGTCGGATATAAGGCCGACGACTGATCGACTTACACATCGACTGTGCCTCCGTGTCGCTCATGTCCTGATCGAGCATGAGGGTGACGACCAGATTCTCCTTCACATACGACGAGAGATTACGGCCTGTCAGCGTCGAAAACACTATAAGACCTAAAAGAATAAGCACCAGAGCGGTGCTGATACATAATGTAACCGACTGCAGACCTGTGCGACGTGCAGTCGTCTTTCGTTTCTTTCCCATTTTACGAATCGGCAATATTGCTGCAAATTTGCTACAAAAGTAATGAAAAAAAGGCGGTCCGCCTTATGTTTAACTCCCATTAACGCTTTTCTCTCCATTTCCTTCGATCTTTACGTTTTATTTCATTACTTTTGCTCTCTAACGACACATAATCCAAACGATATGAGTACTATAATATATCCCTCTCCCATCTACGGCCCAGTACACAGCCGTCGGTTGGGGCTGAGCCTGGGCATCAATCTGATGCCGGCCGACGGAAAGATCTGCACTTTCGACTGTCTCTATTGTGAATGTGGCTTTAACGCCGATCACCGTACCACTACACACCATCCTTCCCGGGAAGCAATCGCTACTGCTCTGGAGGCACAACTGCAAAAGATGCATGACGACGGAGAGCATCCTGATGTCCTCACCTTCGCAGGCAACGGAGAACCGACATCACATCCCCATTTTCCCGAAATTATCGACGACACGATCCGACTGCGTGACCGCTATTGTCCGGATGCCAAGATCTCCGTACTCAGTAACTCTACCTTTATCCATCGTCCTGCCATACGGGAAGCACTCCTCAAGGTGGACAACAACATTCTGAAACTCGACACCGTCGACGAAGAATATATCCGACGCGTCGACCGCCCTACGCAGCCCTCCTACGATGTAAGACATATCATCGAAGATCTCAAGAAATTCAATGGAAAACTGATCATCCAAACGATGTTCATGAAAGGTGACGGAACCGACAATACGAGTGAAAAATATGTCGGCCCCTGGCTGGAAGTGCTGAAAGACATACAGCCAGAAAGCGTGATGATCTATACTATTGACCGGGAAACCCCAGATCGGAAACTCTGTAAAGCCTCGCATGAAGAGTTGGATGCCATCCGCGACCGGGTGATAGCAGCCGGCATACCATGTACAGCCTCATACTAGACAATATTCACCAATCTCTGTTACCCTTATGAAATATACCCTGAGAAAAGCCGTCAAAACCGATGCGCCTTTCATTGCGCCCCTGATTATGGAGGCAATGAACCACGAATGCTGCCAATACTTCGCAGGACCGCACCACACACTTGAGGACTTCCGAAAGATGATGGTAGAACTCATAGAACAGGAAGAAAGCCAGTACAGCTATCACAACAGCATCGTTGCCGTAAATGACCTTAACCAACATGTCGTTGGCGTAATTGTAGGTTATAACGGCAGCGACCTGCACCACCTGCGAAAGGCTTTCATCGATGCAGCGAAAAAACATTTCGACATGGATCACTCCGGCATGGCTGACGAAGCAGCCGGCGATGAGTTCTACATCGATTCTATTGCGGTAGCCGCCGAAGCACGCCATCAAGGTATCGCCTCGGCACTTCTACACTCTGTCATCGGGCAACAAGCCGGCAAACAACCTGTCGGACTTCTGGTAGACGTCGATAATCCCAAGGCTGAACTTCTCTATCTGCGTCTGGGTTTCAAAGAGGCAGGCACCAACCAATGGGGAAGCCATGCCATGAAACATCTGCAATATACTGCCGAATAACGCCTGACTAGAACTATATCAGCAGCCTTATCTTTTTCTAAAGGTAGAAAATAATGCACGAGACGGCACATAGGATGGATCTAATGTGCCGTCTCGTATCGTTATACCCTATTAATATTGTCTACTAACAGACCATATCAAACAAAAACCATGAATTCTCCGCAAATAGTATCTTCCCTTGTGATTTCGTTTTATGAAATGTTTCTCAAACGATGACACCTACCTTCTTCTACATAAAACCAAAGACTTACCTGAATTCCTAAAACAATCCTTCCTTACACCCTTTCCATCGGCTCACCCGATGAATATAGGGGATTGTTTAGC
>HF988503.1 GCA_000431975.1 Prevotella sp. CAG:924 | reverse complement strand
CCACCATCCAGATCGCATTGCAGTGGCGGCTATAGATCACCGCCGAGCAGCAGAGCCGGCGCTCCGGATGGCGAAGGTAGATCTCCTCCCCGCCTCCATAGAGACGTCGGACATGAGCCGTCACGCCCTCGCAGAAATCATCCAGTGAGATATCCGCCGGCATCGTCTTGATAAACTCGCTCACCTCGAGCATGCAGTAACGGCCATTGCGCATGTCGTCACGCAGCTGTACCGGCGATTTCGACGTGCTGCCATCGACGACGGCCACGAAGTCGTCCGTCACCACGAGGCCGTCCTCACAAGTCTCCGGCGAGTGCTTGCCTTGTATGAACTGTTCTATGATTTTCATCGTCTGCGTCCTTTCCTCGGTCCGTTCTTCCGGTCGTCGGGCCGTTGTCCTCTTCCCTTCTGCTTCTTATATCCGGGAGACGATCCCACGGCCTTCGGATCGTAATGCACGCGGCCGTGATAGGCCGGACCGCTATAGAGCCGTGAGATGAGGTCCGCGCGACCGATGCGCCGGAGCTCCGACTCGATGTGTCTCCGTTCCTCCGGCTTGTACCAGAAGAAGAACTCCCGCTGGGCCAGTTTCTCGCGCTGTGTCTTTGCCGAGAACACCGGCTCGAGGGTATAAGGATCATATCCCGTGTACCACGCTTCCGTACTTACGGTCATGGGCGTGGGAGTAAAGTCCTGCACCTGTTCGAGATGGAAGTCCAGATCCTTTGTGATCGCTGCCAGCTCGGCCATGTCTTCCTCCGTGCATCCGGGGTGTGAGGAGATAAAATAGGGAATGATCTGCTGCCGCAGGCCCTCCTCCCTGTTGATGCGGTCGAATATCCGCTTAAAGTCGTAGAAGAGCTTAAACGACGGCTTCCGCATGAAATGGAGCACACGGTCGGAAGTATGCTCAGGCGCCACCTTAAGGCGTCCGCTCACATGCTTCGTGATCAGCTCACGCGTGTATTGACGCGCAGCCGCGTTGCTCTTCTCATCCTTCGACTGGTGGAGCAGCAGGTCATAACGTACGCCACTGCCAATGAAACTCTTCTTCACTTCGGGCAGTGCGTCGACGGCATGGTAGATCTCCAACAGCTTGGAGTGGTCCGTATTGAGGTTGGGACACACGGCGGGGTGGATGCACGAGGGACGTTTGCAGTGCTCGCACGCATTCTTGTTGCGTCCGCCCATGCCGTACATGTTTGCCGACGGACCGCCCAAGTCGGAGATGTATCCCTTGAATCCCGGCATCTTCACGATCTGCTTCACCTCCCGCAAGATGCTCTCCTTCGACCGGCAGGAGATGAACTTGCCTTGATGGGCAGAGATCGTGCAGAAGGCACAACCGCCGAAACATCCGCGGTGGATGTTCACGGAGAACTTGATCATTTCGTAAGCCGGTATCGTCTTGTCCTTATATTTGGGATGAGGCTCACGCGTATAGGGCAGGTCATACACCGCGTCCAGCTCCGCCGTAGTCATCGGCGGATACATCGGGTTGCAGACCACGAACTTTCCGTCCACCTCCTGCAACAGTCGCTGGGCGTGCATCTTGTTGGCCTCCACCTCTATATGGCGGAAGTTCTCGGCCTCGGCTTTCTTGTTTTCCAGGCACTCCTCGTGCGAATGGAGCACGATATCGTCCGGCGTGATTCCTCCGGGGATCTCGTCGCGCCGTTTCAGGAAGACGGTCTGGGGAATGTCCGTGATCTCGGTGATGGGCCGTCCCTCCGCCATCTCATTGGCCAGGGCCACGGTGTTTCTCTCACCCATTCCATAGACGAGGAAGTCGGCGCCGCTCTCCACCAGGATCGACTTCAGCACCTTGTCCTTCCAATAATCATAATGGGAGAAGCGCCGCATGGAGGCTTCTATGCCGCCCAGGACGACGGGCACGTCAGGGAAGAGCTTCTTGAGGATGGCCGTATAGACTATCGTCGGATAGTCAGGGCGCATGTCATGACGTCCGTCGGGCGAATAGGCATCGTCCGACCGCAGTCGGCGGTTAGCCGTATAGCGGTTCACCATCGAGTCCATGTTACCGGGCGACACCGCGAAGAACAGGCGCGGCCGGCCGAGCTTCTTAAAGTCACGGTAGTCGCCGTGCCAGTCCGGCTGGGGCACGATGGCCACCTTATATCCTGCTGCCTCAAGCACGCGTCCGATGACGGCCTGTGAGAACGAGGGGTGGTCCACATAGGCGTCACCGGAAAAGATGATGATATCCAGCTCCTTCCACCCGCGCAGGTCACATTCCTTCCGCGTGGTGGGTAAGAAATCAGTCAGCAACCTCATTCGGATCGTCGTCAGAGGTTACTTCGTCCTGATGCTTTCCCTTCCAGTCAATGTAAAGGAGGACGAGCTGATGGAGGCCAAAGGCTTTCATGTTCTGATTATAGATCACGTCCAGGCAGAGATCCAGCAGATCCTTGTCCTTGCCTGCCTCCGACTCGAGCATGGAGCGCACATTGAACTTCAACTTGTCCAGCACCAATTCGTCGATGATGCCGTTGCTGTCAACGAGGTTGCGCAGGAGTGCATACTTATCGAGTGTCTCGAGGTGCTTCTCGCTCACCTCAATGCTCCGTGTTCCGGAATGATTGGCTTGTATCTTCATAATCAATTTCTTTTTATGGGTTGATGATATGTTGTTCTTTTATAATCGTCCTCAGGCTGACGGCCTCCTACTCCAACAGATAGTTGAGGATTCCCGCCATCAGCGTATTGCGTACCGTCTCACTGGTGATGCACTCAAACGGGAAAGCCATTGTGAAGGTACGGCAGTCACGGCCGCTGTAAGCCACGGCGGCTCCCATTCCATCGCCATAGACCATGGGACAGATGGCCGTGCCGACAGGGCTGAGGGCATCGACATGGGTTGCCGCATAATGGTCGGGATTGAGCGTCCGGTAGAAGTCGAAAGTCTGTCCCAGTCCTGTCACGGATGTGAACGCGTCGGAGCGCAGCTGTCCGTCGAAAGACGCATGGCACACCTCCGAGAGGAACCGCTTCCCGTCATCGCTCAGCATGTCGCTGCCTACATAGGCTCCACTCACGAGCAGGCGGCCTCCCGCCAGGGTGTAGGCACGGAGCAAGCGTTGAAGGGTCGGTGTGAATGCCTTATAATATTTCAGCGAATAGGGCATCATGCGGTTCAATCCCGTATAGAGATCCATGGCCGCATAGTCGGTCATTCTCACGTAGCCCTGCTCGACGGCATCGACCGAGGCTGTCACGACATTGTAACGGCGGGCGGCCGCGATGGCTGCGACGTGTGTCTCCGCATAGTCGAAGGTATTGCCCATGATAAAATGTCCGGCCATCTCGTTACCGCCATAGCCCAGTCCGCCGGGACCCTCACGTCCCATGCGTGAGCGGTCAAAGCACTCCTGCTCTCCGGCCCATCCGGCCATGAGGCCGTCGCTGACGCCCGCATCTTCCTGTAACAGGAATCCTTGTTGGGCCACATCGTCCACCACCTCCGGTGCCGACAGACGGTTGAAGCCGTTCACCACCAGCACTGTGCGTGCGGCGCCCGGCTGCAAATATACACTTACCACCTCCGACGGGAAGCTCTCTCCTCCTTTGTTGACAGCCGTCACACGGAAATTATACTGTACGCCCGGCGTTATCTTGAGCTTTTTCGACGTACCCTTCACCTTCTCGCCGTTGTCAAAGTCTGTATGTCCGGAAGCGGTATAGAGGATATAGGCATCCGACTCTGCCGACTCCTCCAGCTTGTCCACCTGTGGACGCCATGACACACGCACCTGATCCTTGCCAGTTATCTCTACACGCAATCCCTGTGGGGCGAGCGGTGCCACAACGGCATCCTCGCCGTGCATCTGGCAGACATAGCGCAGCAGTGTCTTATACACCGACCGGGCGAGGGAGAAGCGGAAGTTGGGATCCTGCGCCATCAGCATATCCGGGAAGCTCTGGTGAGAGACCGTCTCGAGGATGGCCGACGGCACCTCCGGCTTTCGTGTTTCCGAATAGTTCCTGTCCCACAGATAGCGTTTGGCCCAGTGGCCGTACTCTTTCTGCAGGTCAGCCGTCACGTTGTCCAATAATGCACTTGCCAGCTTCTTTGATGCCTGCCGGGTGACGCCGCTCGCCAGCTGTCCGTTGTTGAAGTTTGTCGTACAGATCGCCAGCGATCCCCATATATCCTTACCGTTCGGATGGTAGCCGGCATCACTGTGTATGGCCAGCGACAGTTCCATGGGCACACCCAGCCCGTCCCTTGTCGGCACATAGTCCGAGCCGCCGGCAAGCCAGTTGAGCATCTGCGAGCGGGTGTTGATGTCGTCCGCATAATCGTCCTGACCGCCGCGTCCGCCGTAGACCGTATAAGGAGCGCCGGCCCACTGTGCCCAATAGCGTGCGCCTTCGAGCGAACGGGGCAGGCCGCTCGTCACGCCGCCGCGCTCTATGTTGCCCATGCCACCGCCAAAACGGACGGCGTCAGCGGTCACCACGCCGCGACGGCGGCTCTGGTTGGTCAGCATCACGCAATTATAGATGTTGTTGCCGGCATCAAAATCAAATGTTCCGAGATAGACCCATGTGCCGCCACCCATCTGTTGATTGACACGCAGCTCGGTGGCCTGCCCACGGTGGAACACCGTATAGTGGGCATCGTCCACGCTCCCCGGCACGGTCTGGTAGCTTACATACACGGCATAGCGGCCAGCCTTACGGAACGTCGGCTGATACTTGACAAACGCCTTGTCGGCTTTCTTCGATGTCTTCAGCATGCGGCACCGGCCGTCCGTAAACGGATTCTGCCCGTCGACATAGCTTCCGCCACGCGCGGCGAATCCCGGCCTGCCTGTCGGCTGCCATGGCCCCATCTCGCTGTATTCCTTATAGTCGTCCGCCGTAGTGTTTAGTCCTCCGTCGGGATCAACGATATATTCTTCCGTCTGCCAGTCACGCTCGCGCGGAGTGAACACCACGGCACCCGCATTCTCCAGCATCGGCAGGAGATAAGGATAGACGATCGTCTGGGTGAAGAGATCTTCCGTAGTGCAGAACAGATTAGGACGCTGCCATTTCCACACGCCCTTCTTATTGTCGTAGTAGCGGCCGTGCGAGGCCCAGACGGTGAGATGACGGTCGTACAGTCCTTTCTTGAACTTTACAGGCCTGGACACATTCTCCACCCACGGGGCACCATCATAATCTATCGATCCCCACAGTTTGCCCACGATGCGTTTCTCCCTTGCCGTCATGGGCAGGGAAGAAAAGCCGGCAAGCAGGACAAACAGCAGGAACCGGACATCTTTTCCTTTCACTGTCATGAGTTTATTCTCCCGTAGTAAATTTCTCAGGGCGCCGGCCTTTGAAATCTCTGTAATAATGTTTTATCTCTGTTATCTGTTTCTCTATATCGCCGTTAGGGATTATCGTTTTAGTACACTGGATGAGCTTACGCTTATAGTCCACGCCATAGAGCAATACCGGGACGCCTGCCTTCAAGGCAATGAAATAGAATCCCAGCTTCCAATCCGGGTTATAGGAGCGTGTTCCTTCCGGTGTGATCGCCAGACAGAACGTAGGGGCCTTCTTGGCCTCCTCGGCGAGCACGTCGGTGAGGCTGTTATGCTCCGAGCGCCACACTGGGATGCCTCCCATACGGCGGAAAATCGGTCCTAAGGGCCAGAAGAACCACTCCTTCTTCATCAGGAAGTTGGTCTTCATGCCCTCCGCCTTGGCATAGAGCTGGCCCAATACGAAGTCCCAGTTACTGGTATGGGGCGCGAGACAGATAATATATTTACCGGGATGGGGCTCTGTCACATCCGACCGCCACCCCATCGCCCGGTACAATATCCATCTACAAAGTTGTTGAATCATATTAAAATACTTTACAGTGATCATCCTTCGACCACCGGTCACCCTCTCGCGTCGATCAGATACTGCTGATCTGGTCGATGAGATCGTTCACCTGCTGTTCAAAGTCACGCTTCAGCGTGTTGAAATACACGCGGGGCTTCATGCCCGGTTCAGGGTGTGAGATACGATGAACGAAATCATTACGTACGACGAGGAGGGTCGAAAGCATCGCGTTATATTGCTCTTCCGACTTGGCCGGTCCATACAGATAAGCAGCCACTCCTTCTGCGAACAGATCACGACAAATGTAATTGATGCTTTTCTTCAAATCTCTTTTGTTTGCCATTGCTTTGTTGTTTTTATAAATGAGTTGGCTCCTTCTCCCTTCCCCTGCGGAATAAAGTCCGTCAAAGAGCAGGGAGCCGGATGATATTAATTGATGGTCAAAGATAGAGAAAAAAAGTGGAAACGCATCGATCTGACCGAAAAAAAATCATGGTATTTACGCTTTTCCGTTTTTTTTCTTCCTTATATCATAGAAAAAGAGTAATTTTGCAAGCAACGAAAATCATTTCTAAATAACATATAGATTAACTAAGAAACATGGAAAAGAGTCTTTTGCAGAAGGCCCGTGCTCAGTATGAGCCGAAGCTTCCGAAGGGCCTTCAGAATGCCGTAAAGGTGAAAGAAGGCGCACCCACTCAGAGTGTAGGTGATCAGGATGAGATCAAGAAATTGTTCCCCAACACGTATGGCATGCCCCTGATCGAGTTCGTTCCCGGCGACACAGCCATGACGATGGACGGCAACGTCGGCATTATCCTCTCCGGCGGCCAGGCTCCTGGCGGTCACAACGTGATCTGCGGTATCTTCGATGCTGTGAAAAAGCTCAACCCCAACAACAAGGTGTACGGCTTCCTGATGGGTCCTGGCGGTCTGGTAGACCACAAGTACATCGAGCTGACTCCCGAGTTCGTTGACGAGTATCGCAACACCGGTGGCTTCGACATGATCGGTTCCGGCCGTACGAAGCTGGAGAAGGTTGACCAGTTCGAGAGCGGTCTGGAGATCATCCGTGAGCTGGGCATCAAGGCCATCGTGATCATCGGTGGTGACGACTCTAACACCAACGCCTGCGTGCTCGCCGAGTACTACGCTGCCAAGAACTACGGCGTACAGGTGATCGGCTGCCCGAAGACCATCGACGGTGACCTGAAGAACGACCAGATCGAGACTTCTTTCGGTTTCGACACCGCTACGAAGGTTTACTCTGAGCTGATCGGCAACATCGAGCGCGACGCCAACTCTGCCCGCAAGTACTGGCACTTCATCAAGCTGATGGGCCGTTCGGCTTCTCACATCGCCCTGGAGTGCGCCCTGCAGACACAGCCCAACATCTGCATCGTATCTGAGGAGGTTGAGCAGAAGGACATGACCCTCAACCAGATCGTAGAGCAGATCGCCACTGCCGTTGCCGACCGCGCCAGCCGTGGTGACAACTTCGGTGTCGTACTGATCCCCGAGGGCCTAATCGAGTTCATCCCCGCCATCGGCCGTCTCATCGACGAGCTCAACGACCTGCTCGCTGCTCACGGTGCAGACTATAAGGACCTCGACGCACAGGCACAGCGCGAGTACATCCTCGCTCACCTGAGCAAGGAGAACGCCGCTACCTTCGAGACCCTGCCTACCGAGGTTGCCCGTCAGCTGTCTCTCGACCGCGATCCTCACGGAAACGTACAGGTATCTCTCATCGAGACCGAGAAGCTGCTCTCCGACATGGTAGCTGCCAAGCTGGCTGAGTGGAAGAAGGAAGGCAAGTACGAGGGCAAGTTCGCTGCCCAGCACCACTTCTTTGGTTATGAGGGCCGCTGCGCTGCTCCTTCTAACTTCGATGCCGACTACTGCTACGCCCTGGGTGTAAGCGCCGCTAACCTGATCGCCAACGGCAAGACCGGTTACATGGCCATCGTCAAGAACCTCTCTGCTCCTACCGATGAGTGGAAGGCCGGTGGTGTGCCCATCACCATGATGATGAACATGGAGCGTCGTAACGGCGAGATGAAGCCTGTGATCCGTAAGGCTCTCGTAGAGCTTGACGGCGCACCCTTCAAGAAGTTCGCTGAGCATCGTGACCAGTGGGCTAAGGACACCTGCTTCGTTTATCCCGGTCCTATCCAGTACTGGGGTCCCGCAGAGGTTTGCGACCGCACCACCATCACACTGGCTCTGGAGAACGGACAGAAGTAAATTCTCAAGAATAGATAAAAGGGCATTCCGTCGAAGGACAGAATGCCCTTCTTTAATATCAACACAATAGATGACTAAACGTAGGACACGACGGCGCACACGACGCACCCCGCATACAGTTGCTTTTCTCCATCTGCCTTTCCTGCAGCATGGCCCCCGATGGGCCTGGGCGCTCGGTGGGTTGCTCGTCATCGTAGGCTACATCTGGATCTTCTATTTCTTTTTCGTCTCCCCGACAGGGTTCCGCTGGCGCGCGCTCTACGGCGACGCCAAATATCCTGACGGCTATGAGATCCATGGCATCGACGTCTCCCATTACCAAGGCAACATCCATTGGGACGACGTGCGGTCGAAGGCCAGGATCCACGGCTTCCCCATCCAGTTCGTCATCGTCAAGTCGACGGAGGGCAGCACGCGCCTCGATCCCAAATTCGAGGTGAACTTCTATCAGGCCCGTGAATATGGCTTCGTACGCGGAGCCTATCATTTCTGGAGCATACATTCCTCCGCCCGCTCACAGGCATACCATTTCCTCGACAAGGTCCATCTGGAGAAAGGCGACCTGCCTCCTGTCCTCGACATCGAGCACAAGCCGAAGGAACAGAGCGTGGAGGATTTCCAGACCGACGTGCTCACATGGCTCCACATCGTCGAGGACCGCTACGGCGTGAAGCCCATCATCTATACCTATTATAAATTTAAGGAGCAGTATCTCTCCGCACCTGTCTTCGACGACTATCCTTATTGGATTGCCCACTACTATGTCGACAAGATGCAGTTCAAGGGACGTTGGAAATTCTGGCAGCACACCGATGCCGGCACATTGCCCGGCATAGGCGGGTATGTCGACCTCAATGTCTACAACGGCTCCTATTATGACCTGCAACGGCTCACCATCGGAGCGCCCAAGCAAGTGGAGATCGCCGAATGACGGCAGGCTGGTCCGTCAGCGCACGGCCTCCTCTGCTGAACAGCGATCCATGCCCACAGCCACAGCCGGCGGTACGCAGACTGTGCCACGACTAATCCTAACCCTCCACGGCCCTCCCCCACTGCCCGGCCGTCTTCCCACCAGCCTCAACCCGGGAGTCCGTCTCCCGGCATCCGGCCGACCGAATGACCGGAGACAACCGAAAAACAATACATACCTAAAATAATGAAACAACGAAAACTATTGATTTTTGCAGCCATCCTATATGCCGTAGCCGGCGGAGCACAGACGCTGCCCTACCAGAACCCGAACCTGTCCGCCAAGGAACGTGCCACCGATCTGTGCGGCCGCCTCACGCTGGAAGAGAAAGCCAGTCTGATGCAGGACCAGTCGAACGCCATCCCCCGTCTGGGGATACCCCAGTTCGCATGGTGGAGCGAGGCCCTGCACGGCGTAGGGCGCAACGGCTTCAGCACGGTCTTTCCCTCATGTATCGGTATGGCCGCCTCTTTTGACGATGCCCTGCTCGAACGTATCTATACCGCCGTCAGCGACGAGGCCCGTGCCAAGAACACGGCGCAGCGCAGGAAAGGCAGCGTCGGCCGCTACCAGGGCCTGTCGTTCTGGACGCCCAACATCAACATCTTCCGCGATCCCCGGTGGGGGCGTGGCCAGGAGACGTATGGTGAGGACCCCTACATGAACTCACGCATGGGTCTGGCCGTCGTACGGGGCCTGCAAGGTCCTGCCGGGCATAAGTATGCGAAGCTCTATGCCTGTGCCAAGCACTTTGCCGTCCACAGCGGACCGGAAAAGACCCGCCACCATTTCAACATCGAGGACCTGTCTCCCCGCGACCTGTGGGAGACCTACCTCCCTGCCTTCAAGGACCTCGTGCAGATCGGCGGCGTCAAGGAGGTGATGTGCGCCTATCAGCGCTTCGAGGGCGAGCCCTGCTGCGGCAGCAACAAGCTGCTGCGGCAGATCCTCCGCGACGAGTGGGGCTTCCGGGGACTGGTGGTGAGCGACTGCGGAGCCATCAGCGACTTCTGGATGCCGGGAGCCCATGGCGTCTCGCCCGATGCCAGGACAGCCTCCGCCAAGGCCGTCCTCAGCGGTACCGACCTTGAATGTGGCAGCAACTATCAGACACTACCCGAGGCCGTCAAGGCCGGCGCCATCACGGAGGAGCAGATCGACCGTAGCGTCACGAAGCTGCTTGAGGCAAGGTTCGAGCTGGGTGATTTCGATCCCGACTCCCTCGTCGAATGGACCCGCATACCCGAGAGCGTCATCGCCTGCCAGGCCCACAAGGACCTGGCGCTGACCATGGCACGCGAGCAGATGGTGCTGCTGCACAACAAGGACAACACGTTGCCCTTGGAGAAAGACGCGTCCAAGATCGTCGTCATGGGTCCCAATGCCGCCGACTCCACGATGATGTGGGGCATCTATTACGGTCAGCCCACCCATACGGTGACCGTGCTGGAAGGCATCCGCAACAAACTGGGCCCCGGCGTCCGCTACGTGAAGGGATGCGACATTACCACGATGACCGAGAATGAAAGCATCTTCAGACAGATGACCGGGCGTGACGGCAAGGCCGGCATGAGCGCACGCTTCTGGAACAACTCCAGGATGGAAGGCACGCCCGTCTACGAAGGCAGCTATTCGAGCCATCCGCAATTCGACACGGGCGGCAACACCGTCTTTGCCCCGGGGGTAGCGCTCACCGGCTTCTCCGCGAGGTTCGACGGCAAGTTCACGGCCAGAAAGACCGAGACATTATCCATACGATGCCTCAACGACGGCAAGATGCGCCTGATCGTCAACGGCGACACGCTTGCCGTGAAGCACAATATGGATGAGGTGCGGCTCGAGGAGACCCAGCTCAAGGTCAAGGCCGGCACCACCTATGACATCCGGTTGGATTACGTCCAGTTCGGCACCGGCGCCTCCCTGGGCTTTGACGTGTCCAGGATCAGGCAGCTCACCATCCCCGAGGTGACGAACGCGGTCGGGGATGCCGGCACCGTGGTGTTCATCGGCGGCATATCTCCCAATCTCGAGCGCGAGGAAGCCAAGGTCACGGAAGTGGGCTTCGACAACGGCGACCGCACCAGCATTGAGCTGCCTGCCGTCCAGCGCGATCTCCTCAAGGCGCTCCATGAGGCCGGCAAGAAAGTCGTGCTGGTCAACTGCAGCGGCAGCGCCGTGGCCCTTACCCCCGAGCTGCAGACCTGCGATGCCATCCTGCAGGCCTGGTATCCCGGCGAGCAGGGAGGCACGGCCGTGGCCGACGTCCTTTTCGGCGACTACAACCCTGGCGGCAAGCTTCCTGTCACCTTCTATAAGGACGACAGCCAACTGCCTCCGTTCGACGACTACGACATGGCCAACCGCACCTACCGCTATTTCAAGGGCGCGCCCTTGTTCCCCTTCGGCTATGGTCTGAGCTACACCACCTTTAAGGTCGGCACGCCGGCATATGATGCCACCAGCGGCAAGATCACCGTCAAGGTCAGCAATACGGGAAAACGGGACGGCGTGGAGATCGTCCAGGCTTATATGCGCAATACCGCCGACACCACCGGACCACTGAAATCCCTGCGCGGCTTCGCACGTGTCAGCCTCAACGCCGGAGAGACCAAGACTGTGGAGATCGACTTCCCGCGCAAGTCGTTTGAAGGCTGGGACGTGGAGACCAACACGATGAGAGTCGTACCGGGCAAATACGACATCATGGTCGGCACATCCAGTGCGGACCAGGACCTCAACAAGATCAGCGTAGATATCCAATGACCGCAGAGGCCCCAGCCTCCCACCGATCTGAATACATAATCCCGTAAACATTTAAGGCCACGTGTCAAGGGCTCTATCCACCTTGACACGCGGCCTTTCTATGCTATCTCTCCGTCTTTTACTGATTTAGCTATATAAACAAAAACAATAGTCACTCGCATAAAGTCATTTGTAGCTTGTAAGAAACAAAAAGTTCAATCCACGCGCCCACGTAGGGTGGACTGTGCAAGCTTATTCTTCATTTCCTCGCTGTTGGTGTTTCAATCCACGCACCCACATAGAGTGCGACAAAAGTCGTCTCCACAGCGCCGTCGTATGTTGCGTTTCAATCCACGCACCCACGTAGGGTGCGACGGAGCGCAGCGAGGCGCGAGGCACGCAGCTGGGGG
>HF988502.1 GCA_000431975.1 Prevotella sp. CAG:924 | reverse complement strand
CCAAGCTAAACAATCCCCTATATTCATCGGGTGACCCGATTTTTACCTGTGTTGAAGGATTATATATTCATCAGTCCGAGAATATATAATCACTGGCCGATGATTATATGATCATCAGCCTTTGAAGCTATATTACTTTTCCCAGGCACATGAGAGTGGATCCTTGCTATATGTTTCCAGATCTTGTCGATCCGGCCTCTGTCTTATTTTGGTTTTCTCGTGTTTCTTATAATGATTTCGGTCATCAGTCTGTGGTTGTCCGCATTGTTTGCGGCAATGACTCCGCTTTTCTGTGTCAGACTTAGAGGTGTGCCGTCGGCGGACGTTATCGTTCCTCCCGCCTCGGTGACAATGAGCGATGCAGCCGCATAGTCCCATGGACTGAGCAGATATTCAAAGTAGAGCTCGCAGCGTCCCATGGCGAGGTAGCACAGTTCAGGGGCGCATGCGCCGAAGCGCCTCACGTCGTTGCAGCGGCTGAAAGCTTCCGTGATGACGTCAGAACATATCTGCGTGTATTCCTTGTGATAGACAGGGAGGGCGGTACAAAGCAGTGAGTTTTCGAAAGGACGGTCTGACACATGAATCGGCTGTCCGTTGAGGAATGCGCCTTTGCCCTTCTCGGCATAGAACATTTCGCCGGCCATGGGCAGATAGACCACTCCCATTATCATGCTGTCATCGTGTTTCAGTCCTACGCATATTGCGCATTGCGCAATACCCCGGCTATAGTTCGCCGTGCCGTCTATGGGATCAATGATCCAGGTGTATTCGTGCGATGCGTCCCACATGTCTTCCTCCTCACACAGGAAACCGCTGTCGGGCATAAGCTCCTTGAGCTTGCCACACAGGAAATCCTGTACGGCAACATCCGATGTCGTCACAATATTGGCGAAGCCTTCTTTTTGTGATATTTGAAAGGTGTCGGTCTGCATCAGCCCTGCGGCCTCTTTCACGATATCTTTAACTTGCTGTAAAGATGGAGTATTCATATTCTGCTAAATAGATTTGGTTGTGTCTGCAAATATAAGTTATTTGATTCTCAAAACGATTAATTTCATGTTTGTTTATGATTATTTTTCCCGATTTCATGGATTACGCTGGTTTCATCATAGAAAAAGACAATGAACTATTCCTGCATTAGATTCTGTTTAAAGGGAATACGGAACCGTCAAAATGGTTCCGTATTTTTTGTCTCGCCTATCGAGGAGAATAAAAAATCATGGAGTGAGATGATCGTGGAAATCCAGGAAAATGACTCCATGGAATGTACCGGCAATGACTATAAGATATCGGTTTTGAAGGTTGGATGTCGCAAGTTCAAGATAGAAGTGCAATCGGTTGTC
>HF988501.1 GCA_000431975.1 Prevotella sp. CAG:924 | reverse complement strand
AAAAAAGGGTGTGCCGGAATTTTGATACACCCTCCTTTATGGTTCCTATATGATTGTCCTGTTGATTGTACGGGTGGAAGACGTGGCTTGTGCCGTTGCCTACTTTCCGTCTTGCCGCGTGACGATCCATGCGCTCAGTAGTACAAGTAGAAGGGCGACGGGCTTGTCCCATGTGAGTCGGTCCTGGCCGATGCAGATGGCGACGAGGGAGGCGACGATGGGCTGAAGGTTGGTGTAGATGCTCACCGTCGTCGTCTTGATGTAGCGGAGGGCAAAGGGGATGGCAAAATATCCGTAGACGGTGGCCAGAAGGACGATGAATGCCATCTCCAGTATGCCGGTCCACAACGGTGAGGAAGGGGCGCCGGCTGCCGGAGAAACGGCAGAAAAGAGAGGTGCCGTGGTGAGCTGTTCCCAGGAGAAGGGTAGCATGACGATGGCTGAGGCCAGGAATATCCATTTCATTTGCGTCACCGCACTGTAGCGTGCCGATATGCTGCGTGTGATGATCAGGTAGACAGCCCATGTGAGGAGGCTCAGTACAGCGAGGAGGATGCCCAGCCGGTCGTTCTTTCCACTGCCGCTCTGCCAGTTTATGAAGACCATCAGCAGGGCGCCGATGATACCTATGGCGACGCCCAGGGCTCCTTTGGCGGTGATGCGTTCGCGGATGAAGAGGGCGGCACAGAGCATGGTGGCTACCGGCGTGAGGGTGGCGATGAGTGAGAAGTAGACGGGCGTGGTATAGGTGAGTGCCCAGGCGGTGAGCGTCTGCGACACGACGACGCCGATCAGTCCGCCGCCGATGATGATGGCAAGATCCTTGGCTGGTACGTGCTCGCGTGGTAGAAAGAACGAGATGATCCAGAAGATGAGCGCGGCGCCCGCACAGCGTGTTTCCATATAGGCTAGTGGTCCGATCCAGTTGGCCAACAGAAGGGCTGTGACGGGAACGCCGAGACCGAAAATAGTATTGGCCGTCAGGACGGCTGCATGGCCTTCAATCTGATGTATCTTCATTCTTTGTGTGTGTTAAGTGTGATGTGGGGTGAAAAAATAAAAAGTAGCAAAGTCCCGGAGAGATGGTAGAACAGCTCGTCAAGACTGGTAATCCACTTGTTTGAGTATGCCCGTAAAAGGACTTTTGAGCGTCTTATTGCAGCCACAGCACGGCTTCGTTGCCTTCGTTAAAGAGAAGATCGAGGATGCTGAGGTTGGGCAGGAATCCGTTTTTCTGCCGGAACACCTGATAATATGGCTTTGCCATGAATGACGGGTCATCCATGGGATGCTTGGGGCGTATCGCCTCACGGAAATCGTCGGCCTCACAGCCTTCTGGCGTCAGCGCCTTGGATGTGTCGCCTGCGGTTGTCTCGATGGGGCGGATATAGTCGTCGCTGAGCCGGATGTCGGGCGTTATGTCGAGCAGTTCGCACATTTTACGGACGATCCGTAGATTGAAGTCGAAGAGTCCTTCTTCGGTGGATGGCTCTTCAAAAAAGTCTTTCAGATCATCGGCGTAATATTCAAAGAACGGACTCTCGTTGTAGGCCGAGCAGAGGGCTTGCCAGTGCAGATGGCGCCAGTGTCCATGTCCGCTCACGGCGATGTCGCGCATGAGGGTCTTGGTCTTGTTGCCGGCAGCCGTTACCGGTACGGTCAGCGCTTGCGTGCCTTGTGTCGTGGCGATGACGCAACGGTTACGGTAGGTCTGTTTGATGAAGTGCTCGTTGCGTTCCAGGATAATGTGATCGTAGCGCGACAGTTTCTGATACCATTGTACCGGTCCGAAATAGGTAGAAGAGAGAATTGCTGTGCTTACCATGGCAGATGAAAAATGCGGTGGGCTGAGCCCACTACTTGGTGAAGATGTACGAGCTGCCGTCCTTTACCTGTCGTGACCAGATAGAGCTTGCAGTCGAGGCTGCCGCAACGTTCGCAGCAGCGTACGGGGATGACATAGCGTCCGTGAGGCATGAGGATGGTGTCTCCGGGAACGGCGGTCACCTGTCCGATCATGAGTGAGGTCGAGTCGACGGCAATAGCCTGCAGCCGGGGATCCATGTCGGTGCTGTCTTGGCCTGTGGCAGGCCAGTCGGCAGGATGAAAGACCATCAGATCGCCGCGGCGGAAGGTGTGCTTCCCCACCTTGTTGACAAGCACGCGGTCACCTGCCCGGAGCGTCTGGCCCAGGTCGGCAGTCACCGTGCTGACGGTGTAGAAGTACGTGCGTACCACAACGACCACGAGGGCCGCTATGATGATCGTCACAATGGTCTTGATCAGCTGCTTCATTTATTGAAAGCCATTGAGCCGGCGTGCTGGAAAGCGGGTCGCCCTCGTCTCCTCGTCGGAAGACAGATGGCATCGGCAGACCTGCTCTCCAGTTCACCGGCTCATTTGCTTATTTGATATTGTCTACGAGTTTGAACAGTCGGTGCCAGCGGATGCCGCTGAAGCCGTTCTTGTCAGGATCGTGGCTCCACCAGATGAAGATGGGCTTACCTACGATGTGGTCTTCGGGAACGAAGCCCCAGTAGCGTGAGTCGGCAGAGTTGTGGCGGTTGTCACCCATCATCCAGTAGTAGTCCATCTTGAACGTGTAGCTGTGGGCCAGCTTGCCGTTGATGTAGATCTGTCCGTGTTGCACTTTCAGGTCATTGCCTTCATAGACACGGATGGGACGCTCGTAGATGGCGATATTGTTCATGTCGAGCTGGACAGTGGCACCTTTCTTCGGAATCCATATAGGACCGTAGTTGTCGCGTGTCCATCCGGTCACCATGTTGCGCGGATAGAGGTCGCCTGTCGTGGCGTCTGTGTTCAATCGGATGCTTTGTACCAGGTCGCTACGTTTTTTCAGTGCTTTCGCTGCTGTGGCAGTGAGGGGCAGGCAGCCGCTCTGATTGAGCATCGTGAGGTCTTCCATCGAGATGCCGAGCTGGTCGATGAGCTCTTCGGGCAGCTGCCGGCGCAGTTTCACATAATAAGTGTACTGCACATTGTCAGGCTCTTTGTTGGGCTTTCCGTCAAGGTAGATGATGCGGTTCTTGATCTGCAGCGTCTGACCAGGCATGCCGACACAGCGTTTCACATAGTTCTCGCGCCGGTCGACGGGACGGTGGTCGATGGATCCGAACTCATTGGGGTTGGAGGCTATATAGGCACGGCCCATGGCATAGACCTGTGCGAAATAGTCGAGCTGCTGCTGGCGGTTGAGCAGGGCAGGATCCACGGGGTTGGCGTTGTTCTGCTCATAGAGCTGCTCGCCGCAGTCGTACACCAGTGAGTAGTAGTCCATCTGCGTATATCTGTCGTCTGTGACGATAGTGTCACCGGCAGGATAGTTGAACACGACGATGTCATTGAGCTTCACGTGTCCCAGACCCTTCACGCGGCGGTAGTCCCACTGCGGCCATTCGATGTAGCTCTTGCAGTTGAAAATGGGGAGAGTATGCTGTGTGAGCGGCATGGTGAGCGGCGTCTGTGGGATGCGGGGGCCATAGCTCAGCTTCGAGACGAAGAGATAGTCGCCTGTCAGCAGCGATTTCTCCAAAGAGGAAGAGGGGATGACGTAGTTCTGGAAAGCATAGAGGTTGATGAAGTAGACGGCTACCAGTGCGAACACCAGCGCATCGACCCAGCTCATGATGAAGCGTACGGGCCCTTCGGCCTCTTTCCACCATGTCCAGCGGATTTTCTTTGTGATATACGCATCGTAGATGAAGGGCACGACGATGAGGCCCAGCCAGCTCTTCACCCAGATGAGGAAGGCCAGATAGAGCACTATGACGACGCAGAACTTCGTCCACTGCTTCTTCATGTTCAGTTTTTGCTTTTCTTTGTCGATCATAACTTAGAATTTAAACAGATCACTGGTAGTCAGCAGCCCTTTGTGCTCTTTGGTATATTCGGCGGCGAGAACGGCTCCGAGTGCGAAGCCCTTACGCGAATGGGCGTCATGGGTGATGGTGATGCAGTCGGCCTCCGAGTCGTAGCTGATCGAATGGATGCCGGGCACCTCCTCGTGACGGATGCTGTCGATGAGCAGCTCATCCTGGGCATGCTCCTCACTGCCTTCCACACGTCCGTCGTCCCATCTCGTCGTTCCTTTCTTCCAGTCGTTCTTACGGTCGAGGCGGTCGACGATCTGCTCGGCCAGTGTGATGGCTGTGCCCGAGGGGGCGTCAAGCTTGTGGATATGATGCGTCTCGGTCATCTTCACATCGTACTGGGGGAACTGGTTCATGATCTTTGCCAGATACTTGTTGATGGCAGAGAAGATGGCCACGCCGATGGAGAAGTTGGAAGCCCGCCGGATGAAAAAGTTGAAAGCCCATAGGAGCGTCTGGCCCTCTTCGTTGCAGAGGCGCTCCACATCGGTCTTATGGTCTTTCATCCAGCCGGTAGAACCGCTCACCACCTTCACGTTGTGGGCAAAAGCCTTCAGATAGTTGCCATAGGCAGCTGTGGGGTTGGTAAACTCAATGGCTACATCGGCCGAGGCGAATTCGGGAGAGTTAAAGTCTTGCTGATTGTCCACGTCAATACGGCAGACAATCTCATGGCCACGCTCAAGGGCGATCTGCTCGATCATCTTGCCCATCTTGCCGTAGCCGATCAATGCTATCTTCATAAGTAATATGTATTAATACAACTGCAAAGATAAAACTTTTCGCCCGTTCCGCCCTGACTTTCAGGCTTAAATTATTCAAAAAGCAAGGTTTATCGCCGGGGAATGACAGGAAATTGGAATGATGAAATAAAAACACAGATAATAACGGATCTGCCCATAGAGAATTTGTCTGTCCTCAACGGCATTAGCGGGCCGGCGGATGTCGCCCTGTCGCCGGGCGGTCTGCCGCCCGTGTCGAAGGCGATGGGGACTGCATAGGGACAGAGTGACGGATGGGTTGCCGGAAAAGGGAGCTGGCGCCGGGCCTGCCTGTACAAGAAATGTTTGCGGTCTGTGATGACTGGCCGAATAATTATAGGCGGCGCGGGCTGGCCTGATGGATTTTTCCCGGAGGGGAGGGTTGCGCGGGTGTCCTTCCGGCCGTCTGTCGGATTATCCCGGTCCGGGACGGAAAAAGTGGGGATGAGGCGTGGCGGGCCAAAAAATCCTATCTTATCTTCTTGCGGTGGTTCGGAAAATATTCTATCTTTGCAAATATATAGCCGATGACAGTTCCGGGCCTTTCTACGCCGTTGAAAAGGCAGGACTCCGGACTGTCGCCGTGTGAGAGGCCGTTTGCGGGAGCAGGAGCGTAAGGGTCGGGAATTATCCGATGGATGAGAGACGATGCAGGCATCTTCGGCAGGCAGTATTGTCGTTCCTCCCTGTGTCCTGCATACGGGCGGCACGGCTTATCCTAATACGAAGATTATGACGAAAGGAAAAGGAGATTCCGAGTTTATCCTGCATTATTGCTGGCGGCACAGGCTGCTGCCTCTGCAAGGATTGCAAACTACTGACGGACGGTCTGTCGAGGTGATAGACCCCGGTCTGCACAATGATGACGCCGGCCCCGACTTCTTCAATGCAAAGTTGAAGATCGACGGCATGCTGTGGGTGGGCAATGTGGAGATTCATGGCCGTTCCTCCGACTGGTACCAGCACGGACACGACCGCGATCCGCGCTATGACAATGTGATCCTGCATGTCGTACGCTATGCCGACCGTGCTGTCGTCACTCACGGTGGCCAGTCTCTGCCCCAGGTGCAGATCGATGTGCCGGCTGCTGTCAGGACACAGTATGAGGAGTTGATGGAGGCAGACAAATATCCTCCCTGTTATAAGGTCATTCCTGGCTTGGATAAGCTGACGGTCCATTCGTGGATGAGCGCGCTGGAGGCCGAACGGCTCGAACAGAAGACGCAGGCCATTGTCAGGCGTGTCGGACAGTGTGACGGCGATTGGGAGTGGGCCTACTTCGTCACGCTGGCGCGCTGCTACGGCTTCGGCATCAACGGGGATGCCTTTGAGCGGTGGGCACTCAGCTTCCCGCTCTCTGCCGCCGCCCATCATCGCGATGATGTGTTCCAGTTGGAAGCCCTGTTCCTCGGTCAGGCCGGCTTGCTCGACCGTGACGCCGTCCCGCAGCGCCATTGGGAAGCGGCGGCCGCTGACAGCCATTATCAACGGCTGTGCTCGGAGTACCATTTCCTGCAGCATAAGTTCTCCCTGAAGCCCATCGACTATACGCTGTGGCGCTATCTGCGGCTGAGGCCGCAGAACTTCCCGCAGGTGCGCATAGCCCAGCTGGCCAATATGTATTATGGTCATAAGACCTCACTGTCCGGACTGGTCGACTGCACCACTGTGGAGGAGGCGGAGGCGCTCTTCACCACGCAGGTGACACCCTATTGGGAGACCCACTACGCCTTCGGGCTGGAGAGTGCGAAGATGCGCAAGCGGCTTTCAAAGGCCTCCCTCGATGTGTTGGTGATCAATGTGGTCGTACCGATGCTCTTCGCCTACGGCCGCCACAAGATGGACGAGCGGCTCTGCGACCGGGCGCTGCTGTTCCTCGATGGGCTCAGGGCAGAGCACAACAACATCATCGCACTGTGGCAGGCCTGTGGACTGGAGGTGCGGACGGCAGCCGACTCGCAGGCTCTCATCCAGCTCAAGAAGGAATATTGCGACAAGAAGGATTGCCTGCGCTGCCGCTTCGGTTACGAATATCTGAAGACAACAAAATAATATGGAAAAGAAATATATTTTTGAGACGCGCATGGATGTGCGCGACTATGAGTGCGACATTCAGGGCATCGTCAACAATGCCAATTATCTGCATTATACGGAGCATACCCGTCACCGCTTTCTCAAGCATGCCGGTCTGAGCTTCGCCGCCCTTCACGAGAGGGGCATCGATGCCGTCGTGGCCCGTATGCAGCTCTCTTATAAGGTGCCCTTGCGCTGCGATGACGAGATGATCTCGTGTATGAACCTTCGTAAGGAGGGGCTGCGTTATGTCTTTCTGCACGACATCTATCGTGCCTGCGATCACAAGCTGAGCTTCTCTGCCAAGGTCGACCTGGTGGTGCTCATCAACGGCAAGCTCGGACAGAGCGAGGACTACGACCGTGCCTTTGCGCCCTTTATCGAGAACGCGGAATAATGATGACCGACGATCAGGAACTTTTCAATCTGCTCATCCTTACACGCTTGAGCTATTTCCATCTGTCTACGATAGTCGAGCTTTACCGTCGTGTGGGGTCGGCAACGGAGATCATGAGTCATCGTGCCCATCTGGAAGAGCTCGATCCCGAGATCTCTCCCAAGATCGTCAGCCTTTTTGACGGCTACGACAGTCTGGCACGCCGTGCCGAGGAAGAGATGCGGTGGCTCAGCGACCATCAGGTGCAGCCCCTTGCTTTGGGCGATCCCGATTACCCCCAGTTGATGCGGGAGTGCTCCGACCCTCCGTTGATGCTTTTCTACAAAGGAGGGGTCGCGCTCAACCGTCCCCATGTCGTCGCTGTCGTCGGCACGCGCCATTGTACCCCTTATGGGCAGGACGTGATCCGTCAGCTCATCGGACAGCTCAAGGCGTTGCTCCCCGACACGCTGATCGTCAGCGGGCTGGCCTATGGCGTCGATGTACGGGCGCATCGTGAGGCGCTCGACAGTGGAATGGAGACAGTAGGGGTGTTGGCCCACGGCCTCGATACTCTCTATCCTGCCGCACATCGGGAGGTGGCCAATGAGATAGCCGTTCACGGCGGGCTGCTTACGGAGTATATGTCGGGCACGAATGCAGGCAAGCAGAATTTCATCCGGCGCAACCGCATCATCGCCGGTATCAGCCATTGCACACTCTTGGTCGAGAGCGCCTCCCACGGAGGCGGGATGGTCACCGCGAGCATAGCCAATAGTTACGGGCGTGATGTCTTTGCCGTGCCCGGTGCGCTCGGCGCGGTTTACAGTGAGGGGTGCAACCATCTTATCCGCGACGATAAGGCCCGTCTGGTCACCACAGCAGAGGATATTCTGAAGGCCATGGGATGGGAAGATGACCGGAAGGTAAGGCGGGCACGCCGTGAGGGAATTGAGCGGCAGCTCTTTCCCGAGTTATCCTCCGAAGAGAAGCGTATCGTCGGTCTTCTTCAGAAGCGTGGCGATCTGCAGCTCAATCTCATCTCCGTGCAGTCGGGCATACCCATCGGACAGGCCACGGCCCTTCTGTTCCAACTGGAAATGAAGGGAGTGGTGCGTAATATGGCCGGCGGCACTTACCATCTGATAAGATAATCACGGCCTTCATACTTCGGAGCTGATGGTGAAGGAGGAACATCATGGAGCCTCGTGGAAGACAGAGGAGGGCGTTACGCTGCGACCGACGGGATACCCGCAAGGGAACGGACGACGTCGGACAAGCAAATAGGACTGATGACGGTCAGGCTTTCACGGAGCTCCCGTGGCTTCCCTTCGTGCCGGAGACTATGCTGTTCCGGCGAATATTTTATAACATTAAACACATGAAGATAGGCAATATAGATTTTGGTTACCGTCCCCTCTTCCTTGCCCCTATGGAGGATGTGACGGATATCGGTTTCCGACAGCTTTGTAAACGTTTTGGTGCGGCGATGGTCTACACTGAGTTCGTCTCGGCCGACGCCATCATCCGTTCTATCCCTTCCACATTGAGCAAGATGAAGATCGACGACCGTGAGCGCCCTGTCGGCATACAGATCTACGGACGTGATGTCGAGTCGATGGTGGAGGCGGCGAAGATCGTAGAGACATTCAACCCCGACATTATTGACCTCAATTTCGGCTGCCCAGTGAAGAAGGTGGCCGGCAAGGGTGCCGGCTCCGGCCTTCTCAGGGACATCCCTCTGATGCTCGACATCACACGGTCGGTAGTGCAGGCCGTTCATGTCCCTGTGACGGCAAAGACGCGGTTGGGATGGGACATGAACCATCTGATCATCACCGAACTGGCGGAGCAGTTGCAGGACTGTGGTATTCAGGCTCTTACGATCCATGGACGCACGCGCTCACAGATGTACACGGGCGACGCGGATTGGACCCTGATCGGTGAGGTGAAGCGCAATCCCCGTATCCATATCCCCATCATCGGCAATGGCGACATCACCACTCCTGAGCAGGCCCTTCATGCCTTTGACACCTATGGCGTGGATGCGGTGATGGTGGGGCGTGCCACATTCGGGCAGCCCTGGATCTTCCGTGATATGCGGCAGTATATCGATGGCGTGGCGGAGACCGGACGTGACGGAAATGGCGGAGCAGGCAGCGGCCGGGGTACGGAGCCGGTTGGGGCATCGGATGACGGGACAGTGACTTCCGGTGCGTTGACGCTCGATGAGAAGATAGACATCCTGGAGGAGCAGCTTCGTATCAATATAGCGCGTATCGACGAGAAGCGGGGCATTCTTCACACCCGCCGTCATCTTGCCGCCTCACCCATCTTCAAGGGTATCCCGGATTTTCGTCAGACACGCATAGCCATGCTTCGTGCCGAGAAGGAAGACGAGCTGATAGCCATTCTGGAGGAGTGCCGCACAAGGCTGAAACAGGTAGGAGACGGTCGCTGACGGGAGAAATGATGGCATCTTGATGGGTCCTTTCTGAGGAAGGTCAGTATGTTGACGCCATGAGGCCCGGCACTTCGTCATACGCGAAGTGCCGGG
>HF988500.1:13511-25488 GCA_000431975.1 Prevotella sp. CAG:924 | reverse complement strand
TACACGACGCACCTAACCTCCAAGGACAATCATCAGAGACTCCTTGTTGAGAACTGAGGATTCGTCTGTCAGAACAGATTTCAACCGAAAAGATCATATTGAAAGCCCTGCCTTATGAAAGCGGCTGGAAGAATCCCTTGATAGAGGCCATAAACGGCGTGAGCTGTCTGGGCTGCCTCAATCCGTTCCACGTCGTCCGGCTCAGGCTATAAGCAATGGTCAGGCGCCTCTTGGCCCGTGAGATGGCAACATAGAAGAGTCGGGCATCCTCGCTCTCCCTGTCGGGCTGTCCCTTATCAAAGTAATTAGGATAACGCCCGTCGCAAGCATCGTAGACGATCACGTGATCGAACTCCAATCCCTTGGCCTTATGCACCGTCGTGACAAAGATCCTGTCGTTCACGGTGCTGCTCCCACAGAGATCCGCCTCCTTCAGCGTGCTGATCTCCACAAGATGGGCACTCATCTGCTGTGCCAATGTCGGCTCGGACATCTCTCCGATCAGATCATTGTCGAGGAACCGGAGGAAATATTCCAGCTTGTCGATCCTTCCGATCCATCCTGCCTCCACCATACTATCGTGGACCTGACGGAGCGCATCCGAGAGGAGGGTCTCCGGCCAGCTGCCTTCCGTCCGTACCCTGTACATCTGCTCCTTCCACTGCCGGTAAAGGCCGGCATACTGGTCGCGTAGCTTCTTCAGCTGTTTCTGTCGCAGCGGTTCATTGACGAGCTCGACCTGTCGGGGAATGATCTCCACAGCCTTGCGGTAGAGATACCCTACAAGGCTGCGCGTGGCGTCCACATCAGCATCGGCCAAGTGGGAATTCTCGCCTTCGAGATGCAACACATCGAGCAGATGCTTCAGCTTATAGTTGCTCAACCCCGGCACGAGCAGGCGAGCCAGTTTCAGAGAGTCAAGATAAGAGGGATGCGCCGCCACCCAGTCCTCCCCGGGCAGATAACGGGCCACATTAAAGGCCATGATGTTATAATCGTAATCGGCATTGTGGCCAAGCAAGACACAGCCGCGGGAATAGTCCAGGAAGGCTCTCAGCCCCTCCTGATGTGACACGAGCCGCTGATGCTTCCGTTCCTCTATGATAGGATTGACGATGTCGCCCAGCATCTCCGGGATGGGGCGGTCGGTCTCCATATACACAGAGAACTGCGAGCCGGGAACGACGACACCGCCTTTGACCTTCACGGCGGCGATCTGCAGAATGTCGTCCTGCGTCACGTCCAGTCCTGTCGTCTCCGTGTCGAAGATCACCATTTCCCGTTCCGCATATTCTGTCGCGAAGCGCTGGACATAAGTGGGGGCATCGTACAGGAAGTCGGCAGGCGTCATCCCCCTGACGAGAAGCCTACGCACCAGGTCCCTCGCAACGGCATACGAGGAGCAGGCCCTCACTCCACGGAGCAGCCTTGACCACGCCATGAAATTGAGATCGTTGTCGAGGACGTTAAAATGGGCCAGCAAGAGTTTCATATCGGGTGTGGAGAAGAGGTCGACACCCGATACCTTGAAATGAGGCAGGGCCAACTGCGCAAGCGTCCCGCTCAGCGTATCGGCGTCCCTGTTGGACGTGACGATGACAGCCGTCGTCTCTCCAGGGTAACGCTCATACAAGTCGCGGGCCAGCAGGGCCACCTCCCGCTGCTCGGCCACCTCGGTGTCGCAGGCCAGCAGCGTCAGCTCTCCTCCTGTCTTCGCGACCACATTGTCGGGAAACGGCAAGAGCCGGGGATCAATGCCCAACTGCCTCTCCGCATACGTATTATACACATCCAGCAGATAGCTGGGCGAACGGTGGTTGACGCTCAAGTGATGGATATTCCCGGCACAGCGTCTGGCCAGCACTTCGAGCATATTCTGCTTTGCCCCCATGAAAGAGAAGATAGCCTGCTGGTAGTCGCCCAGATACATGAGATGGGCGTCTTCTGGCAATGTCCCTGCCTCCCCTTCCGTGACGCCTGTCAACAGGTCGATGAGAGCCAACTGCAAGGGATTGAGGTCCTGCACCTCATCCACCTGCATCCACTTGTAGGTCGCATGAGCGTTACTCCGCAACCAATCGTAAGTGAACAGGAGCAGGTCCTCAAAGTCGACAAGCCGGTTCTGACGCTTATAGGCCGCATAGGCATGGGCATAACGCATCTTATAGAGCAGATTGTCGATCGACCGGCGCATGCCGGCCTGATAGCCGTCCATACGGGTGGCATCGCGATAATAGTCCACATGGCCATACACGTCCAGCAGCTTCTCGCGCGTGAACGCCACGCCCTCCACCTTGCAGATATACCGCAACGCCGCGACATCCTCCGATGTCAGCGACTCAGGGTGCATGCGCAATCCCTTGGCATGGCCGTGCTCTATCTGGCTCATCAGATGGGAGAAGAACATGATCTGCTGATAGACCGACTTACGCTTGTAATCGCCCTGCACCTTCAGCTCGTCCTCATTAAGATAACGGGCGAGGATGCTCACCGCATCGTCATCATCGATGATCGAGGTCTCGGCAGAGACGATGCCCTGCTCAAAAAGGAACTTACTGCAAAAACGGTGCACGTTACCCACATAGAGCCGTTCCACCTCCGGATCGCTGATGGCCTGCGTGATACGGTCCTTCATGCTGCGTGCCGCCCTGTTGGTAAAGGTCAGACACAGCATGTCCTCATAAGCCACTCCTTCCTCGTGAGCCTTCCGGATCCTCTCCGTCAGGATCTGTGTCTTGCCACAACCCGGAGGAGCGAGCACGAGATGACATCCTGCAGGCGCATTGATCACCTGCAACTGTGAGGCATCGGGCGTCCAGCCCTGTCTGCTATTTCGCTGAATCATAAGTAATTCGTTTCTCACAAAATTAAGACATTCCCTTCAAAAAGGCAAGGATGAACAGTAAAAATTTGGAAAATCCGCCCTTTTAGATTAACTTTGCACGAAAAGATAAAAGCTATGAGCAAAGGAAAGTTAGCCAAGTTCGCTGAAATGGAGACATTCCCCAATGTGTTCCAATATCCGTTTAGTGTCATCAGCCACGAACCGTTCGCCATGCAAGGACATTGGCGCGACGCCTATTTCCACAACTCCAATCCCATCATCCTGGAGCTAGGCTGTGGCAAGGGCGAGTACACCGTCGGTCTGGCCCGCCTCTATCCGGACATCAACTTCGTGGGTGTCGACATCAAGGGAGCCCGCATGTACACCGGTGCCAAGCAGGCACTGGAGGAAGGACTGTCCAACGTGGCCTTCCTCCGTACCAACATTGAGATCATTGACCGCTTCTTCGCTCAGGATGAGGTGCAGGAGATCTGGCTCACGTTCAGTGACCCGCAGATGAAGAATCCGCGCAAGCGCCTCTCCTCCACATATTTCCTCGAGCGCTACCGTCACTTCCTGACCGATGGCGGCAAGGTGCACCTGAAGACCGACTCCAACTTCCTGTTCACCTATACCGGTTATGTGGTGGACGTCAACCACCTGCCCCTGGTCTGCCGTACCGACGACCTCTACCATACGCAGATAGAAGGCATCGATCCCAAGATCCTGACCATCCAGACCTACTATGAGCACATGTGGATGGAACGCGGACTGAACATCCGATACACCCAGTTTCTCCTGCCGCG
Source organism: Prevotella sp. CAG:924 (assembly GCA_000431975.1). Lineage (GTDB taxonomy): Bacteria > Bacteroidota > Bacteroidia > Bacteroidales > Bacteroidaceae > Prevotella. The sequence continues at coordinate 21,858 of HF988500.1, read as the reverse complement.
GGAGGGAGAGCTGACAGAGCCTAACGTGGAGATCCCACTTGACGAATACCGCAGCTATCACCGCTCAAAACGCAGTGGGAAAGACACAGCCATCTAATTCATCAAAGAACAAAATATATGCGGGTATTGAGTGCTGACTGACATCCACTCAATACCCGCAATCATTCTTAGGGCCGACTTATCCCTGCCGCAGGAGCGACGCCCGTGCGTCCCTCTCCACGGCAAAGACTCCCTACCCCTCTATTTGATGACCACAGCCTTGACGATCCTCACGTCCTGCAAGGGACGGTCATTGCCGTCGGTCTCCACAAAATCGATGTCGCTCACCACATCCATTCCTTTCACTACCTCGCCAAAGACCGTGTACTGGCTGTCGAGATGCGGCGTGCCGCCACGCAACTGGTAATACTCGCGTATCTCAGGAGTCAGCTGCACCTTACCGTCCGTCTGCGCGTTAAGCCGGTCCTGCACCCGGTCTAGGCCGCCGGGCGTGAACACCTGGCCGACCACGATATAGAACTGGCTGCCTGACGAGCGGCGCTCCGGGTTCGTCGTGTCGCCCTCGCGTGCTGCCGCCAACGCTCCTTTCTTATGGAAATATTTTGGAAAGACGATCTCTGCCGGAAGGGTGTAGCCGGGATCATAATCGCCCACGGCCGTCCCCAGACCGGCATGGCGCGTGGTGGAATCGCCCGTCTGAATCATAAACTGTGCGATGACGCGGTGCCAGAGGTTACCGTCGTAATAGCCTTCCCTCACCAGTTTCAGGAAATTGTCCCGGTGCTTAGGGGTTTCATTGTACAGCTCCACCACGACATCGCCCATCGTCGTCTCCAGAAGTACCTGGTGGCGCACGGCCGACGAGTCGGTAGCGACGACAGCGAAGCGGTTGGCGTCAGCAGAGCCGCCGCCAGCCGTCTTGTCGCCATCAGTCTGCGCCAGTGCGGTCACCGGCAACAGACTAAGCAAGAACAGAACTACTCTATACATCTGCCTTTCTCCTAAGATTTAATAAGCCTCATCCTGAGCGATCTCCTCCCGCGTGATCTTCTTACGGTCCATCTTATACCATACATACCAGATATAAGCCAGGACAAAGGGAACGAGGATGCTCACGTAGGCCATCGTACGCAGCGTGAACTCTGACGAGCAGCTGTTGCTGATGGTCAGCGATGACTGCAGGTCGGCATTGGACGGATAATAAGCCGTATTGCCCCAGCCCACACACAGGAGGAGTGCCAACACGACAAAGACGACGCCGAAGCCGGCGGGCCAGATGCCGTGCATCCATGTCTTCGTGCAGAGGGTGAAAATGATGCCCCAAAGGAGAAGCACCACGCCTACGATGATAAGCACGAGCAAATACCACATGTCGAGCAGATTGTGCAGATACTTCATCGGCTCCATAAAGACGACGCCTGTAGCCGGATCAACGGCATAGCCGTCCTTGAGAAGCGTGCGGATGAAAAAGGCCAGGAAGAACACGAGGAAGAACACCGTGTTGAACAGCAGCTGCCGGCGAGCATTCGTGCGGATCTGCTCGTCATCGACATTATTGATCTCATAGAGAGAGCCCAGCACGCAAGCCAGGAAGAAGACGGCAACGCCAAGTACTAGATTCCAGACATCGAGCAAGGCATCGAGGCCGTTGGAGGCGTTAGCCCAACGGGAGATCACTGCCGGATGAGCGGCATCAAGCATCGTGTCCTTCATGATCTCGAAGTTGCTGCCATTGAAGAATGTGGCTACCGCAGCGCCCAGCAGCACCGGGCCGACGATGCCATTGATGACCAGGCACACCTGAAAGGTCTTCGGGCCAAGGAAGTTGCCGAGCTTGTTCTGGAACTCATAGCTCACTGCCTGAAGCACGAAAGAGAACAAGATGATCATCCAAAGCCAATAGGCGCCACCAAAGCTCGTGCTGTAGAAAAGCGGGAACGAGGCGAAGAAGGCACCACCGAAGGTGACCAGCGTCGTGAACGTGATCTCCCACTTACGGCCTGTGGAGTTGAGCACCACACGACGTGATGCGGCATCCTTACCAAGCCGGAAGATCATGGCATTGGTACCCTGCACGAAAAGCAGGAACACCAGCAAGGCTCCTAACAAAGAGATCAGGAACCACCAATATTGTTGCAGAAAACTGTAAGTCATAATTGTCACTCTTTTGAAATTTCTACTTCTGTGTATTCAGGACCTTTCTTGATCTGCTTGCAGAGGATGCTGATCTCTACGGCGAGCATAACCGTGAAAAGGACAAGGAAAAGGAAGAACGTGAGAGCCACCGAGCCGGCCTGCACGTCAGACACTGCCACCCATGTGGGCAGCATATCCTGAATGGTCCAGGGCTGACGACCCATCTCCGCCAGCACCCATCCCGACTCACTGGCCAGGTAGGCCAGTGGAATGCTGACAAGTGCGAGGATGTGCAGCAGCCGCAACTTCGGATGGGTAATGTCCTTACGCCAGGCCACGAAGCCCATGACAAGGAAGAAGAGGATGAAGAAGGTGCCAAGACCCACCATCGTACGGAAGGCCCAGAAAGTGATATTGATAGGCGGCACCACACTGTGGGGATCCTTCACATAGCCATAACCGAAGTAAGGCATGTTCGCCTTCAGCACCGGCAGATACTTGGCGGCACTGGCCTCGTCCTTCTCACTCTTTGCCTTACGGTAAGCCGTAAGGGCGGTGATAGCCTTCTTTCCCCTTGCGATCTTCTCCTCTACGGACAGCTCGCGCGTGCCGTCAGGCTTCGCATAGCCCTTCAGCAGATCGTTCACTCCCGGCACATAACCGTGAAGCTGACGCGTGGCAAGGACGGACAGGCCATAGGGGATGGCCAGACGGAACGGCGGCTCCTGCTGGTTCACATAGTCGGGCTGACGGAAAGGATCGACAAGAGCGATTCCCGTCAGTGCCTGATCGGGGCCGCCATTGTAAAGAGCCTCCATGGCGGCGAGCTTCATCGGCTGTACCTTGCTGACCATATAGGCAGAGTTGTCACCCGTATACAAAGCAAGCAGCGACGCACAGATACCGACAACGGACGCGATCTTGATGCTCTGTCTGGCGAGTTTCTGCTCGCGCTTACGAAGCAGATACCAGCAGCTCACACCTACACAGAACACGGCTCCGATGATCCAAGACGAGGTGACCGTGTGGAAAAACTTGTCGACGGCAAAAGGCGAGAGGGCCACGTCGGCGAACGAGGTCATCTCATTGCGCATCGTATCGGGATTGAACGTACATCCTATAGGATACTGCATCCAGGCATTGGCCACAAGGATCCACCAGGCAGAGATCGTAGCACCCAGACCCGTCAGCCACGTAGACGCGAGGTGGAAGCCCGGACTCACCTTCTTCCAACCAAAGAACATCACGGCAACGAAGGTCGACTCCATGAAAAAGGCCACAATACCCTCGACGGCCAACGGAGCACCGAAAATATCGCCTACGAACCAGGAATAATTCGACCAGTTGGTTCCGAACTCAAACTCGAGAATGATACCCGTTGCCACACCCATGGCAAAATTGACACCGAACAGACGCTGCCAGAAACGCGCCACGTCCTTCCAGAACACCTTGCGCGTGCGGTAATAACAAGTCTCGGCAATGCCCATGATCACGGCGAGGCCAAGTGTCAGAGGAACAAAAAGCCAGTGGTAGATCGCCGTCAAGGCAAACTGCGCACGTGACCAGTCTACAGTTCCTGTAGAAATGTCTAATAACATTTGACTCATAACAGTTGATATTTTAAATTGATTATTGTCTGTTGGCTAATTGTTTTGCAATAAGGTTTCTCGGTGCCATAAATCCTGCCCGCCCTACCTTTGAGCGCCCTCCCCTTCCGACACTGTCCATGCCGTCGCATCATCAAGCGGCATTGCCGCCAAGGCAAAGTCATTGCCCGCGAGAGGTGATCTGCTGTTCTACGAAATCAGCCTCCTTACCCTTCTGAGCGTTTGACTTGATAAAATCGGGGAAAAAGAAGAGCTTCAGGACCAGAAAGATGATGACCAGCTTGACAATGATCACCACCCACAATGTCTTTCCGACGGTCATGTGCCGGAAACCATCAGCATACAGATCGTAGATCCTATAAAGCATATTGTCATTTCTCATAGTCCAGGCTTTTATTTAGGGGACTTAAAGGTACAGCTTTTCAGCAGACGTTGTTCAAAAAGACCATAAAATTATTTATTTTTAATAGAATAAAGAAATGATAATATATTTTATACCTTAGTCTTAAGAATAAAAAGCTAAATTTGCAGTATTATTTTAAAAAAGAGACGAACAGAAACACTTTCAGACATGAACAAAAAGATTCTCATACCCGTAATCATCCTCATCCTGCTCCTTGCAGGTGGTGTCGTATGGCTCTCCCTCAGCCTCAACAAGCAGAAGCAGCAAAACGAAGACATGGCACAACTGGCAGCCATCGACAAGAAGGAAATGGAGAATGAATATCAGCAATTCGCCAATCAATACAGCGAGATGAAGACGCAGATCAACAACGACTCCATCATCGCCCAGCTCACCTCCGAGCAAGAGAAAACGCAACGCCTGCTCGAAGAATTGCGCAATACGAAAAGCACCGATGCCAAAGAGATCGCCCGCCTGAAGAGAGAGCTCGCCACCGTGCGTGCCGTCCTCCGCAACTACGTGCTCGAGATCGACTCGCTCAACCGACTGAACCAGAACCTGACGGCTGAGAACACCCGTATCCGTGGCCAGTATGAGGCTGCCAACCGACAGATCGAGGGCCTGAACACTGAGAAGGCATCGCTCTCCGAACAGGTAGCCATCGCCTCACAGCTCGACGCCAACGGACTGTCGATGTCACTGCTCGACAAGCGCAACAAGGCCAAGAACAAGGTAAGCAAGGCCCGCAACATCCAAGTAAGCTTCAACATCGCCAAGAACGTGACGGCCAAGACAGGTACAAAGACCGTATATGTACGCATCACATCGCCTACGGGATCGACCCTTGGCAACGGCGGCTCGTTCAACTATGAGAACAAGAGCATCAGCTGCTCCATGAAGCGTACCATTGAATACGGAGGTCAGGAGACTCCCGTCACGCTCTATCTGCCTGTCACCCAAGCCCTCACTGCCGGCACCTATGTCGTCAGCGTCTTTGCCGACGGCAACATGATAGGCAGCCGCTCCTTCTCGTTCAAATAAGCAAACAGGCCGGACGCCTCTCCCCCGTCAGAGAAGAGACGTCCGAGACCAACTCAACGTAGATCATAAACAAGAGTCTATGAGCATCCATATCACATCCCTCCCCACTCTCGCACTGGGCATACTGCTCTGTGGGGGCTTCGCTCCGGTCAGCGCACAACGTACGCTGACACTGGAGGAGTGCAGAAATCTGGCGCTTCAGAACAATAAGGAATTAAAGGCCCGCAAGCTGGGACAGCAGGACGCCGCCTATGCCAAGAAGGCGGCCCGCACGAACTATCTGCCAAAGGTAGACGTGGTGGCCAACTATACCTGGACCTCCAAAGAGATCTCGCTGCTGGACAAAGACCAGAAGGCTACCTTTGCCAATCTCGGTACGAACACGGTAAGTGGGCTTACCAATACCGTCACTTCGATGGTCCAGAACGGGCTGCTCACTCAGGAGCAGGCCGCCAGCATCAGCCAACAGCTCGGAAAACTCAGCGGACCGATAACCCAGATCGGCAACCAACTCGGACAGCAGATCAACGATGCCTTCCGCACCGACACACGCAATATCTTTTTCGGTGCAGCCGAGATACGCCAACCAATCTATATGGGTGGCGCCATCATCGCTGAAAACAAGATCGCCGACATCCGACAGACGATGGCCGACAACACCGTCGACCTGCAGCACCAGACAACCCTCTATGCCATCGACAACGCCTATTGGACCACCGTATCGCTCCGACAGAAGCAACGGCTTGCAGAGAGCTACCGCGATCTGGTGAAAAAGCTCGACACCGACGTGAAGAAAATGATCCGGCAAGGCATAGCCACACGGGCTGACGGACTGAAAGTAGCCGTAAAGGTGAATCAGGCTGACATGCAGATCGTGCAAGTGGAAAATGGGCTGAGCCTGTCGAAGATGCTGCTCTGCCAGCTCTGCGGATTGCCTCTTGAAGAAGACATCGCGCTTGCCGACGAGGACGAGAACGCCTTGGCACCCACGCATATCCCCGAGGAAGATCTCACCGACAATGACACCATTGCCGCCGGCCGCCCCGAGATACGTCTCTTGGAAAACACTGCCGCCCTCCTGGATCAGAAAGTGAACCTCACACGAGCCGCCTTCCTGCCCAAGGTGTTCGCCGTTGGAGGATATGCCATCAGCAACCCCAACCTCTTTAACGGATTTGAGCGCAAATTCTCCGGTGTGTGGAATATCGGCTTGACTGTCGCCGTACCTGTATGGAACTGGTTTGAAGGCGCCAACCGGGTGAAGAGCGCCAAGACACAAGCTGCCATCGCCCGACTGACCATCGCCGACACAGAAGAGAAAATCAGACTCCAGATATCGCAGGCACGCTTCAAATGCCACGAAGCGGAGAAACGCATGCAAATGGCTGACAGCAATCTCACCTCGGCCAACGAGAACCTCCGCTCGGCCAACATCGGCTTCCGCGAAGGCGTCATGCAAGTCACCGATGTGATGGCCGCACAGACCGCCTGGCAACAGGCCAGGGCCGACGTGATTGACGCACAGGTGGATCTGAGAATCGCACAGGTGGCATTGCAAAAAGCATTAGGAACATTAAGATAAAGAAGACTTCAACAACCTTCAGCTATGTCAAGGAAACAACAGCATAACAACATACTACTGGCTGTAGCAGCGTTTGCAGCCGTAGTAATCATCGTAGGACTCCTCGGATATTTCTTTATGGGCAACAGTCCGGAAATCATCCAGGGAGAAGTAGAGGCCGATAGCTACCGCGTAAGCTCGAAAATTCCATCGCGCGTGGTAAGGATCTGTGTCAAAGAGGGCGATTATGTTCACGTGGGCGACACGCTTGCCATCCTCGAGGCACCTGAGGTCGACGCACAGGAGAAGGTGGCACAAGCCACAGGAGACGCCGCCTCCGCCATGAGCGAACTGGCACAAAAGGGCGCGCGCAAGGAAACCATCCGCTCGGCCTATGAAGTTTACCGTCAGGCACTGGCAGCCCGCACCATCGCGCAAAAGACCTATAACCGCATGCAGACCCTCTTCGACGAAGGCGTGATGAGCGAGCAGAAACGCGATGAAGCCAAGGCTGCCTTCGATGTGGCCTCCGCACAGGCCGAGGCTGCAAAGTCGCAATGGAGACTGGCACAGGAGGGCGCACGCTCCGAAGAGAAGCTGGCTGCCGCCAAACAGGCACAGGCTGCCCGGCAGAGTGTCAACGTAGTAAAGAGCCTTCTGAAAGAGACCGTACAGATCTCACCTGTAGAAGGTGAGGTGAGCGACATCTATCCGCTCGAAGGCGAGCTTGTCGGCATAGGATCACCCATCATGAGCATCGACATCCTGAAAAACATTTGGGGCGTGTTCAATATCCGCGAGGACCAACTTCACGGAATGAAAGTAGGTGATGAGATCACCGCATACTCTCCGGCGTTCGACAAGAAGCTGAAACTGAAAATATACTATATCAAAGATCAAGGATCCTACGCCGTATGGAAGGCCACAAAGAGCTCCGGCCAGTACGATGTGAAAACATTGGAGGTGAAGGGACGGCCGGTCACAAAGATCGAAGGACTGCGCCCCGGCATGACGCTGATCATCGGCGACGGAGAGCCGGCAAAGAGATAATGACAGCCGGTCCTGATAAGGAACAGGCCGTCACGAAGTATAATTATTGATTTCATATAGTGTTAGAGCGCATCTACCATATTGCCCTGCGTGAGTGCCGCATCATGTGGCACAGCACGATCTACAGATTCTGCATTCTGCCCTTCCCCGTGCTCGTGGTGATCTTCTTCACCTCACTGATGCACGAGGGCGTGCCGACCAATCTGCCTGTGGGCATTGTCGATCTGGACCATACTGCCCTGAGCCGTAATCTCGAAAGAGAGCTCGACATGATGCAGACATCCCACGTCGTGGCGCATTACAACAGCGTAAACGAGGCACGGCAGGCCTGCCAGCAGAATAAGATCTACGGCTTCCTCTATATCCCCAGCGGAACCACCGACCAGCTACTGGCCAACCGCGGACCCAACATCTCCTTCTATTATAACAATGTACCGCTGGCCGCCGGATCCATGACTTTCCGCGACATGAAGACGGCGACGACCCTTGCCGCAGCCGCCGTAGGCGTGACGAAACTCGCCGCCCTCGGCCTGTCGGGAGAGCAGATCA
>HF988500.1:8664-13497 GCA_000431975.1 Prevotella sp. CAG:924 | reverse complement strand
GGAAGAGCAGATCAAGAACAACCTTCAACCCATCACCGTTGACCTGCACATGGTGGGCAACCCCTATGGTAGCTACAACATCTACCTGAGCACCTTCGTCATCCCGGGCGTGCTGATGCTCTTCGTTTTCCTTCTCGTCCCATACGCTATCTGGACAGAGGTGAAATTCAACCGTGCTCACGAATGGATACAGATGGCGGGCGGCAACATGTATATCGCACTCTTCGGTAAGCTACTGCCCCATACCATCATGTTCATCACCGTTTTCCTCGGCTTTGAATTCTATATTTACGGAACACTCGACTTCCCCCATCCCGGCGGCATCGTGCCCATCCTTCTCCTTGGCATACTGAGCGTGCTCGCCTGTCAGGGCTTCGGCATATTCGTCTCCGGACTCATCGCGAGCCTCCGTATGTCGATGAGCGTCTGCTCTCTGTGGGCAGTCGTAAGCTTCTCCATGTGTGGTGCCACCTTCCCCGTAGAGACCATGGATCCCATGCTGCGATCGATGTCGCTGCTCTTCCCCCTGCGCCACTACATCATCATCTACCAGCGCTGCATCTTCCACGGCTTCCCGCTCAGCTACGCCTGGACCTATATCGCAGCCCTGATCATCTTCGCAGTCCTTCCCCTGCTCATGCTCCGCCGCCTGAAGCAGGAGATGCTGCACTACCAATACTTACCATAATGCGAAAGATAAGCCTGATACAACAGATCCGGGAGGGAGGGAGCGACACACTCTATATCCTGCGTAAGGAGCTCCTCTCACTGAAGCGCGACGAGGCCGTGCTCATCTTCTTCGTACTCATTCCTCTGGCTTATCCACTGCTCTACTCGTGGATCTACAACAATGAGGTGCTCCGTGACGTTCCCGTCACGGTAGTGGACATGGACCACAGTCAGATGAGCCGCGAATATATCCGCAATGTCGACGCCACCCCTGACGTGAAAGTGGCATTCCACAGTAACTCACTGGAAGAGGCACGCCAACTGATCGGCAAGCAGGAAGTGCGGGGCATCATCTTCATCCCAAGCGGATTCGAGCGACACGTCTACCGACAGGAGCAGGGACATGTGAGTGTCTACTGCGACATGGTGCTGATGCTTGCTTATAAGGCCATCTACCAAGCCACTCTGGCCGTAGCGGCAGACATGAGCTCAACGATCCAGATAGCACGCTCGACGAACGTCACCGACAGGGAAGACCAACTCACGGTAGAGCCCTTGCACATACATTCGGAAATGATGTTCAATACGACCGGCGGTTATGGCAATGATGTTCAATACGCCCGGCGGTTATGGCAATGCCATCCTCCCAGCTGTGCTGATGCTTATCCTGCACCAGACACTACTGCTCGGAGTAGGAATGGCAGCCGGAACGGCCCGGGAGAATAACCGCTACGAAGACCTCGTGCCCATCAGTCGGCACTATAACGGCATACTCCGCATCGTATTGGGAAAATCACTGTGCTACATCCTCGTCTATCTTGTCATCGGGACCTACCTTGGACTAGTCGTACCGAGGATCTTCGGATTTACGGCTCTCAACCATCCACAGGTGTTCTTCCCCTTCCTCATCGCTTACGTCCTTGCCACCACATTCTTTGCCATGGCCTGCTCCTGCCTGGTGCATCACCGCGAAAATGTGATGCTGCTCGTCATCTTCACGTCCCTGCCCCTCCTCTTCCTCAGCGGCATCAGCTGGCCGGAGAGCAACCTCCCCACGGTATGGAAATATGTGGCCTACATCTTCCCTTCCACGATGGGCGTGCGCGGCTTCCTGAGAATCTCGAGCATGGGCGGCAGTCTGGAAGACATCGCACCAGAATATCAATGGATGTGGATACAGACCTTCGTCTACTTCATCTGCACCTGCATCGTTTACCGCTATCAGATACGCTACGCGCATAAGCGATCCATCGCACATGTAGACCATATCCGCAAGATCGCAGCCGAGGCCAAAGCCAGAAAGGACACGGCGACGAAAGAAGACTGACGGTCTGCCAACAAACACAAATATCTTACTTAGAGAATGAAGAAACGGCTTCGCATTATCCTGACCCTCCTGCTGTCGATCATCCTATTGCCAGCATCGGCACGGCACATCACCATCGTCATTTCCCTTGACGGCTGCCGCTGGGACTATCCGCAATGGTATCACACCCCGTTTTTCGACCGCATGGCACAGGAGGGCGTAGCGTCGGGGCTCATCCCCTCCTATCCCTCCAAGACCTTTCCCAACCACTACACGCTGGCAACAGGCCTGTATCCCGACCATCATGGCATCGTAGCCAATGACTTCTTCGATCCTACGACAGGACGCCGCTTCTCCCTGGGCGATCCCGACACAAAAATGGATCCTGTCTTCTACGGTGGAGAACCAATATGGGTGACAGCCCAGAAACAAGGACTGCACACCGCCGTATTCTATTGGCCGGGATCGGACGTCGCTGTCTGCAACACCCACCCCGACACCTATTATCTATACGATGCCAAGCCACACCTCACCTATGAGCAGCGGATCGCCCTTATCCTAGCCCAACTCAAACTGAGCGAGCGGCAGCGTCCTGACCTCATCATGGCCTATATGGAACAGCCCGATGCCAACGGACACCGCTATGGCCCGCAGGCTCCACAGACACAACAGGCCGTCTGCCAGATGGACTCACTGCTCGGAGCACTTTATCAGAAGATACAACAACTGCCCATTGGCAAGGATGTCAACTTCATTGTCCTCAGTGACCATGGCATGTCGTGGATTCCTCAAACGCACAAAGTGGACATCATCCCCTATCTCAAGAAGGGCTGGATACGTGATTTGGAAGGCAACATGCCTGCCAATCTCTTTGTCACACCCGGCTGCACCGACTCTGTGATCAACAGTCTGAGAAATGTCCCGCATATCCGGGTATGGAAACGAGAGGAGGTGCCGGCCTACCTTCACTATGGAACTAACGACCGCGAAGGAGATGTCATCGTCGATCCCCAGCTCGGATGGGTAGTCTACCATGACAGCATCACAGCCGGTGGCAGCCACGGATTCGACCCCGCCTATATGGATATGCACGCCATCTTCCGTGCGGTAGGCCCGGACTTCCGTCACATCGATCTTCCACACTTCAAGAACGTCGATATCTATCCCTTACTCTGCAGACTACTGAGAATAGAACCTGCCAAAAACGATGGTAATTGGGAAGAGATCAGAAGTATGCTAAAGGAAGAAAAACAAGGTAAGGAATAGACCGACAGAAAACATCCGACACCTCATACAAGCTGCCTATCGCGGTGTATGAGTTATCAAGTTCAAGAAAAAAACATAAATCATTGATTATAAGGAATATATCAAGCGAAGAAAGCAAAATTCCGGCATTTCTACCCGTAACACAACTTGCTGATACTCTGAAAGTTACAATAACGGCCATTTTGGAATCAAAATGGCCGTTATTGCATGGATATCTTCCATACAACTAATTCACAACGTGAAATTGACGGACTTCAAACAAAATAAATATCAGATATTGTGCAAGACTGACGGACAAGTTTACGACTCATGCCACACCTTTCAGAAGGACAGTCTCACTCTGAAATTGATTTGTCTGCCTGTAAGATAATTCGGAACGGCATACTGCTGATTGCTCACATCGGTAATCCAATAATACGAATTGACGTTGGAAATGCCGAAAAGATTAAGGCAGTCGATACCGAGCCACACCGTACGCAAAGATGTCTTCCGGCCACTGTTCTCACGATCGTAGAGCAGATAGCTCATACCAATATCAGCACGCTTATATGCCGGTGCACGGAAATAGCTGGTACTGAGTTCCTTGTGTGGCACATTGAAAGGAAGGCCATCGGCGAGCGACAGTTTCAGGTTCATCTTCCAACGCTTCGTACCGGGGAAGTAGTCGGTGAAATACAGATTGACGGCATAACGCTGGTCGGTAGGGAGAGGCAGTGACATACCATTCAGCCGCATCTTGGCATCCATCAAGGAGAATGAGAGCCAGGAATCCGTGCCCGGCACAAACTCTCCATAGAGCTTCAGATCCAGACCGGCCACATGACCCGTTGCCACATTATCACCATAATACGTCACCTTCACATTATTGACCGTATAAGGAATGAGATGCGACAAGGCCTTATAGTAAGCCTCAGCCGTAAACTTAAATGGGCGACCGGCGACATTGAAGCGATAATCCATTCCTGCGATGAAGTGAATGGACTGTTGGCTGCGGATATGCTTGTTGAGCGTGACTGTCGTCATGCCGTTGACCGTCGACGTATCCCGCAACTCCTTGAAGAACGGAGCCTGATAGTAGAGTCCTGTCGCCATGCGGAACGTAATATTCTGATTGAATGGCGGTATGATGCCTAACGCCACACGCGGTGACAGAATTGATTCTCCCGTATAGCTCCAGCGTGCAAAGCGCAAACCGTAATTAAGCGTAAACAGCGTATGACCGCCACGCGAACGAAAACGCCACGTGTCTTGAAGATACACTTCCAGCCGGTTGGCATCAAGCGTGTTCTTGCTGCGGAGAGCATAGACCATCTGCAGATCCGGCGTTGTCGACGGGATGTTATATCCTGCCGAGTCACGTTGTTCATATTCACGCGAGTTCTCTTCGATATGCTCGATCCGGTAAGTCAGTCCTCCCTCCAGACGGTGATGCTTCGTGATATGCCGGGCCATAAGCTTTACGCTCTCGACATGTCCTTTCAAATAGTTGCGGGCATGCAGGAAATAAGTACCTACACCAAGATTCTCCGAGGTCTCTGTCTGCGTGAGCCAATATTGTCCCTGGATGTCATAGCATTCCTTCTCCCCTTCCT
>HF988500.1:0-8658 GCA_000431975.1 Prevotella sp. CAG:924 | reverse complement strand
ATTCCTGCTCATCCGTATTGAAAGCCGAGGCCAGCAACGACACACTTGTCGAATCACCGAAATGACGGGTAATGTTCAATGCACCGAAGCAGGTAAGGAAACGGTCCCGCTCCTGACCGTCGAAATAGACACGGAACGACTTCACGTTGTCCATCGTACCGAACTTTGTCTCACGGTCCGTCGGCTTAAAGTTATAATGATTATCACTGATATCTCCGATCACCTCCATCGACCACCGTTTGTTGGGCTGATAGGTCAGATAGGTCTGGTAATCGAGATAATTAGGCTGGTATTCACCGTTGGTGTCAAACGTACCAAGGAGATATTTCGTTGTCTTATAGCGAATCGAGTTCTGCCACGTGAGATTGCGCGCCTTCAATCCCAGATAGGCTGATCCGCCAAGCAGCGAGGCACTGATACTGGCTTCCGTCCGCTTGGGCTTCCGGTAGGTGATGCCCAATGCCGACGACATGCGATCACCATATTTTGCCTCGAAGCCACCGGTGGAAAACTCTATCTTATCCACCATATCCGGATTGATGATGGACAATCCCTCCTGCTGGCCACTACGGACGAGGAAAGGACGATAGACCTCCACATTGTTGATATATACCGCATTCTCATCGAATGCACCGCCACGGACATTATATTGTGAGGAAAGCTCCGAGTGCGTGCTCACGCCTGCCTGGCTCTGGATCAGCTCCTCCACTGCATTGCCTGTGACCGACGGCATCTGTGTGAGATGTTCCGTGGTGATCTCCTGTGTCTGTCCCGACTGGATCTTCTGCCCCGTCACACTCACCTCTCCCAACGAGGTGGCATCACCATAGAGCGTCACCTGCAGCGTCTGCGTCCCCTTCGGACGACGAAGCACTCGCGTCTTCGTCCGATAACCGATCATCGAGAAACGGATCACCACACTGTCGGCCGAATGAAGCCTCAACTGATATTCACCCTTCAAGGAAGTCATCGTCGCCTTCCCTTGGGCGACACAGCTAACAGAGGCAAACTCTATAGCATGACCTTCCTCATCCGTCACACGACCGTGAAGGGTGAAACTCTGACCCGCCACCGGGAGAATGCTGATCAGCATCACTATCAGTAGTATCCATCGATTCCTCATACGACTATAAAAACGCTGTATGCCCGCCTTTTATTGTATGACACGGCAGCCACAATAGTTCTATGGCGGGAAGACGTGCTCAATGACATTCTGTTGCATAATATAAGGTAGTATTTACAAAAGCCAATGTGACCAGACAGAAAATGCAATCAAAAATTAAATATTTTAGGCTTTTTTCTTGCAGATTAAAAGAATAGTTGTATCTTTGCAAGCAAATCAATACAATAACGAATATGACAAAGACTCAATATATGAATGCATGGTGGTGGCATAGCTCAAGATTGAAAAAGTCGTGAGTCACCCAGCCATGTGCATATTCCAGTCTGCACAATACAAGAAGGCCTGCCGTAACTTACGACAGGCCTTCTTTCATAACAGAACCCTTAAAACAAAAATTATGGATATCAAATCAGTATTCAACCGCCTGCTCAATCATGAAGAGCTCCAACGTGAGGAAACAAAAGACCTGCTTATCGCCATCACAAAAGGTGAGCTCTCCGATGCTGAGATCTGTGCCCTGCTCACAGCCATCCAGATGCGCGGCATCACCGTCGACGAGCTATTGGGGTTCCGCGACGGCATTCTCGAGACAGGCGTTCCTGCCTTGCTTGACTGTGACCGCTATATCGATGTCGTCGGCACCGGTGGCGACCGTAAGAACACCTTCAATATCTCGACAACCTCCTGCTTCGTCATTGCCGGCGCCGGATATAAAGTGGCCAAACACGGCAACTATGCCGCAACCAGCATCAGCGGTGCCTCCAATGTGATCAAGAACCATGGTGTGATGTTTACCGATGATCTCGACAAGCTCAACCGTTCCATCAACGAATGCGGTATCGTCTACCTCCATGCCCAACTCTTCGCCAAGGCCATGAAGTTCGTCGCCGCCATCCGCAAGGCACTCCCCTTCCCCACCTTCTTCAATCTCCTCGGTCCGATCGTCAACCCATCGTGCCCCAAATGCCAGATGCTCGGCGTCTCCAACCTCGACCAGATGCGGCTCTATCACCAAGTGTATCAGAAGATCGGCATCGACTATGCCATCGTCAACTCCATTGACGGCTATGACGAGATCTCGCTGACCGGTGACTTCAAGGTGACCACCAACAACTATGAACGTATCTTTCATCCCAAAGACCTGGGCTTTGACATCGCCCGTCCTGAAGAGCTCAAAGGTGGAGCTACGGAAGAAGAAGCTGCCGAGATATTCGATGCCGTGCTCAACAACACCGCCCTGCCGGCACAGAAGAACATCGTCATCGCCAATGCAGCCTTCGGCATCCAGGTGATGGAGAAAGGACGGAAAAGCCTCGAAGAATGTATCGACAGTGCACGCGAGTCGATTGACAGCGGCGCCGCACTACGCACATTCAAGAAATTTGTAGAACTGAACAGCTGATCCACCACGCACGCGCAATACCTGCCTGATCATATCACTCTCTATACAAAACATAATACAAATGGATATACTCGAAGAAATCGTTGCTCACAAGCGACAGGAGATAGCAGAACGAAAACATTTCATCCCGGCCCGCGAGCTCTATGTCTATGTCAATGAGGCGATGCAGCAACACCCCTCGCTGCCCAGCCTTCGTGAGGCACTACAGCAGAGCGACACCGGCATCATCGCCGAGTTCAAGCGCAAGTCACCGTCAAAAGGATGGATCCATCAGGATGCCAAAGTCCGCGAAGTGGCTCCCGCCTACCAGAAAGCCGGTGCCACGGCAATGAGCATCCTCACCGACACAGACTATTTTGGAGGTTATGATGAGTTCATCCAGGAAGCACGCGCCATCGGCGTGACAATACCCATTCTTTATAAGAATTTCATCGTCGATGAGTACCAGCTATTCCAGGCACGTCAGTGCGGTGCCTCCGCCGTCCTCCTCATTGCCGCTGTCCTCTCCATAGAAGAATGCAAACATCTCATCAAGACAGCCCATGATCTGGGAATGGAGGTACTTCTGGAGATGCACAATGAACACGACCTTGACTATGCAGACCTTGATGCCGATGTCTGCGGCATCAACAACCGTGATCTCGGCACCTTCACGACCGATGTCCATAACAGTTTCCGACTGGCAGAGCGACTCCCGGCCGGCGTCTGCAAGATCTCAGAGAGCGGCATATCATCTCCCCAGACTGTTCGTGACCTGCGCGAAGCCGGTTTCAACGGCTTTCTCATGGGTGAACATTTTATGAAAGAGACGAACCCAGGCGAAGCCCTCCTACATTTCATCAACCAACTGAAAGTATGAACAGAAATCTGAAAATAAAAGTATGCGGCATGCGCGACGCTGACAACATCCGTGCCGTGGCAGCCCTTGACATCGATTTTCTGGGGTTCATCTTCTATCCCCAAAGTCCACGCTACACACGAAAGGCCATACCGAAAACTGAACTTATAGCCGATACTGCAACGACAGCACGGCACGATGACATAGAGTGGCGAAAGCCCCAACGTGTAGGCGTATTCGTCGATGAGATGCCACAAACCATCATCACACACATCTATAACGACCAGCTTGACTACGTTCAGCTACACGGGCACGAGCTCCCGGAAATGATCGACAATCTGAAACGGACTGTCATACCTGATATCCGCCACAGCCTGAAAGTGATCAAAGCCTTCAGCATCGCCAAGCCTGACGACCTGCTACAAACCAAAGCCTACGAAGGTGTTGCCGATCTTTTCCTCTTTGACACTCCTACCGAGAGCTATGGCGGAAGCGGCAAGAAATTCAACTGGCAAATGCTTCAAGCCTATGACGGGCATACCCCATTCCTCCTCAGTGGCGGCATCGGGCCTGAAGACACCGACCGCATACGCACATTTGAGCATCCACAATGTATCGGCATTGACCTCAACTCACGGTTTGAGACTGTCCCCGGCATAAAGGATGTGGAGGCACTCAGACGGTTTACGGAGAAACTCCGTGCCTAACCACTATCCACAGACTGCCCTCGGACCAGATAAAAAGAATGAGCATACAAGTCTCGGCCCGATGTCCATGACCTCCATACGGATTGCCCGTATAGAATGATCAGATCAGGGACAATCACCATTACCCATATTACGACCTTCATCAGGCCAACCATCCATATCAGTCACTACATTATGAACAAGATCAACCAACTGTTTGCCAACACAAAGGACCGTAAACTACTGTCCCTCTATTTCTGCGCAGGATGTCCTACCCTCGACGGGACTGCCGACGTAATCCTCACCCTGCAGCGCAGGGGCATCTCCATGATTGAGGTGGGCATACCCTTCTCCGATCCTTTGGCTGACGGTCCCGTCATTCAGAGTGCCGGCACCGTCGCCCTGAAAAACGGCATGACCCTCAAGCACCTTTTCTCACAGCTTAAAGACATAAAAGACCAAGTAACCATCCCCCTCGTGCTGATGGGCTATCTTAACGTCGTGATGGCCTACGGCATCGAGAATTTCTTTAAGAGTTGTGTAGCGTGTGGGGTCAGCGGCTGCATCATTCCCGACCTGCCGTTCAAGGACTATCTCGAGGATATAAAGCCTCTTGCTGACCAGTACGATATCCGGGTGATCATGATGATCACACCGGAGACAAGCGAGGAACGCATCCGATTCATCGACGACAACACCGATGGCTTTATCTATATGGTCAGCTCGGCCTCTACTACCGGTACTCAGAAGAGCTTCGGAGATGCCAAGATCGCCTATTTCAACCGCATCAACAACATGCACTTGAAACATCCGCGCATGATCGGATTCGGTATTTCCAACAAACAGACCCTCGAAAGCGCACAAGCCCATGCCGCCGGAGCCATCATCGGATCCAAATTCGTCACCCTTCTCCGTGAGACCGGCAACCCGGACACAGCCATCGACCAACTCTATGAGGCTTTACAACACTGACACCGCCGGCTATCAACAAGGTAATATTGATACATAAGCTCCTACGAGAGAGCATAAGATAAACGATATAATTATGGGAAAATATCAAGTAGACAAAAACGGATTCTTCGGTAAGTTTGGTGGAGCCTACGTGCCTGAGATCCTATATAAGTGCGTCACCGACCTACAGCAGGCATATGAGCCCATCATCCAGTCGGAAGAATTCAAGAAAGAATACCATCAATTGCTGAGAGACTATGTCGGGCGCCCCTCTCCCCTCTATTTCGCCAAGCGGATGAGCGAGAAATACCACTGCCAGCTTTATCTGAAGCGCGAGGACCTGAACCACACCGGCGCCCATAAGATCAACAATACGATAGGTCAGATCCTCATGGCTAAGAAGATGGGTAAGACACGTGTCATTGCAGAGACCGGTGCCGGCCAGCACGGTGTGGCTACCGCAACCGTTTGTGCCCTGATGAACATGCAGTGTGAGATCTTCATGGGAGCTACGGATGTAGAGCGCCAGCACACCAACGTGGAACGCATGCGCATGCTCGGCGCCACGGTCCATCCTGTCCGCACCGGCAACATGACCCTAAGCGACGCCTGCTCGGAAGCTATCCGTGACTGGTGCCGTCATCCGGAAGACACCTTCTACATCGTCGGATCCACCATGGGCCCCCATCCCTATCCCGACATCGTGGCCAAGATGCAAAGCGTCATCTCCGAAGAGATCAAATGGCAGCTGCAAGAAAAGATCGGGCGCGACTACCCCGACTACCTTATTGCCTGTGTGGGCGGCGGCTCCAATGCAGCCGGCACGATCTACCATTATATTGACGATGCCCGCGTAAAGATCGTCCTCGCAGAGGCCGGTGGACATGGCATTGACACCGACTATACCGCCGCCACGATCCATTGCGGTACGGAAGGCATTCTGCACGGCGCCCGCACACTCGTCATGCAAACTGACGACGGACAAATCAAAGAGGCTTTTACCATCTCCGCCGGACTCGACTATCCAGGCATCGGACCCATGCATGCCGACCTGGCTGCCAAAGGACGTGAGAAAGTACTTGCCGTCAACGACGACGAGGCTATCTATGCAGGATATGAACTGACACGTATGGAAGGCATCATACCCGCCATCGAAAGCGCACATGCCATAGCGGCCTTGAAGAAGATCAAGTTCCAGCCCGACGATGTAGTCGTCCTCACCGTCAGCGGACGGGGCGACAAGGATGTAGAAACTTATTTGAAGAACAAGACAATGGCAAAAGAATATGGCAACTTTTAATTATCACACGACCACACGCCGTATCCTCGGCGATCTTTATACCCCTGTCGGCGTCTATATGCAGCTGCGCGATCTCTATCCGCAAAGTGCACTGATGGAATGTTCCGACTATCACGAGTCCTCCAACTCGCACTCCTTCATAGGCGTGCATCCCATTGGCAGCATCAGCATCGCCCATGGACAGATCCATACACAATATCCCGACGGTACAGATAACGACATAACCATCGACGCAAGCGTCAAAGGCCATGCGAAGAAGCAAGTCGTGGAAGCTGTTGCCGACTTCATCCGTTCGTTCTGCGTCAAAGGCGAAGGATCGGAATATTGCGGACTATACGGCTACACGGCCTTCAACGCCGTGCGCTATTTTGAGGACATCCCTGTGAAGGATACGACCATGAAGAGCAATGATGCTCCAGACATCCTATACATATTGTACCGTGACATCATCGTCTTCGATCACTACAACAACCAGATGACGTTCATCTCACTTGAGACCGACGGTACAGACACCTCCGACGGCAAAGCGGCTGTAGACTCCCCAGCCATCGACAATCTCTTCCGGGCTATCAACCGCAAGAATGTCAAGCCCTACGAATTCCATCCCATAGGCGATTCCACTGCGACACTCACCGACGAAGAACACAAGGCTAATATCCGCCGTTGCATCCGGCACTGCCTGCGAGGCGACGTCTTCCAGATCGTGCCTTCACGCCGTTTCATCCAACGTTATGAAGGTGACGACCTCTGCCTCTACCGTGCACTGAGATCCATCAACCCATCGCCCTACCTTTTCTACTTCGACTTCGGCGGCTTCCGCATCTTCGGCTCCTCACCCGAGACCCATTGCCGCATCGAAGGCGACAAGGCATATATCGATCCTATTGCCGGCACCGTGCCCCGGACAGGCGACAAGGAACAAGACAAGCAGAACGCGCTCTACCTGCGCAACGATCCCAAAGAGAATGCCGAGCACGTGATGCTTGTCGATCTGGCCCGAAACGACCTGAGCCGTAACTGCCACGACGTGAACGTGGACTTCTACAAAGACATGCAGTTCTATTCTCACGTCATCCATCTCGTCTCGCGTGTCAGCGGTACGATCGACGACCATGACGGCGACAGGGTGAAGACACGTATCCAGACATTCTATGACACCTTCCCTGCCGGAACCCTGTCGGGTGCTCCGAAGGTACGTGCCATGCAACTCATCACCGAGATGGAGCCGCACAACCGCGGTGCCTATGGAGGCTGCATCGGATTTATCGGACTCAACGGTAACCTCAACCAGGCCATCGTCATCCGCTCCTTCATCGCACGCGACAACGAACTCTGGTTCCAGGCAGGATCAGGCGTCGTCGCTAAAAGCAACGATGAATATGAACTTCAGGAACTGAATCATAAACTCGGGGCCCTTGTAAAGGCCATCCATATTGCAGAAAGACTATGAACATCGTTATCATTGACAACTACGACAGCTTCACCTATAATCTGTTCCATCTCGTCCGCATGCTCGGAGCAGAAGCAACTGTCTTACGCAACGACCAATTCCATCTGTCCGACCTCGAACAGTTTGACAAGATCCTCCTCTCCCCCGGTCCGGGCATCCCCTCTGAGGCCGGCTTGCTCGAGGACGTCATCCGACACTATGCCGGCAAGAAGCCCATGCTGGGCGTATGTCTAGGCCATCAGGCCATCGGAGAAGTGTTTGGAGCCAAACTCCACAACCTACAGGATGTCTATCACGGCGTAGCCACGGAAGGAACACAAAACGGCACGGATCCCATTTTCGCCGGTCTGCCACAACGTATCATGATGGGACGCTACCATAGCTGGGTCGTCTCCCAAGATGACTTCCCCTCTTGCCTGGAAGTGACGGCCACATCAGACGACGGTGAGATCATGGCCTTACGACATCGCGAATATCCCATCCACGGCATCCAGTTTCATCCTGAGAGCGTACTCACCCCGCAAGGCCAGCAGATCATAGACAACTGGCTGAAAGAATGACACACCTCTCACTGTACAGGCTGGCTGAAAAGGACGACAAGAATTGCCATAGAATGCGAAGTTGCATAAGAAGATCGTGAAAAAAGTTCTTGGCATCGTGAAAAAGCTTGGCCTTCCCTGGAACAGGTGGAACGGTTAACCGGACGAAAAATCAAACTGCCGGCAGGTGACAGAGAATACAGAGGAAGGAAATTAACGGCACGAAGATGATGATTTCCGATCTACCTAAGAAATCAGACAGCCGTTATCAGAAGCTGAGAAAACATAAGCTCTTCTGCAAGCGTGCCGGTATAGAGCCGACAATAGGTCACTTGAAGTCAGATTACCGGTTGGGCCGCAACTTTTATA
>HF988499.1 GCA_000431975.1 Prevotella sp. CAG:924 | reverse complement strand
CCCCAAAACGGCCGTTCTCGGACGGGCTGGGGGGAAGAAAGGCTACGTCATGCCACGTTCCATCTTATGTTCTTCTCCAGCCCTCGGCCGAGATGAACAAAGAAGCTCATCCATACCAATCCAGTCAGTATGACCTGCCGAATTTCTTACTCCCTCTCGTAAAGAAGGAACGCTTGGAGGACAAACCACAGATAAAACCCAGACTCGCCCCGAACATGCCTTACTTCAACAATACCCTCTTGCCAAAAGGAGCGAGCGACAGACGGGCCATCTTGAAATGTTGTCTTCCGAAGGGTATGCCGATGATCGTGATAAACAGCAATACACCAAAGATGATGTGCATGAACCATGCCCACAAGCCACCCATAATGATCCACAACACATTGAGTGGGATACGAATGCAACCGTCGAGTGAATCCGTATCCTCTATCTCCGCCCCAAAAGGCCATAAACACAACAGGCCGATCTTGAAAGTCTGGAACGCCACAGGCAAGCCGATGATCGTGCAGGCCATCGCTAGACTGCCGGTGAAATATCCGATGGCAGCTTCCAGTCCACCGAAAACCAGCCATAACACATTTCCTATTATTCTCATAGTCTTTCTTTTTAATCGTTTACTATCATTCTATCTTTCAGATTCCAACGAGTATGCATCTCAATGCGAGACCATTTACTGTCCTGATCGGAATAAGATCATTATGTCGATTACCATCCCGATGTTTCACAACCAGCCAACATATTTGTTATAAATGACAAAACGATATTACTATGTATCCCTCATTTTTTGTGAACATGCCAACCTTATGACAATTCATTCCCTACTCCTACTGTTGGCATAGGTCTCATCATAGCCTTAAAGGGAGACTTACTCATATCGATTGCCCATCACATACATCCGCCCAATACCTCATCCACTTTTCTCACGTCCAATCCACTTCTTGTGCCACGACAAAAGGATCATCTCCAATGGGCCAATAATTGGATGCCTTGAAGTCCAAGCGTCACTTACATACAGTCAACGCCTAGTCGAGTTGTATCAACTCGTATTTCTGGCTTCCCATTCCAAGCGACTCGGCATGGTCCAACGTATGCATGCCATGGCGTGAGTCTATCCGTTCGATCAGATGAATCTTACCGTGATCCTGAGAAGAGCGTACGAGATCGGTGCAGGCCCTGTCGAGAGCGACGGGATCGAGTGAGGCCAAGATGCCAATGTCGCCCATCTTCGGATCTTCCGGAGAAGCGTCGCAGTCGCAATCCACCGACAGGTTGTTGGCCACGCTGATATACAGGATTTTCTTCCCGTAATGATCAGCCACAGCCTTGGCTGCCTCAGCCATTGACTCCAGGAAATCGTCCTGGGCAGGATGGCCCCAGCTTGTCGTGCTCGTTCCGGCGGAATGGATCAGCCGCTTACCATTGGAGGACGCTATGCCGATGGACATGTTCTTGATGGCTCCACCAAACCCGCCCATTGCATGTCCTTTGAAATGGGAAAGGATGATGATGAAATCGTAGTTCAACAGATCTTTGCCTACGATGTCGCGAGTCAGGTGCTTGCCACCCTTGACAGGGAGGTCTGTCTCCCCTTCCGCGTCCATGATATCCACCGGCGCGATAGCGGTAAATCCGTGATCGGCAGCCGCCTTGAGATGGCTCTCCGTATTGCTACGGCCACCACCGTATGCGGTGTTGCACTCCACGATGGTTCCGTTCACCTTCTTCACCAGGTTCTTGATCAGTGCCGGTTGCAGGAAATTGTGTCCGCCGGGCTCACCTGTGGACAGCTTCACCGCTACCTTGCCGCTTGCCTCGCGGCCGAGAGCCTCATAGATCTTGATCAAATTCTCCGAGGATATCGTTTTATACCAATACACTTTCGGCAGGCCCGTCTCTAGAGAGGCTGCCGGCCGGGAAGCGTCCTGCCCGTTGTGCGTACGGGCACACGCGAATGTGGCAAACAAGACTGCCATCATCATCAAGATACTCTTCTTCATCATTGTAATGGATTAAATGTTTTCAAAAGTTCAGATTGACACCGGCCATCACCGTTGCCTGCGGCATAGGATAACCGGCATTGATCTCATATCTCTGTGCCAGCAAGTTCTCTCCCCGCACCCAGATATCCAGCCATTGCGATATGCGGAAAGAGGCACTCAGATTCCAAAGCACAAAATCTTCCTTGCTCTCGTCTTCACCCACCGCAGTATAGAGTCCGGCAATATACTGCACTCCGGAAGAGACATTCCAGCGTCCGCAGGAAAGATTCGCACCCACGTACAACTTGTGCTCAGGTGCGGCGATGACCGGGTTTTTCATGTGCAGATAGCTGTAGTTGCCGTCCACCGACCAATAACGGTTGATGCGGTAAGCTCCCTGCAATTCCACGCCGCTGTTCTCTATCCTACCCGAATTTTGGTTCAGCATGCCACTGCCATGCGGATTGGGTAATGTCACGATGAGATTCTTTCCGTCTATGTAAAACAGGTTCACACCATAGGTCAGCCGTCCATCCATCAGGCGCTGGGAAAAGGCCAGCTCGTAGCTCCACATCGACTCCGGCTGCAAATCCGGATTCTGCGGTGGAAACATATACATCTCACGTAGGATCGGATAACGGAATCCCTTCGAGGCCGATACCTTCAGCTCCATGGCATGAGGGAGATGGAAAGCCAGCCCGGTCTGCGGCACCCATTCCAATCCGATACGCGAATGATGATCGGCACGGAGCCCCGCATTGAATGTGAGCCACGCACCGATATCCTGACGGAAATCGACATATCCGGCCAGCTCATCCTCATGCTTATCCACCAGGTCGGATGTCGTCCCAGCCCTTTCTCCACTCACATATTCATTCCAGGCATGTCCGCCATACCGGAACCAGTCAAAGCCCAGAGTGGTGCGGTTGCCTCTGAAGAGCCGGGCACTCTGATAGAGGGAAACGCCCATCATATTGTCATTCGAAAGGAATCGCTCATCCTTCGGTCCCTCACCGGCAGAAGGGGTGTAACCATCATTGACCCAATGATGGCCCCAATTATAGAAGAAGCTAACGGCACCAGAGGTCTTCTCATAATGATTCTCCACTGCCAACGCCGTCATGCCACGTGTAATGCGCTGGTCGCCGTCGACCAACGGCGCGCCTGCCGGTCCGGGATACGAGGCGTTGAAATGGGTCACGTTCACGTCCCCCCACACATTCCAGTTGTCCGTCATCTCATAACCCAGTTTGGCATATCCTCCGTATTGCTCAAACCCCATGTCAGGACGATGGCCGTCCGTGCGGTTATATGACCCGGAGACCACACTGGAGAAACGTCCCTTTCGTATGCGGTTGGTCAATTCCGTCTCGAGCGTGTTATAAGATCCATATCCTGCACGGACATTCGTCTTCACCCCATCGCCCTGCATCTTACGGGTGACGATGTTGATCACTCCGCCCATCGCGTTGGAACCGTAAAGGACCGAGGCCGGCCCCCGCAACACCTCCACCCGTTCGGCAAGGAACGACTGATAGGCATCCGCTATCGGATGGCCAAATATGCCGGCATACTGAGGATGACCGTCTATCATCACCATCAGCCGGGCGGTTCCTCCACTCAAGCCGCGCAGGGAGATGCTGCCGGCCGCTCCTCCCGACACTCCATACCCCATTATTCCACGGGCAGTGACAAACAGGCCGGGAACCTGTTCTGTCAGCACCGGCAACAGCGACGACTGTAAGGACCGGTCTATCTTACTGCGATCCACCACCGTCACGGTCTGAGACAGATGACGGACATCCGTCTCATTGCGGGTGCCGGTAACGACCACCTCATCTATCTCATGCGTTTTCCCCATATTGAGGGTGTCGCGGATCTGTGCCTGAGCCATTCCGGCCTGAATGGAGAGTGCCGTCAATACCATTAATATCTGAAGCCTTCTTTGTCTCATTGATATTCTTTTCCGTCTATTCGTTTTATTTCTTGTTTGTAGAATGTTTCTATCCGTGTCGATAATCATCCTGCAATATTCCAGTGTCAATCCCAATCCTCATCAGATTTCATCCAATAGCAGCTAGCCGGACCTATGGCAATGCTATCCTTCATCGCTTATCTTACTATCACAAGACACGTTCTTACCCTTCCGGACCTCTGCAACGCCTGTTCTTTCTTAACCCTGTCATATCCATGACATCGACGGGCACAACACCACTGACGAAAACATTCCCAGCATAGCCATAAGGTCAAGTCCAACCATAACAATCCGGCAAGTCGGCTATACATATAGTTGTGCTATACACCTTTCGCTCCGGCATCTCTCCGGGGGCTACTTCCGATTTTTCACATACACATGCTTTATGCTTGGGGTAGAGGTATCTCTCTTCTCTATCTCGAACTTATCCTTATTCGCCTCTATCAGTTCCGACAGTTTAGAGAAGCCATAATTTCGGGAATCAAAATCCGGCATCTTCTTCAGCATCAGATTACCGACATTCGCCAGGAACGCCCATCCGTTATCATCCGCCAGATCCTCGACTGACTGGCTCAACAATTTAATGATCTCGTCTTTCGGACCTTTCGTCGCGGTCTCCTTATTATATGCACTTGCCTTCGCATGGTTAAGGATCTCGATATAGATAAACTTGTCACACGACACGATGAAAGAATGCGGCGTCTTCTCTTCACCCATGCCGATCACAAACTTACCCGACTCCCGCAGGCGAACGGCCAGACGCGTAAAGTCGCTGTCACTCGACACTATGCAGAAGCCGTCCACCTTATCCGCATGTAAGATATCCATGGCATCAATGATCATAGCCGAGTCCGTGGCATTCTTACCTGTCGTATAACTATATTGTTGAATAGGCGTGATGGCATAATCGAGCAGGACCGACTTCCAGCCAGAAACGGTGGGCTTCGTCCAGTCTCCATAAATACGCTTGATAGTTAAGGTACCATACTTGGCAATCTCCTCCAACATTCCCTTGACGTTGGAATAGGGTACGTTGTCTGCATCAATCAGTACTGCTAATTTGTGATCCTTTCTATTCATGAATACCTATAATTAAAGTTCGCTCTATGCAATAACACTGACCTTACGGAATCATCATACTGTCATCTCAAACTACCTCATGGTCATATTGCCATGACATCTTCTCATTATCGGCCAACGCGTCATATATGATGCAAATATAATAGATTTTATTTAATATAGGTATATCAAGAACACGATAATTTTTCTTGGGAATTGGCTTACATTAGATGGATGATGCCTTTATGAAGCTATCCTTATCTCCTTCATATTGCCCGTAGATAACAGAAGTTCCATAAGATCATGACCATTATTTGAACCAGTGTGACCATTGCTCTTGCCATGGAGATGTTTAAATGGCATTACGCGACAGACCGTTGGACTGACCACCATGACACAGGGGAAAGTCCCATAATCATGGATGACCGATAAGACAAGAAGATGGTTAGCCATGAAAAGAGCAGGACAACTCCATCACTGTATCTGCAAGGAGGCGTATGGCTTCCCCGACCAGCTTAGGTGCCGATGATGCTCCCTTATGAAGGTTACCATCTAACTATCCGTGTACGTAACCTGACAAATACTAGAAAAGCCTTAAGATCTGTCGATCTTAAGGCTTTCTGCGGTGCGTACGAGATTCGAACTCGTGACCTCCTGCGTGACAGGCAGGCATTCTAACCAACTGAACTAACGCACCTTTTTGCTATCGGTAGCCCCTTGTTCTAATTGCGAGTGCAAAGGTAGCAATTTATTTACAAACCTCCAAACTTTTCACGAACTTTTTTCCAAAAAAGTATTGCATCACCCAAGCGTCCTTGTACTGATTATCCTCCCTCAGCCAGTCTTTTAGCTCCATTTGTCGTTGAAAGCCAAGCGATTGGAAAAGATGCACCGAAGCTGTATTGTCCTGGCACACGATGGCATAGAGCTGGTGAAGATTCAATATGTTGCGGGCATAGTCGATAAGCTGGGAAAGTGCCGACCAAGCATATCCCTGCTCACGATAACGTTTCAAGATGACGATGCCCACCTCTGCCCGTCCGTGCTGAGGGTTAAAATTGACAAGATCGACTATCCCAACCGTCTCATGGGCGACATTCTCAGCTATCATTCTCAGTTGACGGTCTACATAAATGTCACAGGAGCAGTTGGCGATGTAATTGTGCAGTGCATAGCGCGAATAAGGTACATTGGTGGTTCCCACCTCCCATAAATCGCGATCGTTCTCCATCTTATACAGCAGGTCAAGGTCCTCAGGCTCAAGCGCGCGAAGTCGGACAATGGGACGAGTGTTCTTTTCTGTTTGTTTGTTTTTCATCATCGCTTAAAGTTAGTGGATTATATCTACAAGAAGATGCGTGGCTTCACCTGACCGGTCTATTGCACCACTTGCGTGGCCGTGATCAGCAAGTCGGCATCGGGATCATAGGTAGCTAGTTGCTCGCGTGGCTGACATTGCTGTGAGGCTAGTGCCTCCAGCATCGACGTATAATCATAGACCGACACATCATAGACCGCATAGACGGGAGCGCCTTCTGCAGGTTCAGTCATCAGTCCGCGACGACGACAGAAGAGGTCAAACTTCTCCTTGTTCGACCGGCTGCCATGAAAGACATATACCGCTTCGGTAGAGACGGCCATCGAGGGGGTGAAGAAGCCCAACGCCCGGCGTGCTCCCCGGAACTGCAGGAGACAAAGGGCCTGGAGAGCCTTGAGATAGATACCTGCCTGCACAGGCACCGAGAGAAGCCACGACAAATGTCCGTAATGTTTCCGGAAGAAGATGAGCATGGCCTCATAGAACACATGGACATAGCGGAAGCTCGACTTCTGCGTGCTCTCTCCTTTATAATGCAGGATTCTCAGAGGCAGATACCAGTTGTGCCAACCCTTCTTGAGCAAACGATAACTCAAGTCGATATCCTCGCCGTACATAAAGAAAGTCTCGTCGAGCAGTCCCACCTCTGCGAGCGCCTCCCTGCGCAACAGACAGAAAGCGCCACTGACGATATCGATCTCTACGGGTTCATTCCACGGCAGCCATCCCATGTAATAGCGGCCGTAGCGCCGGCTCTTCGGAAAATGCGCGCACAGTCCCGACATCTTATAGAAAGCCGTCAGTGGAGAAGGTACGCCGCGCCGCGATTCAGGAGCCGAGCTGCCATCGCTGTTCAGCATGTGCACGCCACAGGCTCCGGCATCAGGATGACCATCCATGAAGGCGACCGCACGCTTCAACACATCCTCACCGACCAATGTGTCGGGATTGAGCAGAAGCACATAGTCGCCCTCCGCCTCACGGATAGCCTTGTTATTGGCCCGGGCAAATCCGAGATTGTGCATCGACGCGATGAGCTTTACCTGCGGATAATGTTCGGTCACAGCCTCTACCGATCCGTCACCGGAATGATTGTCCACGACAAACACCTCCGCATCCATGCCGTCAAGGGCACGGAATACCGACCGCAGACACTGCAGGAGATAGGGACGCACACGATAGTTGACAATGATGACGCTAAGCTTCATAGACACCTTCTTTATTTTTCATCCTGTCCATCCGGCTTGTCAGCAACTTCCTCGTTCTGTTCCAGTTTCTCCCCGTCGTCCAGCTCCGCCATCTCCTGCTCACAGCGTGTCTTTGAGGGATAGACGAAGAACAGGCTGAGCAACAGGATAATGGCCATATAACCGAACGCGACAGCCATGAACTGATAATAGAGCACGGCATTCAGCACAATCGGTACACAGAGCATCAACAGACGGACGATGCTCCATGTGTGCAGAGCCTTCATACGCCCCTCGACCAACAGCCGGTGGATGCGCTTGAAGCGGAAAAGGAACAAAGCTACCGGGATAGCCACGATCGTGGCCAGCTCCATGACGATCTGCCAGACGAACTGGCATGCAGAACGATCGGCCCAACCGCCTTCCAGTAGCCAGTGACTCTCATATACCACCACGATAAGGATGGTCAGGACGACAGACGTCCAAAGAATAGCTTGCAATATATGACGCAAACGGTTCATAATCAGTATAGAAACATCTTATTTTATAAAAATAAAGGCGGCAAGTCGCAGAGCCACCCGCCTTCCTGCATACATCACTGGTCGAAAGGCGTACGGTTGAGTATCGAACGTCCCAGCGTCACCTCGTCCGTATATTCCAACTCGTTGCCGACCGAGATACCCCGTGCGATGACACTCACCTTCACATCGAGCCCGCGCAACTGCCGGGATATATAATAATTGGTAGTGTCGCCCTCCATGGTAGAGCTCAGTGCCAGGATCACCTCACGGATTCCTCCCGCCTTCACCCGTTCCACCAAAGAGGCGATCTCCAGATCGCCCGGTGCTATGCCGTCCATGGGCGAGATGATGCCTCCGAGCACGTGGTACAGTCCGTGATACTGCTGTGTATTCTCCACCGCCATCACATCCTGAATATTCTCCACCACGCAGACCGTCGACGCATCACGCGAATGATCGCTGCAGATCGGACATACCTCGGTGTCGCTGATGTTGTGGCACACCTTACAATACTTCACGTCTTTCTTTAGGTGAGAGAGTGCAGACACGAAGCCGTCAACCGTTTCCTCGCTCTGACGGAGCATAAACAGCACAAGCCGCAAGGCACTCTTGCGGCCGATACCCGGCAGGCGGGAGAACTCGCTCACCGCCCGTTCAAGCAATACGGAGGGATACTGATCCATTAGAGATAAATGCCAATACCCAGATTAATCCCTATCGTGCTATAGTCAGAATGATTCTTAAAGCTCTGCTGATAGTACACTGACGGCTCGATGGTCACGGTGCGACTGACAAAGAAAGCATAACCTGCCTCTACGCCCGGCATCACGTCGTTATAGTTGTGGAAGGCATGCACGAATTTCGCATTCACGCCCAGGAACAGACCATTCTGTACGATATAATAACGGCCGCCGACGCCCAGATTCATATAATCGGCAACGGCATCACTGCCTGAATGGTCATAACCGGCCTGTCCGTAGATCATCCAATTGTCTTCAAGCATATAACCCACCTTGGCGCTCAAGCCCAGGTTGAGTTTGTTGAGACCGCTATAGCTCAGATTGAGACCCGTGAGCGATGCTCCTACGTACATCTTGTCCTTCTCAAACTGGGCACTCGCCGTTATGCAAGTCAGCAGTGCCAGCATCATCATGATAATTTTCTTCTTCATAAATATAATCTATTAGTTGTTGGCATTCTTTCCGTCGCGAACCTTCCATATACAGAACCAGATGGCAGCGATGAGGAAGACGATCACGGTGCCCACATAAGCCACCGACGGACTGAGTCCCAAAGCCATCGGCGACACAAGAAGGAAGGTAGCGCAGACCAGTGTCATGAACAAAGCAGGGACAAGCACCATGAAGTAAGCCTTATGGGTGCGCACCATGTATACCACCATCATCCACAATGTGAACACCGCCAGTGTCTGGTTGGACCAGCCGAACCACTGCCAGATCGTATTGAATCCATCGGGATTGGTCTCCTGCCAGACAAGCAGGACAATGACGGCCAGGAACATCGGGACTGCGATATACAACCGTTTCACTACTGACTTCTGTTCGAGATGCAGTGCCTCGGCAATCATCAGGCGGGCGGAGCGCAAGGCCGTGTCACCGCTTGTGATAGGAGCGGCCACCACGCCAAAGACTGCCAGCAGGCCACCAAAGAGGCCGAGCCAACCCGTGCACACCTTTTCCACCACCGTCGGTGCGGTAAAGAACTGTATGAGCGTCTTTCCCGCTCCACCCTGATACTGATTGGTGAACTGATTGACCGTCTCGGCATCAACACACTCTTTC
>HF988498.1:1625-21463 GCA_000431975.1 Prevotella sp. CAG:924 | reverse complement strand
CTTATAAAAGTTGCGGCCCAACCGGTAATCTGACCTTAAGTGACCTATTGTCGGTTCCATACCGGCACGCTTGCAGAAGAGCTTACGTTTTCTCAGCTTCTGATAACGGCTGTTTGATTTCCTGAGTACATCGGGAATCATCATCTTTGTGCCGTTAATTTTCTGATTGCCTCTGTATCCTCTGTCACCTGCCGGCACTTTGATTTTTGCCCGGTTAACCGTTCCACCTGTTCCAGGTAAGGGCTTTAATTCCAAGAGACAATTGACCTTGGTTACAGGGGAAAATACAAGTCGGGAATCATTTGAAAGATCTACAGATATAAATTCGAGTGTCTAAGGACATACGGAAGACCGTCTAGCTCTCTGAACCAATCGGTCTTTGGGTGTAATACCAAAAATAATCCAGCTTTTGCTTGCCTTTTTCAGAAAATGATGTAAATTTGCAATATCGTAAAACCAAACATAAGCCTATAAAATGCAAGAAAACATTAAGAAAGCACTTACAGGCGACTTAAACCGGAAAAAGGCGTTGATGTTTCTCATCACCGCCATCGTTACCCTTATCGTCTGGAACCTTCCCATCACCGTATTTGGCATTGACGGTCTGACGGTGGTACAACAACGCGTCATCGCCATCTTCGTCATGGCCGTGATGTTATGGCTCACCGAAGCCATACCCTCGTGGGCTACGTCCGTCACCATCATCTTCGTACTACTCTTCTGCGTGAGCGACTCATCGTTTAAATTCCTGCAAGGCAACGGCGGTGAGTATGGCCAACTGCTCGACTCGGTAGGTATCATGGCCTGCTTTGCCGACCCGACGATCATCCTTTTCCTTGGCGGCTTCATCCTCGCCATAGCAGCCACGAAGTCAGGCCTTGACGTATGGATGGCCAAGACGATGATCAAGCCCTTCGGTACGAAGAGCGAGAACGTATTGCTGGGCTTTATGCTCATCACCGGCATCTTCTCGATGTTCATCTCCAATACGGCCACGGCTGCCATGATGCTGACGTTCCTTACTCCGGTATTCAAGGCACTGCCGGCCAACGGCAAAGGACGCATCGCCCTGACGATGTCCATCCCCATCGGTGCCAATCTTGGCGGCATGGGTACCCCTATCGGCACGCCTCCTAACGCCTTCGCCTATAAAGTGCTCAACGATCCTAATGGCCTGAACATGGATATCAGCTTCGGACAATGGATGTTGGTGATGGCACCCATGGTGATCATTCTATTGATTATCTCATGGTTCGTGCTCCGTCATTTCTTCCCCTTCAAGCAGAAAACCATCCATTTGGAAATCGAAGGTGACATGCACCGCAACTGGCGCACCGTCGTGGTAGGCGTCACCTTCGCTGTCACAATTCTCCTATGGATCTTCGGTAAGCAGCTCGGCATCAATGCCAACACCACCGCCATGCTGCCCATCGCCGTCTTCGCCTTTACGGGGGTCATCACAGCCAAGGACCTGCAAGAGATTGACTGGGGCGTGATCTGGATGGTTGCCGGCGGCTTCGCCCTCGGTCTGGCCATGAACGGAACCGGTCTCGCAGAGACTGCCATCAAGGCCATCCCCTTCGGAGAATGGAGCCCCATCGTAATTCTCCTCATCGCAGGACTTGTATGCTACGCCCTCTCCAACTTCATCAGCAACACGGCTACGGCAGCCCTGCTCATTCCTATCCTGAGCGTTGTCTGTGCCGGTATGGGTGACAAGCTGGATATCATCGGCGGCACATCGACAGTCCTCATCGGCATCGCTGTCGCTGCCTCCTGTGCCATGACGTTACCAATCTCTACCCCTCCCAATGCCATCGCCTTCTCTACGGGCCTCATCCAGCAAAAGGACATGGCCAAGACGGGTCTGGTCATCGGTATCATTGGCATGGTCATCGGCTTCTCCGTACTGATTGTCATGGGTAAGCTCGGCATATTCTAACCGGCCACCTCAAGATAAAAATATAATCGGCCCGCCGCATCCTTATATATATGGAATGCGGCGGGCCGATTGCGTATAGGATGCCACACCTTAAAACATATTCTCTTCCATTGCAGGTGCCCCAGACTAACAGAACAGATGTTCGTAAAGTATGCGGAAACCGATCAGCAGCAAGACAACGCCTCCCGCCAGCTCCGGTTTCATTCTCTTCATGATTGATTTTCCGAACATCACACCCAGCACATTGCCGAGAACCGACATGACAAACGAGCACACGCCGATGACAAGAAGAGGCAGGGAAAGACGGTCCATGCTCTTATAGCCCAGACAGGCAAAGGAGATGCCTACTGCCAGGGCATCTATGCTCGTGGCTACGGCAAACAACAACTGATTGCTGAGGCGTGTCGGATCGAAATGCTCTTCTTCCTCACCTTTAAATGAGTCCCTTATCATCTTACCACCAAGGAAAGCCAGCAGGCCAAAGGCTATCCAATGATCCACCGATTCCAGATAATGACTGAAATAGCTGGTGGCCAGCCAACCTATAAACGGCATCATCGCCTGAAAAAGACCAAAGAGAAATGCCATACGTAATATGACCGTCAGGACATACCTGCGCATGATCACTCCACTGACAATGGAAACGGAGAAGCAGTCCATGGCCAATGCCAGGGAAAGAAAGAAAATGTCTAATATACCCATCGTATCCGATTAATATTCACACGCGCCATAGAAGGAGCAGGATTTTTGCTGGTGCAAAGGTAATAAAAATACAGTACAATCACTGACAATATACAGGAAGAAGATAAAATTAGGACATAGATTGAAGCCACATAACATGCAGTCCCAACCATGTCCGCCCCTGAACACGCCCTTCCACCTCCCTCTCCATCCCGGGCATCAGCCCCAACCCAGCGCAACCAACCGAACTGTCCACATGTCTCATGACCGGTTGTGTGTGGCCAAAGGGATGACAGGGCACGTGTCCGTCGGCAAACGTCCCCCGCCGGTCATGGACATTAGAAATACAATGTGACCCCGGCCATGATGTTTCTACCCCTCAGCATATACTTAGTGACCGACTCGCTGATATCCGAATAAGCCG
Organism: Prevotella sp. CAG:924; assembly: GCA_000431975.1. Lineage (GTDB taxonomy): Bacteria > Bacteroidota > Bacteroidia > Bacteroidales > Bacteroidaceae > Prevotella. The sequence goes on along the minus strand of HF988498.1, from coordinate 18,416 downwards.
TCTGGTAATAATAACGCTGGTTCAGGATGTTCTTGCACGACAGTGAAAGATCCACCTTCCCCAACCGATAAGAGCAAAGAATGTCAAAGAGTACATCCTGCTTAGGCTTCCCCTCACCGAGAGAAGAAACATAATGCTCAGCCTGCAGGGATACGTTGATCCGGTCGGTAGGGTATCCCGTCACCAGCAAGCGCTGGTTGATGTGATAAGAAGAAGAGCTGGAAGCCTCCATCTTCAACAGCTGACGGGCATAAGCAAGACTGTATGACACATTCAACCATGACAGCGGATCAGAAGAGACTTTCAACTGTGTATTGACAGTTTGAGAACTGTAAGGTGACATGATGTCATTCTGCAGGATACTTGCGTTCGTGTAGAGGTAAAGACATCTGAGACTGACCATACTCTTGATGGCATCAAACCGCTTGCTGACATTGCCCGCAATCATCGTTCTGCGCACACGATTATCGTCTTTCATCCACGAATAACACACAACATCCTGCTCCAGCTGCTTGCTCATCACCTGATGATTGTTGCTCCTGTTATATCCCACGCTGGCATTGACAAACAGCATGTTGCCATAGTCGGAATAGGCCAGTCCGAAAGTCGTAGAACATGCTGTCACACCCTCATAGCAGGCCGGCCGGACATAGTAGGTGCGATAGTCCGTCATGACCGGTTGGTCGTGAACCTGGCTCATCTCGGGCGCAGTCTCTCCCAGTGAAGCCCGGCACATCATCTTCCACGTACTGTTAATCTGCCAATCGACATTCAGTTCAGGATTAAAATATACCTTCATCGCCACTGCCGGGGCGATATAATGACAGGCATTTGTCCCCAGCTTCAGCTTCAACCGTAATCCCTGATACCGATAGCCCAGTTCCGGACACACGACTGTCGCCAGATAGCTTGTCCTGCTGTGCATCGCGCTGTTCGCGGATAATACCGCAGGGAGGATGTTGTGAAGATTGGACACGAAGAATCTCTCTTCCAGATTGACCGACAGCGACCATCTCTTTAACGAATAGGTATAGTCCAGCATCGTAGAAGAATAGAAATGGTAGCGGTCAATATTCTCCTGCATGCAACTGTCCCCGCCCAGTGACAGCCGCTCCGGCATGATTCCTAACCGGTTGACGGAGACTATTCTGAGATAATTTCTTGCCCAGGGAATGACATATTCCATACGATTCTCTATCTTGTGTATGTCACTATGGGTCAATGCCGATCCGGTGTAGCTGCCTTCGATGTCGTCCTTATTTCTTTGCCACTGGGAAGAATACCTGAGCTCCTCGGAGAAGTAGGCGTTCTCCTTATCGGTTTTTACAGATACCGATGCTCCCAGTTCCCTGTCATTGACGATCTCATGCTCGGTAGTGGCATAGTGAAAGACGCTGTCGGTCAAGAAGTAAGAAATGTCATTGTCTATATCGGCAATGTTGCGGTCGTCATTATAATACAACTTCGACCTGAGTGTGGTATAATCTGACAGTTTCCTGATATTGGCGACATGAAAAACATGAGCCCGTGACCGCCGGGTACGGCTGTCATCGAGATAAGAAGGCGTCGATGCCGTCACATCCAGCAGCGGTCTGAGGCTGCTGCCGCCCAACAGACTGGCATATTCATCCAAGGTCAGTGTCTTGGTTTCCCTCGTTATGTCCTTACCGCTGTTGTTGCTCTTGGCAGTCACCGAGGTCTGATGGCCTGCTGCGAGTAAGGCGTCGAAGATTTCTCCCTCCCAAAGGCCAGGCAAACCTGCCGATGCTTCAAGATTGCCGCTCCAATGTCCTTTCGCCTTATCTTTGAGCCGCAGGTTCAGGATGGTTTCGTCATCGTGGCCTTTGCCGCGGAACGCTTTCTTCGTCTGCTGATTCTCATAGATATCCACGGTGGAGATAATCCGGTGCGACACATTCTCCGTGGCCAAATTATATTGGCCGTCAAACAGGTCCAGCCCCTCAATAAGAAACTTATCGATATGTTTTCCGTTGAAGCTCACCGTACCGTCCTTCGCCACATCGATCCCCGGCATGTTACGCAGCACATCGCCTATCGTCCTGTCCTTCTGCGTGGTAAAAGACGACACGAGATACCTCGTCGTATCGTTGCGGTGCACAATTTTCTTAGGCCGCACATACACATCCTTGATCTCGAACGGCTTGGGCAGGAGTTGAATGTCGTACCGGCTCTTTCCTGTCAGCACTACTCTCACAGGCTCATAGCCCATGCTGCCCACACAGAGCATGCAGCCCTCCGCAAGACTTGATGAAGCGGAAAGAGAGAAAACGCCCTCTCCTGTCGAAAACGTACTGTACAGTATCACGTTCTTGGCATTGCGTATGGACACGGTAGCGCCCCCGACAGGCTTCTGGGTATCCCTGTCTACAATGCGTCCTGTGATCGCAACAGTCTGGCCGTGAACAGCCGGAACAAACGACAGCAGCAACAGGATCACTATTACTATTTCTCGTCTAAGGCCCATACGCGCTCCATTGTGGAATAGAAGTGCCTCTTGGGCACTTTGTCCGACCTGATGCCCAATGTCGCAGCGACACCCTCGAGAAAAGCATTAGGATCATCTATGGACAGCTGCTTCATCTTCAGATACTTAGCCTTTGTGGTCTTCACCGCATCCATGACCGGCACGGCTATCTCACCCCTGCAGGGACTCATGCCCAGGAAGGTGAATACATACTGGTTGGACAAGTCGGACACCTCAAGGACAAGTCCCGGCAGACCGCAAAATTTCCAAGGGCCGTCACTGATGGGGATGTCAGGGGCGAACCATGCCACATAGGTGCGCCCCATGTAGTGACATTCCGCCTTCTGACATTCATGCCCGCCGATCTTCTTCGTTACCTCCAATAGCTTCCAGGAAAATTCGGGAATCGGTTCCGTGTATTTACATACACCCATCACCGTACCATAAAAGTCTAAGGAGTGTGCCGCAAAGTCCTTCAATACATAATCCCTCATCGTCACCCGGCCGTATTTGGAACGGATACTGTCATTGATCGCATCGTAATCCTGCGGTCCCCGGGCATTGTCCGTGAGAGAGTCTTTCTCAAAACATGCCTGTCCATAGAACAGCGACTTGCGCTGATTGGTACGCAGCACGACCACAGCATCTACCGCACGATGCCTGACCGTGTCGGTCTCATAAGTAAGACGGTAGAACACCTCCAGTTCGGCCCTGTTGTCATCGGCCAGAAGCGAGAGGCTTTGAACGCATAACCATATAATTAAAACTATTTTCCTTATCATCTTAAAATATTTCAATCGGTTGATGACGACATTTCATTTTCAATTCCTGTACAAAAGGTATTTTTTCATCTTTAAATGTCGCTTTGGAACGGTCTTTCGTTGCCATGTATTCTAAAGGATCATGAAGATAATCCTTCAGATTCTGATCATAAATCGCTTTCGTCGACTTAAAATGCCTCATGGGAAGCAGACCGATATTGCCGGACGACGGATGCCGGTCTATAAAAACAAAGGTGTACAGCCTGTCCGTATCGTAAGCCTCCAGGATGAGTCCCGGCAGACCGCAGAGTTTCCAAGGTCCCAGACCGACCGGAATATCCAAAGCATACCACGCCTCATATCTCCTGCCTGCATAAGAGCAAGAAGCTTTCTTACATCTGTGACCAGCTATCGTCTTCTCCTCGTCTGTAAGATGCCAGGTAAACTCAGGAATACTGTCCGTAAACTGAAAAGTATTACCCGAAACATTGCCTCTATAGGTATAACGGCGGTATGTAGGTTCCACCAACACATAATAGGTTTGGTGAATGATATGCTTGGGAGAGTCTTTAAGCAAATTTTTTGCCTTTTCCGCCCATGCCCAGACATCGTTGACCCGCAGCGAGTCCATCTCATACTGATACTTATTGTAAAAGAGAGACTTCTCATCATTATACCGCAGACAGAACGTATCTGTCAGGATCTTGCCCGTCACCGTGTCACAGACGTATGCGACACTATACTCTACCTCACTCCTGGCTTTATCCTCTTCCCTGTCTTGAGCAGAAGCCGGAGTAAAACCAAGAGCGATGATAAGAGAGAATATATAGATTTTACAAATCATTATGAATTTCATTATGAATTGAATATCACATCACAATAGCGATATCAAGGAATAAGGTCCAATCGCATTATCCGCAATATACCTACTCCATATATGCTATATAAGCCTCCAATTGTTCGGCTGTTACACTATCACCTATTTTATATATTAACTATCACTACATGATGTTTGAACCTTCTCATCAATAACCTTGCACTCTTCCGCATTGCAAGCTAAAGACAACACTGCAACAATCGCAGTTAAAACTATTTTTTTCATCCTTATAATAATTAATATCTTCCTACTATATTACAGCTGTTCGGATGCTGCATTCCTTTGGGTCCAGTGGGGTCTGTCTCTATATAATCTTGTCGACTTGATTATTTCAAGATAAATTTTAAAATACAAATAAATTCACTACATTGGTTTTATTTCATAAGACGAAGGTACAAAAAAACATCATTTATTAATCTTGTTGTTTAACTTTTAACAAACGACAACTTAATATATGTATATAAACCGTCCTATTCTACTATCCTCTCATCTTAAATCAGGCGTCGTCCCTTTCTTTCCGTCTAAAATATATTGCTTTTATAACAAAATGTAAGCGATATACAGTATTATAATTTATAAGGGCGATAATTCACTTACATTTCTGTAAAAATCTATAATGATCAGGTTAAGTAAAAAGGACATTCCTACAAGATATCATTTACCTATCAAAGTATATGCACCTCTCTCAATGTATCGTAACTGTATTTCCTGCTTGATACATCCGGTATCTGTATATAAAGCGACGCCAGGCTCTCCGTCGTCCCTGGTACGGCTATACGGGCGGACAAAATATCATACCGGATACAAATAATGACGGGCGGCATCATCTGCCACCCGTCTATATAGGTTTACCGTCTACTTCGCTTTCTTATGCTTTAGTGCCGGTATTTTTATTTTCTCTCCTGCCTTAAACTCCGTCCGGCCTCCATTTACAGCCTCTACATAACACTCCATGCCGGGGCCCAACGCCATACGGCTGATGCTGGAGAGGGTCTGCCCGGCCTTCACCGTCACGGTATGGTCAATGCCCACGATGCGATAAGCACCGGTACGGATACGCGGATCCTTGTCATAGGCAGAGGATGCGTCATCAGACTTGGCTGTCTTCACATCAGCCTTTGCCTTATCTTTCGTTTTCGCCTGTGTTGCGGATGTAGCCTGTCCATTCGTTTTCACGGACGCGGGCCCGGAGACAACTTCCTTTTGTCGCAGTTCGGCTTTCTCCTGTGCCGCCTCCACGGCCTTCACGGTCTTAGCCGGCCGTGCAATACGGGCACTGTCCGCCTTGCTCTTTGCCATGGCAGCAGAATCCACCGACCGATGTCCTAATATCTTGTGACTGCTCATGACAGCCGTAGAGAGCTCCAGATGCTGGATGCGGTTGTCACGACGCGACAACTCCAGATAGAAATAGCAGGTGATACCCGCAAAGACTACAAGCAGAGCGATGACAGCGACTCCCAACCATCGGATCAGCCGCTTATTGTGATGGATCTCCTTCAAAAGCTCATTGGCCGCAAGGTCTGCCGTGACCGCCTCGCTCTCCGGCTTCTGCACGACATTCTGTTCGGGTTCTTCGGGAACATTGGTCGTCTTTCTGTTTACTTCCGGTTTCGTGACTGCGACTTCCGGTTCCATCGTTACGGATTCCGATTCCAAGGCCTCGGGGTCTGGTTCCGTTGCGGCAGACTCCGATCCAGCTACCTCCTCGTCCCTTGCCGACTCCACATCCTCAGCCTTCTCTGCAACCGTACCGGCCATGGATTCTGACTCACTGGGGGCCTTTTCCGGTTCAGCCTCCACAGTGACGTGCTCAGCATTTACGGTAGGCTCATCAAGTATCTCAGTTTCTGACTCAGCAACGTCCTCTTCCGGCTGTTCTTTCTCTGCATCAGCTTCAGGTTTGGAGGGACTAGTCTCTGGCACTTCCTCCACTGTCATCCCGTCTGCCGGTGTCTCATCAGGTACGACAGGCATAGCCACGGAACCCGGATCCTCTGTTGCCTCCGGTGTCGTCTCTGCAGGCATGTCCTCCTCGGGCACGCCGTTCTCATATTTCTTGTCGATAGCCGTAAAATCCACGCCCTCATTGAGAACGACGGTCTCAAACTGGGCAAAGGGCCGGTTGACGGCATCACGCATCGACGCATCGGGAGTGAAGGATATTTTCTCACGGCCCTCAATGATGATCGGCTCACCCGTCTGCACATTCACGCTTTTGCGCGGCGCGACGCTCATCACCTTAAACGTACCTAAACCCTTCACCTTCACCTGCTTGTCGTAGTGAAGGCCCTCATTGAGCACGGCGAACATCTGCTCAACGAACTTCTCGGCATCCTCCTTAGAAAGTTCATACTGCTCAGAGAGCTGACGGGCCAGATCCTTTATGTCCGATTTGTTCATGCTTCCTCCTCTCCTTTCTTTAAGCTTTCCTTAATGGCGGCAATAGGCTTAAAGCCCAGCACCAACTTAGGTGGCACGAGCATACGCTGACCTGTTCCCGGATTCACGAGGATGCGCTCCAGCCGCTTTTTCACCTCGAAAGTGCCGAAGCCGGGGATCTGCATGGAGTCGCCTTCTTCAAAAGTCTTACTCATCGCCTCCAGCACCGTCGTCACCATACGCTGGGTGTCGGCCTGCGTATAGCCTGACCGCTGTGCCAAATCCGCTATATATTCCTTGTTGTTCATACCGAGTCGTTTAGGTATTAAATGATTATCCCATGGAAAGCCCCAGGAAGGCTATCCATGGGATCGTAATTATTTCGTCGTACCGTACAGGTCAAACTCGTCGCTGCCGGTGATCTCCACATCGTAAAAACGGCCGGTGCGCAGCTGACGCTCCTCTACGGGTATCAGCACCTCCGGATCCACCTCGGGGGAACAGAACTCCGTGCGGCCTACATAATAGTCACCTTCACGCCGGTCGATGATCACCTTCATCGTCTTACCGACTTTCTCGGCCTCCAGCTCCGCACTGATGTCCTGCTGCAAGGCCATGAGCTTGTCGAGACGGGCCTGCTTCACCTCTGCCGGCACATCGTCCTCATAATGCAGCTGGGAGTAAGTGCCCTCCTCTTCAGAGTACATGAAGGCACCCATACGGTCGAAACGCTCCTCACGGACGAAGTCCATCAGTTCCTCGAAGTCTTCCTCCGTCTCACCGGGGAAGCCCACCATCAGCGTGGTACGGATACAGATGCCCGGTACGCGACGGCGTATCTCAGCGATGAGGTCGATCGTCTCCTGCTTCGTCACATGACGGTGCATGGCGGAGAGCATGTGATCGGAGATATGCTGCAAGGCTATATCCAGATAGCGACAGATGTTATCGTGCTTAGCCATCACATCGAGCAGCTCCATAGGGAACTGGTTGGGATAGGCGTAATGCAGACGAATCCATTCTACTCCGGGGATCTCCGCCATACGGTCGATCAGCTCGGCAATATGATGATGACCATCGAGGTCCACGCCATAGTAAGTAAGCTCCTGCTCAATCACCTGGAACTCCTTCACGCCCTCCTTCACCAGCTCACGCACCTCATCGAGAATCTCGTCCATCGGACGCGACACATGCCTGCCGGTGATAAGCGGTATGGCGCAATAGGCACAATGACGGTCACATCCCTCGGCTATCTTCACATAGGCATAATGGCGTGGAGTAGTCACCTCACGGCCCAGCTTCGACCGGCTCTCAGCGAACGATGCCTCAGGAGCATCAACGGATGCGGGACCCAGATCCTCTATGAGCTGGCGAAAATTGAACTTGCCGTAATACTTATCCACCTCGGGAATGCTCTCCTCCAACTCCTTCTGATAACGTTGGGAAAGACATCCCATCACAAACACCTTATTATGACGGCCCTTCTTCTTCTCTTCTACAAATTCGAGGATCGTATTGATGCTCTCCTCCTTGGCAGCCTCAATGAATCCACAGGTATTGATCACGACGATCTCGCCCTGCGACCGCTTGGGATCGTGCACGCAGTGATAGCCCTGATCTTCAAAACGACGCATGAGCTGCTCGGAGTCCACAAGGTTCTTCGAGCATCCCATAGTGATGATATCTATCTGATTTTTCTTCATTAGAACAGTGAATCGACAAATTCTTTGCGGTTGAAGAGCTGCAGATCCTCCATCTGCTCACCCAATCCGATATATTTCACGGGTACCTTCAGCTGATCGGATATGCCGATCACCACGCCGCCCTTGGCCGTGCCGTCCAGCTTCGTGATGGCCAGCGCTGTGATCTGTGTCACGGCGGCGAACTGCTTGGCCTGCTCAAAGGCGTTCTGTCCGGTAGAGCCGTCAAGCACCAGCAGCACCTCATCAGGAGCCGTGGCATCGAGCTTCTTCAAGACATCCTTGATCTTCTTCAGCTCATTCATCAAGCCTACCTTATTGTGCAGACGGCCGGCAGTATCAATCAACACGACATCCGCGCCGTTGGCCTTGGCGCTCTGCAAGGTGTCGAAGGCCACGCTGGCAGGATCGGCGCCCATCTGCTGCTTCACGACAGGCACGCCCACGCGGTCGCCCCATATCTGAATCTGCTCTACGGCGGCGGCACGGAAGGTATCGGCAGCACCGAGGTAGACCTTCTTGCCGGCCTTCTTGAACTGGTAGGCCAGCTTGCCGATCGTAGTGGTCTTGCCCACGCCGTTGACACCTACCACCAGGATCACATAAGGCTTATGGTCGGCAGGCAGATCCCAATTGTCATTGTCATCGGTGTTGTTCTCCATCAGCAGCGCGGCAATCTCCTCGCGCAGGATATTGTTAAGCTCGGAGGTCGACACATATTTGTCACGGGCCACACGCTCCTCAATACGGCGGATGATCTTCACCGTCGTGTCGACTCCCACGTCAGAGGTGATGAGTACTTCCTCAAGATTGTCAAGCACCTCGTCATCGACCTTCGACTTGCCGGCAATCGCACGGGTCAACTTTGTGAATACGCTCTGTTTGGTCTTCTCAAGGCCCTGATCGAGGGTCTCCTTTTTCTTCTTATTAAATAATCCGAATATTCCCATAAAACTATAGTTACTTTGCAAAGATACGGCAAAATGACTGAATGTCAAAGCAAAAGCGAATTTATTTGCTCATTGCCAGCTCGATCAAAAGCCCTGCGGCCACACAAAGACCGAAGAACAGAAGATTGCGCGCCGTCTCTCCCAGCACCCGGTTGAGTTCGCGTCCTTTGTCGATCGTCTTCATGTGGAAGTATGCCTTGTAATGAAACGGAAGATAAACCAGGAGCAGGACGACGACTACCGCCATATGTGATGTCTGGAGCATCAGCGAATAAGGTATCGTCAGCACAATGGCCACCCATCCCACAATGAGATAGAGCAGCTGCCCTCCCCGATGGCCTACTCTCACGACAAGGGTCTTCTTGCCGTCGCGCCGGTCATTCTCGATGTCGCGGTAATTATTGATGATGAGCAGGGCGTCTATCGCGAAGCCGCAAGCCAGTCCCATCAGCCAAACGTGCAAGGGAACGGCCGCCAGACTGACCGGATGGAGGAAATGCCGCGCCAACAGCTCTACCGACCAACCGGCAGGCGAAGGGGCGACACACAGGAAATAGGTCAGCGCCACCGGTACCAATCCGAAGAAGACAAGCACCAGCAGATCGCCCATACCCCAATAGGAAAGACAAAGCGTGTAAAGGTAGCAAAACGCCACACAGGCCAGGCCGACAAGGATCATCTGCCATCCTCCGTAGATCACCAGCGGCAGGCCGACAAGGCAGCTCACCAGCGTCGTCACGCCCAATGCCCATTGCATGGCACGAGGGGTCACCCACCCCATTGAGCACGCACGGAGCGGCCCCAGCCGCGTCGCCGCATCATCATTGCCACGTTTCCAATCAAAATAATCATTAACAAAATTGGCATCGATCTGCATCAGGAAAGCGAAAAGGAAGCAGAGTACACAAGGCAGCCAGCCTATCTGCCACTGATGGTCGGCCAGAGCCAACATCGTACCGATCAGCACGGGAACAGCGGCTCCCGTCAGTGTCTTGGGACGGGCTGCAAGAACCCAAGCCTTCAAAGAATTAGGAGTTATAGACGTTTCTTTCATAATCACCTGCAAAATTAACCAAAACTTTATACATCTGCAAAAGGTGCCACGATTTTCTCCCTATGAGGACCTTCCACGTAAGAAGGCATTCCGTCTACAATTTAATTATCCTCGTCAATGCCGGGCCTATGTCATCGATCGAAGCCCTGATTCTCCAGCCCCTTGATCTCTTTCCGCCCCTTCCTACGGTCACCAGCATCGTCCCCTCACAAGGAGCCGAGTGATACGGACAGGATCAAAACAGCATAGGAGTCCTGTCGAGACAGCTTTCCTGAAGCAGGGGAACGATCTTGTCTGTTGGCCGCAGATGACCTATCATCAAGGGAGACTCAGGGTCGTGAAGCCTGTAATTCTCCCTGGCTTTCTCATGGTCGTAATTGGCATAGCAGTATCGGCAACCATTGAGGCAAGTGTTATAGTCGCCAAGCCCCCTGCTTTCCATGCACCGGCATCCGGGCCGGTTGCCTCTCTCTGCCACCTTCTTGAAGTGCAGCCCGAGTGAGTGCTCATAGACGGCACGTGTCATGCAACCACTATGATGGATGCCATATTGCTCATAACTTTCCTTGGTGCCGCAGGTCTGGATATACAGATGGCGCTTGGCTGCCATCTCTCCCAATCCTTTTGCGATCAGTTCTTTCTGCTGCCCGGAGATCGGCTGCAGCTCAGGAAGATGCAGCTTCTTATACCACACTACAAAACTAAAGAGACAGCGACTGACATAGGGCGCGATCCGCCTCGCCATATAGTCGAAGGTGGCTAGATGCCGTTCTATGGTGTATTTCCCGGTGAGCAGCACAGGATCATACCGCCAGATGATCTTTTCCTTCCCCACCTGTGCCGACAAGTCTCTTAGCGTCTCTATGCTCTCGTCTATGCCGGGTACATTAGGCTCGATGTCCTTGTCATAGGCAGTGATGGTATAATGGAAATGGCAGTTGAACCGTTCCGTGATCTCATGCAGGCGGGACAGGATCGGGCGATAGTTCTTACTACAGAACTCGACAACGTCGATGGTCCTTGGATTAAGGTCTATCCTGTTTACCACATCAGGATGGAACGGATTACGGCTATAGGCATAGCCGGCGGCGAAGCGGTTCAACAGCCACTCCGAGAAATAGTTCACCGTATCCGTCCTTCCTCCTGTGTTCAGTATCATTCTTGGATTTCTTTTGTCGCGCTATTATGAACATTCCGAGACATCTCCATAAGCGCCGCGCTTCCCATCAAGATAAGCCTAAACAACATTAGCACTCATCCCTACCTGAAAAGCAGAAAGGAAGCAAGACGCGAAAGACGGCCGTCCTAACCCACACTCATCGCCGGTCCAAGCCGGCATCGTACCGGTCAAGACCGGAACCGAGGCATCCTTAACGTCATAGGACTGGCAGCGAGCATCAAAGCCCCTTGGACTTACGGAAGTTTCTTTCATAATCACTTGCAAAATTAGCCAAAACTTTATACATTTGCAAAAGGAACCATCATTTTCTCCCTCAGAGGGCATTTCCGCGTAAGAGAGCGTTCCGCTTAAGATTATAACTAAAAGAGATATTATGCAAGTCAATCTTGAACTTATGTCTTTTATCGAGACCCAGATCCTCCCCCGATATAATGCCTTCGGCCCTTCCCACGGCCTCCAACATGTGCAACGCGTCATCGCCAACTCGCTCGAGCTTGCCAAAAAGACCGGAGCCGACACTGACATGGTCTACACCATCGCGGCCTATCACGACCTCGGCATGAGCGGTCCACGCGCCATCCATCATCTCACGGGCGGCAAGATCCTGGCGGCCGATGCCCGGCTGCGCAAATGGTTCTCGCCAGAACAGATCAAGATCATGAAAGAAGCGGTAGAAGACCATCGGGCCTCCGCTTCCCATGCGCCGCGGAGCATCTATGGTAAGATCGTTGCAGAGGCCGACCGCGATCTGGTTCCCGAAGTGGTATTCACACGCGCGGTGGAATTCGGCCTGGAACATACGCCCCAGCTGGACAAGGAAGGACAATGGCAACGCTTCAACGAACACATGGAAGAGAAATACAGCACCCACGGCTACCTTCAGCTATGGATACCCGGATCACCCAACGAGCACTATCTGAAAGATGTGCGCGACACCATTGCGGACAAGACACGCCTCCGCGAAGTCTTTAACCACATCTACGACAAGCTCATAAATGACAAATAGAAGCGTATCAGCCCGACAGGGCCAGAACGAGCCCAGTTGTTTGCCCATGTGCTTTTCAGAAAACGCTTTCTAGAAAACTGGACTAAAGAAAAATCCGTAGCGACTTTGTATCCCCATACCTGCCACATTATACGATATTAGGGTTTTCATCAGAATGATCGTACTATCATCATAAGACAAAAGAAGTCACACCAACGCGTTCAAGACAAGTATGGTGTGACTTCCTTTCAGAATAATATAATATCTTATTATTTCTTTTTCATTCCCTTGTAGATAAGAATACCTACTACGATGACGGCCAATGCCAAGAGCACATAACCAATTTCATGGCTGTATTTCGTAGCTCTTTCATACACGTCGGCCGTAGTCTTCAGATCTGTAAAGTGGTAGATCAGATATCCGAGTGTTGCCAATACTGAGTTCCATACAGCTGCTCCTAATGTTGTGTAAAGAAGGAAATGATCCAGTCGCATCCCGGCTAAACCGGCTGGAATACTGATGAGCTGACGGACGGCCGGTATCAGTCTGCCAAAGAATGTCGATGCGGCGCCATGCTGCCGGAAATACATCTCGGCATGCTCGACTTTCTCACGGTCTATAAGACACATGTGGCCAATACGACTGTCGGCGAACTTATACACAATGGGGCGGCCGAGCCAACGGGCAAGATAATAATTAACAAGTGCTCCTATGTCGGCACCCACAGTGGCAAATACGACCACAAGAACAATGTTCATACTGTCATCCGTCATTGCCTTCCATGCTGCTGGAGGCACAACGACTTCAGAAGGAAAGGGTATGAAAGAACTCTCTATGGCCATAAAAACGGTTACAACCCAATAGTTCAAATTTTCAAGCACCCATCTAAATAATTCTGCTGAATCCATGGACTTTAATATAATTTTTCTGCAAAGTTATTGCTTTTATATATAAAAAAAGAAGAAAACGTTGATTATGCATAAAAAATCATACGCATTCATGACCTTTAAACCACGCTCGGAGACTTTCTCCACCTTATAAAGGTTCTTGACGACGCATCATCATCCAGCCTCCACGCCCGAAAGCCATTCGCTGTCAGAGGGATGATTCCTGCGGCAACTGACTAAACGTCTTAACCCCTTTGGCATAATATTGCCATAGGATGCTGAAAGACTCACGACCGTCAGGTGCGCCGGCAATACGGTTTTTCCTCATCTCCTCACGGTCCTTGTCAAACTCATGACGCCACTTGTGGAAAGCGTGGCGGGCACGGAAGACAGCACGGAAATCACCCCAGTGTCCCTGGAGAAGGAGCATCTGCCATGCTGCCAGATAGTCGAGGAACCAGCGTACCCGCATGACATGCCGGAGATCCTTATCGGGCAGATTCTTATAAAGCATGGTCAGGGAATTGCGGAAATTGAGGAAGGTCTTCATGGGATTACCCTTCGGCAGCGTTCCTCCACCAACATGATAGACGGTGCTCTCGGGATAGCAGACAATATGCCTGCCTCGCCACACCAGACGCCAACAAAGATCGATCTCCTCACAATGGGCAAAGAAACGGCCGTCGAGGCCACCCGCCATCCAATAATCCTTCGACCGAATCATCAGGCAGGCTCCTGTCGCCCATGTCACCTGAGTAGGATAGTCATACTGGCCATTGTCACGCTCCACGCTGTCAAAGATACGGCCACGACAGAAGGGATAGCCATAACGGTCGATATATCCGCCGGAAGCGCCCGCATACTCAAAGGCGTACTTGTTCTTCTCTGAGAGGAGCTTAGGCTGGACGGCCGCAGTATCAGGATGGACATCAAGATACTCGATAAGCGGTGTGAGCCAATGGTGCGTCACCTCCACATCGCTGTTCAACAGTACATAGTAGTCGGCCGTGATCTGCTTCAGTGCACGGTTGTATCCCTCAGCAAAGCCATAGTTCTTATCAAGCACAAGTGTCCTGACTTGCGGAAATTCCCGGGCGAGCATCTCCATTGATCCGTCAGTCGAGGCATTGTCGGCTACCCACACGACAGCTTCGTCCTTCGAATACTGTATCACAGACGGCAGGAACCGGCGCATCATCTCCTTGCCGTTCCAGTTGAGGATGACAATAGCCACCCGCTCTCGTGAATCATTCTTCATCTCTGACATTCTCTTCTGTTTTATTCTATCAGTTTAGCCTTCAATGCACTCCCGTCGAAGTTGAAGTCACCAAGACGCACGGTGACGATCTCATTGTCCAACTCTGGTGACGACTCGGCCGGCGACAACTCCACACGGATATAATTATCGGTGTAGCCATGCATCGACCGACCGTGCGTGTTCTTCTCCAACAGCACACGGGCCGTCCGACCGATGTACCGGGCATAAAAATCGTGATCCTTCTTGTCGGAGAGCTTGATCATACGGTTGGCGCGCCGCTTCTTCTCACGCTCATCGACAATATAAGGTATCTCGAGCGCCTTCGTACCCGGACGCTCTGAATAGGGGAACACGTGAAGATGCTGTACTGGAAGTGTCTCCAGGAAATGGTAACACTCCTCGAAACACTCGGGAGTCTCTCCGCGACAACCCACCATCACGTCAACACCGATAAAGGCATCGGGTATGAGCTGGCGGATGAGATGGATCTTATGAGCAAAAAGCTGCGTATCGTAGTGGCGGTGCATGAGCTGAAGCACATGATCGCTGCCGCTTTGCAAGGGGATGTGGAAATGGGGCATGAAAGCACGCGAGTGCGCACAATATTCGATCAGCTCATCGTCGAGCAGATCAGGCTCTATGGATGAGATGCGATAGCGTTGTATGCCTTCTACCTGATCGAGAGCCTTCACCAGATCGATGAACTTCTCACCCGTGGAACGGCCAAAATCACCGATATTCACGCCTGTGAGCACGATCTCCTTGCCTCCCTCCTTCGCCGCCTGCTCAGCCTGGGCCACCAACGATGCTATCGTAGGATTGCGCGACAGCCCACGGGCCATGGGAATCGTGCAATAGGTACAGAACCAGTTGCAGCCATCCTGCACTTTCAGGAAATAGCGCGTACGGTTGCCACGTGAACACGAAGGTTGGAAGGTCCTGATGTCGCGAAGAGCCACACGATAGGAACGATGGAGATGAAGACCCTTCTCTGCCGTAGCACCGTCGCTATCGGACGACCCTTGCCCATCGGAAGGCCCCTGCGCCTCCTGAGCTGCCGCACGCTCGGCCCACGCCTCATTAAGATACTGCACAAGCTGGGCCTTCTCATTGGAGCCGAGCACCAGATCGACTCCGGCAATATGACTCACCGTGTCGGGCTCCAACTGAGCATAACAGCCGGTAACGATCACAAAAGCCCCCGGGTTCTCACGCACCATGCGATGGATGGCCTGACGACATTTATGGTCGGCCATATCCGTGACAGAGCAAGTATTGATCAGACAGATATCTGCTCTCTCGCCTTTCTCCACCGTGCGCACACCCATTTCTTCGAGCATCTTGCCATAAGTGGACGTTTCCGAGAAGTTAAGCTTGCAGCCCAATGTATAGTAAGCCGCCGTCTTGCCTTGAAAGGCACTTGTATCGATCATTGAAAGTATTCTTTATTATATATAATAAGGTATAGGAAAAGCACAAGATCTTTCTGTGCCTTCTTTCGTGTTCGCAAAGATACACTTTTAAATCGAGAAAAAGACTGTTCACCCACACAAAAGATATGAAAAGCAAGAATGTAAACGCACACGGATAAGGCTTTCCTTCAAGTTTAACCTTTATTAAATCTTTGTAATCTATTGATTTCCAACATATTCCAAAAAAGTTACAGTAAGGGCGAAAAAAAAACCTCAAAAAATGAACAGCGTATCAAAAAAATGCTTACCTTTGCAGTGTTTTAATAAACAAATGATTGTTTTACAGATTTAAAAAGCAAAGAAAATGAAGAAATTAGTTCTTATGTTCGTAGCTATCGCAGCTATCTCGTTCGCATCTTGTGGTAACAAAGCACAGCAGGCTCCTGCAACAACTGACAGCGACACCACTGTAGTTGATTCAGTTGACACTACTGCTGCTGTTGACACTACTGCTGCTGACACTGCAGCTGCTATGTAATTAACAGCGCGAACAAAAACGCGAATTAAAGAGGCCTTTCCAATTAAGTTGGGAGGGCCTTTTTTATTTTTCCCTTAAGTTGTCATTACCTTCTTTCTAAGAAAGCCAGGATCGAGAGTCTGTCTATCCACAAGACCTTTTCCCGAGTGAGGTCTCCCCTATGATACAGTTTTTCCAATAATATGTCTTGCCCGGAGCCCACTCTTATCCCCTGCCTTCCTCAATCCTCGAAACTAAAGTCATTGGACATATAGGATTAAAGAATCCTTCATTTGCTTGACACATCTTTTAGCCGCTGCATTCCGATGAAGAGCGGTTGATG
>HF988498.1:0-1606 GCA_000431975.1 Prevotella sp. CAG:924 | reverse complement strand
GCGGTTGATGAGGCCCCTATTCTCTTCACTGTAGACGAAAAAAGGCTATCCCAAACGGATTTGGGACAGCCTGCCTTATCTGCGTCAACAAAACGTCGTCTCTTAATTAGATCGTGCCGTTCAACGGTGCAGCCTGCGTATAAGTTCTTGCGCCAAGCTCCTTGTCAAGCATATAGATGCCGTAACCGTTGTCTTTGATCATCTTGATATTGTCAATGATGGTCTGGGCATTCTCCTCTTCCTCTACCTGCTCATCAATAAACCATTTGAGCATGCTCTGTGTGGCGAAGTCGTTATGCTCGGTTGCCAATGCACAGAGGTTGTTGATCATCTCGGTAACTTTCTGCTCATGCTTCAGCGTGTTCTCGAATACGTCAAGAACAGACTCCCACTGGGTAGGAACCTCAGCGATCGGCTTCAGCTCAACGCGACCGTTGCGAGAGTTCACATAGTTAAAGAATATCTTGGCATGATCCTGCTCCTCCTGGAACTGAATCTCAAACCATTTTGCCATTCCGGGCTGACCTTCTGCATGACAATATGCAGCCATTGACAAATACAAATACGCCGACCACATCTCGGCATTGATCTGCGCGTTCAGCGCCTCTTCAACTTTTTTGTTCAACATAAAATTCTACCTTTTTTAATGGTTTTTGGAAATTTTCCGAAATGTACTAAATTTATGCCTTACAACAAGACTTCTGGTAGGTTTATTATTATTTTTTAGCATTATGTTACCGCTCGATAATCACTTATTGGCATTCGACATCCTGTCAAAACTGCCACGTGTAAGGCACACGATGATGGCCGTACCTACATTCTCCTTAGACTCCACCTTTACCGCCAGTCCATAAAGTTTCAATATTCACGGCCAGACTCATGCCTATCCCGTTGCCCTGAAAAGAGCGGGTATTTGCTGCACGATAGAAAGGCTGAGAGATATAGGGGATGGCCGACTTCGGTATGCCGATCCCTTTATCCTTTACCACGACGGATTTCTCATGGAGGGTTATGTCTATCTTGTCTGCGGAATATTTCAAGGCATTGCGCACGATATTGCCTACCGCCATCTTCAACAGGTAAGGATTGGCCGTGATGCAACAATCGGCACAGCCTGGAGAGACATGAAGCTCAACACGCTCATTGTCAACAAACTGCCCAAGGAAATCCTTCCACTTGATGATCTCACGGCTCTCCCCGTCCGATTCATTCATGGCCATAGACAGATACAACAGTTGCTTGATCGTCTGTGACATTCTCTGGCTCTCCTCCTCTATCCTGTTGAGTGACTCCTCGTAGTCGGCTGCGTCACGCTTTTTCAACAACGCTATCTCACACTCGCCCTGTATGGCCGTAAGTGGGTTGTTCAGCTCGTGTGAGGCATGGTGTATGAACTGCCGTTCTCGCTGATAGGCCTCATGCAAGGTGTCTATGTGCCGCTGCGTATACAACCGGCTCACCAGCACCACGATGAGTATGCAAAGCCCGGTCACTCCGATAAGCCAATAGCCCATCTGACGATGGAGATACTCACCCAGATGCTCTCCTGAAAGATAAGCTCAATTCCCTCCTCACCGATACGCTTGCGGAAATGGACAAGTTCTGA
>HF988497.1 GCA_000431975.1 Prevotella sp. CAG:924 | reverse complement strand
TCATGGGATTCGCATCGGATGCGGCAGGACAGATCGGAGCCGTGCTCGTCATGGCTGTAGGCGTGCTCTATCTCTTCTCTTACATCCCGAGAATGAGTACTAAGTAATGTCCGGCATCCACCAATAAAAGATCATAATTTCGTAACTCAAATTTAATACAAAACATGAAACAAGTCATAGTAGGACTCGGCGAGGCTCTCTGGGATTGCCTTCCCGAGGGGAAAAAACTCGGTGGCGCACCTGCCAACTTCGCCTACCATGCCGGTCAGTTTGGTGTGGATTCTATGGCTATCAGTGCCGTAGGCAATGATACGCTGGGCGAAGAGACCCTCAAAGAGTTTGATCAGAAAGGTGTTCACTACCTGATGCCGCATGTCGACTATCCCACAGGAACCGTACAAGTGACACTCGACTCGGAAGGCATACCTACTTATGATATCAAGGAAGGCGTAGCCTGGGACAATATCCCCTTCACTCCAGAAATGGAAGAGATGGCCAAGAACTGTCGTGCCATCTGTTTCGGCTCGCTCGCACAACGCAATGAGGTAAGCCGTCAGACAATTCATAAGTTCCTTGATGCGGCACCTAAGGACTGTCTGAAGATTTTCGACATCAATCTGCGTCAAAACTTCTATAGCAAGGAAGTGATTCAAGACTCTCTACGCCATGCCAATATCCTGAAAATTAACGATGAGGAATTGGTAACTATTGGCCGTATGTTCAACTATCCCGGTCTTGACATAGAAAACAAGTGCTGGCTTCTCCTTGGCAAATATAATCTTGACATGCTCGTCTTGACTTGTGGTGTGAACGGTTCTTATGTCTTCGCTCCCGGTGTAAAGAGCTTCTTGGAGACCCCACATGTTAAAGTAGCCGATACCGTTGGTGCCGGCGACTCATTCACCGGATCCTTTGCCGCCGCTATCCTTGCCGGAATGCCTATTCCTGAGGCTCACCGTCTCGCCGTGGATGTCAGCGCCTATGTCTGCACACAGCAGGGAGCCATGCCCAAACTCCCCGAAGAGCTGCTGTCAAGAATCCGATAAGCAACATTGTCTGTCCGCTTTCTGTCTCCGATGCCGGTCTGCCGGCATACAACCGACGAAAGCGGACAGATTTGTTTATATCCATTTCTATCCTATGTGAAACCTAATTTTCTTACCTATCAGTTACCAATCCTACATAAAGTCCACCGATAGCGAATAAACATAGATCTGTTATTCCCCGCCATCCCATTGATAATATCTTATCTGCCAAATTTAAGACTTATTCTCCTTGTTCTGTTTCCTTCATTGGAAAATACTTATTCTTAGAGGCTTATTTATTGATTCCTAGGAACTTTCCTCTTTTAAGAAGCAATGAAAAACAGAAGAAAAGACCTGCTAGCTTCTTGAAGAAGATTTCTCCCCATACTTTTTTCTTTACTTATATGGAGAATCTCCATCTTACATCACGATGTAAAAAATAAAAAATCAAGAAGGAAATTAGGTCATTGTAAAAACGAAAAATATCATCTGAAATCTAATTTACTGAAATACAACTCGATAAATTTTAATTCTCCCGTTTCTCTTTTATTCAGAATTAATGCGTACCTTTGTACCGAAAATCAAGACTTATCAAGCATGAATATTTCTAGACGCCTCAACGAGGAAACAATCTGGCTGCTGTTTCTCTGTTTGGCTGCGTTTTTTATCAATAACAGCTCTCTGCCTACCGACATTATGGAAACACGAAATATCGTGACGGCACGGGAGATCGTGGCCGACGGTAACTGGCTCGTACCGACGATGAACGGAGTGCTACGTATTGAGAAACCGCCCTTGCCCACCTGGATCGCAGCCGTCGTGGAGACCCTCAATCCCCGCGACCTGAGCACACAACGGTCGGCCGCCGGTCTGGCAGCCGCCATGTGGACGATGTTCCTTTACTTTGTGGGTAAGTATACCACCCGGCGAAGGGACTACGCCTTTATCTCCACCCTTGTCTTCATCACCTGCTACAACGTAATCTTGATGGGACGGTCGGCCACATGGGACATTTATTGCCATGCCTTCATGATGGGCGGCATCTACTATCTCATGCGCCTGCTCTACGACGACCGCTACTATGCCCATTCCCATAAATGGCGATGGGGCTTACTGGCGGGCGTGTTCATGGGCCTGTCGTTCATGAGTAAGGGTCCGGTGTCGTTCTATGCCCTGCTGTTACCGTTCCTCATAGCCATGCTCTACAGTGTGCGCCCGACCATGCGGGGCAAGGGAGGTCCTCTCGCACTACTGATCATCCTCACCCTCGTTCTGTCCAGCTGGTGGTACATCGTACTGTGGATCACACATCCAGAGATGCTCCACTACGTGCTCAACAAAGAGACGGGAGCCTGGAGCAACCACAACGTACGCCCCTGGTACTACTACTGGCGCTTCTTCTCGGAGATGGGTGCCTGGGCACTGCTCACACTGGCTGCCCTCATTGTGCCTTACTGGAAGAAGCGTGTGCCGCAGCCCCGCCAGTACACTGCCGCCGTGGTGATGCTCGTCAGCAGTCTCGTACTCCTCTCCCTGATGCCTGAAAAGAAGATGCGCTACCTGCTGCCGATGTGTGTGCCTGTAGCCTACTCTGTAGCCCACATACTGCTCTACTACAAGGACCGACACGTATGGGACCGTTTTGCCGACCTGCTCTTCAAGATCAACGGCACCATCGTCGCACTCGTCATCGTGGCCATGCCCGTACTGATACACCTCTTTGTCTATGGCCGCGGCATCATCGACCACGGCACCGCCATTTTCGTTGACGTGCTGTGCCTCGCCGTGCTCTGGTATCTCATCCGCAGCATGCGGCTGCATAAGATCATCGACATGGTGAACAGCGTGGCCATACTCTTCCTCATAGCCGAATGCTTCATGATCAAATCGATAGGCATGGCTTTCGGCAATCCCGACAAGCACAGCATCCACGAGGTGGTGAAGCAGGAGAACGTGAAGCACCTGCCTTTCTATCATCCCGCCTCAGAAGATCTGCGCATTGAAATGGTATATCAGGCCGGCCGCAAGATTCTGCCCGTCGACGTGAACAACCTCAACGACATCGCCTCCAAGGCTCCCTGCGTACTTGTCACACGTGAGCCGTTAAGCCAGGCGATACCTGCTAAGGTACTGGCGCATCTTGACACCATAAAAGTGGCACAATGTGACGACAATGTACATCCGAAATCGAATAAACACTACAGCCGTCAGTTCCTCAATCAGATCAGCATCGTCAAAGTAAAAAAATAAAAAGGATGCGGATCCATATCACAACCCTTTTATAAAAATATAAGAATGAACGCAACAAGTCAATACGATTTTACTATCATTGTGCCTATCTACAATGAAAAGGACAATATGGCACGTCTGGAGAAGACCCTGGCCGACTATCTGCCTAAGGCTCCGATGAAGTCGTGCGTGCTCCTCATCAACGACGGCTCTTCTGACGGCAGCGAACAGATGATCGAAGAAATCTGCCACCGACAGCCCAACTTCTTCTTCATCTCCTCATCGGAAAATCACGGACTGAGCACAGCCATGAAAGCCGGCATTGATACCGTAGAAAGCCGCTATATAGGATATATTGACGGTGACCTGCAGACACATCCCGACGACTTCACCCTCCTGCTCAATGCTGCCGAGGGCTACCAGCTCGTAAGCGGTATCCGTGCCAAGCGTAAAGACTCATGGCTGAAGAAATACCAGTCGAAAATCGCCAATGGCTTCCGACGCAAGATGACTGGCGACACCGCCACCGATACCGGCTGCCCGCTGAAAGTGATGCAGACCGACTATGCCAAGCGCCTGCCTTTCTTCGACGGCATGCACCGTTTCCTGCCTGCACTGATGATGCTCGTAGGCGGCAAATTCCGTGAGATGCCTGTACACCATTTCCCCCGCGAGGCCGGCAAATCGAAATATCATCTGTGGAACCGCCTGAAAGGACCGTTCCTCGACTGCTTTGCCTACCGCTGGATGAAACAGCGCTATATCCGTTATCATATCGACTCATCCAACGTATAAATGCACTCATCAGTATTTGTCTATGCAATAGGCTTCATCGCACAGGGCTTTTTCTCTGCCCGGATGCTCATCCAGTGGATCCTCTCGGAGCGGGCGAAAAAGATCGTCTCCCCTAATCTCTATTGGATCTGCTCACTCGTGGGCAGCATCCTGCTCTTTGCCTACGGCTGGATGCGTGACGACTTCTCCATCATTCTGGGGCAGCTCATCTCCTACTACATCTATATATGGAACCTCAATATCAAAGGTGTGTGGAAGAAGCTGCCACGGCCGGTAGCCTGGATACTGGCACTGCTGCCTGTCGTTGCTGTCGGCACGATGCTCGGAGAAGCGGAGATGTTCCTCCAGCGCTTCTTCCACAACAGCGATGTACCTCTATGGCTCCTCATCTTCGGTTCGGCCGGACAAGTGATCTTCACTGTCAGGTTCATCTACCAATGGTACTACAGCTACAAGCGCCGTGTGTCACTGTTGCCCGTCACCTTCTGGATCATCTCGCTCGTAGGCAGCGGCATCATCGTATGCTATGGCATCTTCCGCCTCGATCCTGTGCTGGCCATCGGACAGTCGGTAGGATTCATCACCTATACGCGCAACATCATCATCGGAAAACGGCAAAAAGTAAAACTCGACGAAGCTGCAGAGCAGGAACACGCCTGACTTGTCTACCTCTTTACAATATCAGAACACTATGAAAATACTGGTTACCGGCGCTGCCGGCTTTATAGGCTTTCATCTCGTCAAACGTCTCCTCGAGCGTGGCGATGAGGTGATAGGCATCGACAATATCAACGATTACTATCCCGTCAGTCTGAAATATGCCCGACTGCGGGAGCTCGGCATCGACGAGCAAGACATCGTACAAGGACACACCGTCAAGAGCAGCCGTTATCCGGCCCTCCGCTTCCGGCGTACCGACATCGACGATATTGACACCTTAAAGGAGATCTTCGCCTCCGAACGTCCCGAAGCGCTGATGAATCTGGCAGGACAGGCTGGCGTACGCTACTCGATCGAGAATCCCTTCAGCTACGTGCAAAGCAATGTACTGGGATTTATCCATCTGTTGGAGTGCGCCCGTCTCTATTCCCTGAAACACTTTGTCTATGCCTCTTCCAGCTCCGTCTACGGCGGCAATACGAAGACACCTTTCTCCGAAGACGACCGTGTGGACAATCAGGTGAGCATCTATGCGGCATCGAAGAAGAGCGATGAGCTCATGGCCAATGTGTACGGACATCTCTACGGACTGCCTACCACCGGCCTGCGCTTCTTCACCGTCTATGGTCCTTGGGGACGCCCTGACATGGCTCCGATGATCTTCTCCAAAGCCATCATGAGAGGCGAGCCCATCAAAGTGTTCAACCACGGAGAGATGTACCGCGACTTCACCTTCATCGATAACATCATCGAAGGCGTGGTACGCGTCATCGACCATGCACCGGCTGTCAACCCGAAGACCGGATCACCCGCACAAATCTACAATATAGGCTGCGGACATCCCGTCAACCTCATGGACTTCATCACCACCCTGGAACAGACATTGGGAAAGACAGCGGAAAAGGTGATGTACCCCATGCAGGCTGGCG
Source organism: Prevotella sp. CAG:924 (assembly GCA_000431975.1). Lineage (GTDB taxonomy): Bacteria > Bacteroidota > Bacteroidia > Bacteroidales > Bacteroidaceae > Prevotella. The sequence continues at coordinate 16,434 of HF988497.1, read as the reverse complement.
ACGTACATATCACCTATGCCGACACCAGCAAGCTGCAGCACGACTTAGGCTATGAGGCCACAACCCAACTGCCCGAAGGCATACGCCGGTTTGCCGAGTGGTATCTGTCGGACAAGAATCCGCTGAGAGAACCCTCCCACAGCTGAGCGACGGCAAAGGGCGCGCAGGCATATTTTTCTCCTGCGCGCCCTTTGCATGACTATTTTTTCGTAACTTTGCAATCATGAACATGCAAGCATCAGATTTTGAGATCATGGCCCCCGTGGGATCACGCGAGTCGTTGGCCGCCGCCATACAGGCAGGTGCAGGAAGCATCTATTTCGGTATCGGCCAACTGAACATGCGGTCGCACTCGGCCAACCATTTCGATATTGCCGACCTGCGCGAGATAGCCGAGACATGTAAGCAGCACGGCATCAAGACCTATCTCACCGTCAATACCATCATCTATAACGATGACATCCCTGCCATGCGCCAGATCATCGACGCTGCCTGCGATGCCGGCATCACAGCCGTCATTGCTGCCGACGTAGCGGTGATGACCTACTGCAACCAAAAGGGAATGGAGGTGCATCTCTCCACACAGCTCAATATCAGCAATATCGAGGCCCTGCGCTTCTACGCCCAATTTGCCGATGTGGTGGTGCTGGCGCGTGAACTCAACCTCGACCAGGTGGCGGAGATCTACGCACAGATAGAAAAAGACCAGATCCGCGGACCGAAAGGCGACCTCATCCGCATCGAGATGTTCTGCCATGGAGCACTCTGCATGGCCGTATCGGGCAAATGCTACATGAGTCTCCACGCAGCCAACCGCTCGGCCAACCGCGGTCAGTGCACACAGATCTGCCGCCGCTCCTATGTCGTCACGGACACCGAGACAGGCAACCAGCTCGAGATCGACAACAAATACATCATGAGCCCGAAGGACCTGAAGACCATCCGATTCATCGACCGTATGATGAAATCCGGCGTGCGTGTGTTCAAGATCGAGGGACGGGCTCGCGGACCAGAATATGTCTACCGTGTCGTGACAGCCTACAAAGAGGCCATCGCAAGCGTTCTCGACGGCACATTCACCGAAGAGAAGAAAGACGAGTGGGACCGCAGCCTCTCTACGGTCTTCAACCGTGGCTTCTGGGACGGCTACTATCAGGGACAGACCATCGGCGAATGGAACCACGGCTATGGCTCTGCCGCCACAGAACGGAAGGTACTGGTCGGCAAGGTGACCAAATTCTTCTCCAAGATCAAGGTGGCCGAGATCCATGTGGAGGCCACGACCTTCTCCGTCGGCGACAAGCTCCTTATCACAGGCAACACTACAGGAGCAATGTATCTCGACTGCAAGGAGATACGCTACGACCTCAAGCCCGTCGACAAGGCCGAACAGGGCTGGTATGTATCCATACCCGTGCCTGATAAAGTAAGACCCAACGATAAATTCTTCAAAATAGAGAAAGTATGACAAAAGATATGGATTTCTCCACGCTGCCCTCTATCAATGAGGCGCAGGACGAAGTGATAGACGAGTTCTCCGACTTCGATGACTGGATGGACCGCTACCAGTTGCTCATTGATCTGGGCAACGAGCTTGACGCACTCGATGACAAATACAAGACGCAGGATAACCTCATCGACGGCTGTCAAAGCCGTGTATGGGTGCAATGCGATCTCATCGACGGCAGAATGGTGCTCACAGCCGACAGCGATGCGCTCATCGTCAAAGGCATCATCGCCCTGCTGATCAAGGTGCTCAGCGGACACACACCGAAGGAGATCCTCGATACCGACCTCTATTTCATCGACCGCATCGGTCTGCGCGACCATCTCTCTCCCACCCGCTCCAACGGCCTGCTGGCCATGATCAAACAGATCAAGGCCTATGCCGTGGCATACTCCATCAAAGAGGATGAGAAAGCTTAAGACCCTCGAGATGCACCGCCTCACGGTGGACCAGTTCAAGGCAGCACGCAAGCTCCCTCTCATCGTGGTGCTCGATGATGTACGGTCGCTCTACAACGTAGGATCCGTATTCCGTTGCAGTGACGCCTTCCGTGTCGAGGCCGTCTGGCTTTGCGGCATCACCGCCACACCTCCCAACGCAGAGATCCACAAGACAGCCCTCGGAGGAGAGGACAGTGTCGACTGGCGCTACTTCGAACGCACAGAAGATGCCATAGAAGAACTACGGCGGCAAGATACCTATATATATAGTGTAGAACAGGCCGTAGGCTCTACCGCCCTTCAGGATCTGCCTTTCAAAATAGCAGAGGCGCCACGCTATGCCGTCATCTTCGGCAATGAGGTGAAAGGCGTAAAGCAGAATATTGTCGATGCCTCCGACGCCTGTCTGGAGATTCCCCAGTTCGGTACAAAACATTCGCTCAATATCAGCGTCACCGTCGGCATCGTCGTATGGGAGTTCTGCAAACTGAGAATAGAAGGAAGAATATAAGAAACGGATGTCCGGCACCCATCGTCAGAATCCGCAATCTCTCCGACTTATACAAATAAAGAGCCCTATCCGCACTCCTGAAGTGACCCCAAAAAGTTGGAGTAGGATAGGGCTCTTTATTTTTTATATATAGCCTCTCTTAGTGACGCTCAGCTACCTTAATATCATTTCATCTGACGTTTCAGCACCTCAGGTATCTCGCGTGTCTCCTTGACTACAGGAACACCGACAGCCTCGAATGCAGCCACCTTTGAGGCAGCCGTACCGCTATTGCCCGAGATGATGGCACCGGCATGTCCCATCTTCTTACCCGGAGGAGCCTGACGGCCACTGATAAACACGGCAACGGGCTTGGTCACGTGCTCCTTGATAAACTGTGCGGCACGCTCTTCAGCATCACCTCCGATCTCACCGATCATTGCGATAGAGTCGGTATCGGGATCATCCTGGAACATCTGCAACAGATCTTCGAAATAGAGTCCTACTACAGGATCGCCGCCCACACCGACAGCAGTCGACTGTCCCAGACCGGCATCGGTGAGGTTCTTCACCACCTCATAGGTCAGCGTACCGCTGCGACTGATCACGCCCGTATGGCCCTTCTTGAAGATATTGGCAGGCATAATGCCCACCATGCTCTGCTCGGGAGAGATCAAGCCCGGACAATTCGGTCCGATCACCTGAACACCCCGTAACTTCGCGTAGCGCTGGCAAATCACAGCATCCATCGTCGGCACACCCTCTGTAATACATACCACGAGCTTCACACCACCATCGATGGCTTCAAGCATGGCATCCTTGGCGAAGGGAGCAGGAACGAAGATGATCGATGTATTGGCTCCCGTAGCAGCTACCGCATCCTTGACCGTATTGAATACAGGTATGCCGGCAACCTCTTGACCGGCCTTTCCGGGCGACGTACCACCAACAACCTGCGTACCATATTCTTTCATCTTGGCAGCGTGAAAACTGCCGTCACGTCCGGTAATACCCTGGACAATGACTTTTGTATCCTTATTGATCAGTATACTCATCTCTTATAAAATGAAAATTGATGGAAATAATAGGAAAAACGGAGACCGTCACAACCCGAACATTAATCCGGGCAGCGAGACTCTCACCGGCACGGCAAGACTATCGGGCACGACTAAGCTCCACAGCCTTATGTCCGGCATCGGCCATGCTCGTACCCACCGTGAAATGTGTTCCATGAAGCATGGCACGGCCCTCCTCCTCGTTCGTGCCCGTCAGTCGGATGACGATAGGCACATCAGTCTGGATCGTCTGGAAAGCCTCAATGAGTCCCTTGGCCACATCATCGCAACGCGTGATGCCACCAAAGATATTGATGAGCACCGTGTTCACATGCTTGTCGGAGAGCAGCAGATGCATGGCATCAACGATCTTCTCAGGATTGGAGCTGCCACCAATATCAAGGAAGTTGGCCGGCTCGCCACCATAAAGCTTGATCATATCCATCGTAGCCATGGCCAGTCCGGCACCATTGACCATACATCCGATCTTTCCACCCAGATTGACATAGCTGAAGCCCTTGGCCTTGGCCTCCTGCTCCACCTTTTCCTCTGCGGTAGGCTCGAAACAGTCGGCCACGTCAGCATGCCGGAAAAGGGCATTATCGTCAAAGGTCATCTTCGCATCGATGGCGCGGAGCGTACCGTCACGCAGAAGCACCAACGGATTGATCTCCACGAGCGAGGCATCCTTCTCTACAAAAAGCCTGTAGAGCGCCTTGAAGATCTTCACGGCCTGACCTACCTGTGCCTTGTCGTCAAAGAGCTTATAGGCGGCCTCACGGGCCATATAGTCAGTCATACCAAGCAAGGGATCGACAACGAGCTTCACTATCCAGTCGGGAGTCTCACGAGCCACCTGCTCGATGTCCATGCCACCCGAACGGCTAAGCATGATCATAGGACACTTAGACCGACGGTCGACGAGGATACTCACATAATATTCTGCGGCAATGTCAACAGCCTCGCTGACGAGCACACGGTCGACTGTAAATCCCTTGATGTCCATGCCGAGGATCTGCTCCGCATTCCGTCGGATCTCCTCTTCGCTACTGCCCAGCTTCACACCGCCGGCCTTACCACGTCCGCCAGTATGCACCTGAGCCTTCACCACTGCCTTCACACTGCCCAATCGGCGGTATGCCTCCACGGCCTCATCCGGAGTGCGGCAGAGGAAATGCCGATCGACGGGAACGCCATATTGTTCGAAGAAGGACTTTGCCTGGTACTCATGTATCTTCATAGTCGAAATGCAATTAAGTAATTAATGACGTGAGCAAATATACGAATTTTCAAGACTAAGTACAAGAAAAAAGGTCGGAAATCATACATTTCCGACCTGCTTTCACTTGCTGTTATATTTCCTTGCAGAATATATACTGAATATCCTTATTTCTCGAGCACAAAATCAAGCTGCTTCTTTTCCAGATTGGCCTTGGCCACACGGATACGGACAGCATCACCCAACTGGTATTTATGATGATGACGACGGCCGACAAGACAGAAATTCTTCTCATCGAACTCGTAGTAATCGTCATCCAGATCACGCATCGGGATCATACCCTCACAGTGATTCTCGTCTATCTCCGCATAGATGCCATAGCTGGTGATACCACTGATATGGGCATCATACACCTCACCGATCTTATCGCCCATAAACTCCACCATCTTGTACTTGATGGAGTCGCGCTCGGCATTCTGTGCCACTTGTTCCATGTCAGAGCAGTGCTCGCACAGCTCCTCATAGTGCTTCTCATTGGCCGACCGGCCTCCTTGCTGATAACGCGTGATCAAGCGGTGCACCATCGTATCGGGATAGCGGCGGATGGGCGAGGTGAAGTGAGTGTAATAGTCAAAGGCCAGACCGAAATGACCGATATTGTGTACACTATAGCGTGCCTTCATCATCGCACGCAGGGCTATCGACTGGATCAGCTTTTGCTCCGGCCTACCCTCGCAGCCGTCCATGAGCTTGTTGATACTCTTTGCAATGGCACCCTTCGTTCCCTCAGTCTTCACCTTATATCCGAACTTTCCGATGAACTCGCGCAACGTCTCCATCTTCTGAGGATCAGGATTGTCGTGGATGCGGTAGGGCAGGGTCTTGGCTTTCTTGCCTTTCTTCACCTTGCCTATCGACTCGGCCACCGTACGGTTGGCGAGCAGCATAAACTCCTCGATAAGCTTGTTGGCATCTTTCGAGCGCTTGAAGTAGCAACGCACGGGATGTCCCTTCTCATCAACGTCAAAGTGCAACTCCTCAGAGTCGAACTTCACGGCACCGTTCTTGAAACGCTTCTTGCGCAACTGCTTGGCCAGACGGTCGAGCGTGCACAGCTCCCAGCCGTACTCGTCCTTATAACCTTCCGAACCAGGAACGGGAGCAGGCTCGCCCGTGCCATCCACCACGCCGTTATCCTCGAGCACCTGCTGGGCTTCCTCATAAGCGTAGCGACGGTTACTCCTTATAATAGTATGTACGATGCGGTAGTTCAACACCTCCGCCTCATCGTTAAGCTCAAAGACAGCGCTGAAAGCCAGTTTGTCCTCATCGGGCCGTAACGAACATACGAAGTTGCAAAGATGCTCGGGAAGCATCGGGATCGTACGGTCGACGAGATAGACGCTCGTCGCACGTTTCTGTGCCTCCTTATCAATAATGTCGCCCTCCTTCACATAGTGTGACACATCGGCGATATGCACGCCCACCTCATAATGGCCGTTGTCGAGCTGACGGAACGACAAGGCATCGTCAAAGTCCTTGGCATCTTTCGGGTCAATGGTACAGGTCCATACGTCCCGGAAGTCCTCGCGCTCCTTCACATCCTCAGCCGTGATCTCGCCCGTAATCTTATTGGCAGCTTCCTCCACACGCTTCGGGTATTTATACGGCAGGCCATACTGTGCGAGAATAGTGTTCATCTCCACATCATTGTCACCTGTCTTGCCGAGCACGTCGACCACCTCACCGATGATGTTCTTATTCTCGTCTTCGGGCCATTCGAGCACTTTGACAATAACCTTATCATCGGTCTTCGCACCCTTTGTCTTCTTACGTGGAATGATGATGCCACGCACCATATTATCACCTTGAGGCACACAGTAGGCCACATCATGATCCACGCGCATACGTCCGACGAACTGATCCTTGGCTCTCTGGAGAATCTCAATCACCTGTGCTTCCTTGATATGCTGCTTCCTGCGGGCCATGAAACTCACACGCACCCGGTCGCCTGTCAGCGCACCCATGGAATTGCGCTCAGCTACAAAGATCGGCTTATCCTGACCGTCAGGAATGAACGAGTTCTTGCCATTGGCCTTTCTTACGAAACGACCTTCCTGCACCTGTCCCTTCGTATTGAGCTGATAGCTTGTGTCGCTCACCTTCTTGAGATAGTCTTCCCACGACAATTCGTCGAGAATATCGATAGCAAGCATCTTCAAGGGATGGGTATTGAGATGAAGCTGGCGGAAAATTTCCTTATAGGTAAGCACTGTATCGGGATGTTCCTCAAACAACTGCTGCAACTGAGCAGCAAGCTGCTTCTTCGTGAGGCGTTTCTTGCCTCCCTTAGCCTTGCCATAACCTTTTGACGCAGCATCATTCTTATGTGCTTTTTTTGAGTTCTTCTTGTCTTTTGCCATAATTCTACTATTTTAGTCGTAGAGAGTCTTTCATGTCAGCAAATATAAGCAAACTATCCCAACCCTACAAGATTTTACAAATGAAAATCTCGTTAAATAACACGCATTCGACGAAAAGGAATTGCATCCTAATAAAGCCATGTGCCTCTTAGGTCTTCTCCCGCAGATGCCACAATGAAATGGCCTTATCCTTTTTTTCTTATACCAGTCTCTTCGGATCTGCATGGTGACAAGACCGGCTTATGCTCACGGGTATTAGCTTATCTGAGACGCTACCTACATACACAAGGAAAGGACTGTGCCAATATCCTTGACACAGTCCTTCCTGAATGCTATACAAATTTGAATAATTCTACTCTACCGTGCTTCCCGGCTTCACGCTGCTCAGCGTAGAAGTGACAGAAAGTGATCCGTCGAAGTTGACAGCGCTGAGGATCATACCCTGACTCTCGATACCCATCATCTTGCGGGGAGGGAAGTTGGCGATGAACAGCACATCCTTGCCTAACAGATCCTCGGGCTTATACCACTTGGCTATGCCAGAGAGAATCGTACGGTCGGTGCCCGTACCATCGTCGATCGTGAACTGCAGCAGTTTCGTGCTCTTCTTCACGGGCTTGCAGTCCTTGATGTGTCCCACGCGGATATCCAGCTTCTCGAAGTCGTCATAGGTCACCTGTGACTTCACTTCCTTCGGCTTGTATTCGGCAGCAGCCTTAGCCTTCTCGTTGGCCTCCTTGGTAGCTGCGAGCTTATCGAGCTGCTTCTGGATCGTTTCATCATCAATCTTCTCGAAAAGCAACGCCGGCTCATTGAGCTGATGACCGGCAGCAAGCAGGTCGGTAGATCCGAGCTGTGTCCAGTCGAATGTCTCCATGCCGATCATCTTGCGCAACTTATCAGAAGAGAAAGGCAGGAACGGCTCGAAGGCAATAGCCAGATTGGCCACCAGCTGAAGAGAGATGTTCAGAATGGTCTCCACACGCTTAGGATCAGTCTTCCATACCTTCCAGGGCTCACACTCCGTGATATATTTGTTGCCGATACGTGCCAGGTTCATGGCCTCCTTCTGGGCCTCACGGAACTTGAACACATCGAGATACTGCTCCATCTTAGCCTTCACATCCTGGAACTCGGCAATGGCCTGACGGTCTACATCCTGCAGCTCGCCGCAGGCAGGAACGACACCATTCCAATATTTCTTCGTCAGCTGCAGGGCGCGGTTGACAAAGTTACCATAGATGGCAACCAGCTCGGAGTTGTTGCGCTCCTGGAAGTCCTTCCATGTGAAGTTATTGTCCTTTGTCTCAGGGGCATTGGCAGTAAGTACATAGCGCAGTACATCCTGCTTTCCAGGGAAGTCGCGCAGATACTCGTGCAACCATACGGCCCAATTGCGTGAAGTGGAGATCTTGTCATTCTCCAGATTGAGGAACTCGTTGGCCGGCACATTGTCGGGAAGGATATAATCACCATGAGCCTTAAGCATCACGGGGAAGATCAGGCAGTGGAACACGATGTTGTCCTTACCAATGAAGTGAACCAGACGGGTCTCCGGATCCTGCCACCACTTCTTCCATGAGCCCCAGCGCTCGGGATCTTTCTCGCAGAGCTCTACGGTGTTGGATACATAGCCGATAGGAGCATCGAACCATACATACAGCACCTTACCGTCGGCACCCTCTACAGGCACGGGAATACCCCAGTCGAGGTCGCGCGTCATGGCACGAGGCTGCAGATCCATGTCGAGCCAGCTCTTGCACTGTCCATACACATTGGGACGCCACTCCTTGTGACCCTCGAGGATCCACTTCTTCAGCCACTCCTGATACTCGTTCAAAGGCAGGTACCAGTTCTTTGTCTTCTTTATGACAGGCTTGCTGCCACTGATCGTCGAATGGGGATTGATAAGCTCCATTGGGGAGAGATCGCTACCGCACTTCTCACACTGATCGCCATAGGCATTGGGATTGCCGCAATGGGGGCATGTACCCATGATATAACGGTCGGCAAGGAACTGATGAGCCTCTTCGTCATAGTACTGGTCGCTCTCTTTCTCGATGAGCTTTCCATCCTCATAGAGCTTACGGAAGAAGTCGCTGGCAAACTTGTTGTGTGTCTCGCTTGTCGTACGCGAATAGATATCGAAAGAAATGCCAAACTCCTCAAAAGAGTCCTTGATCATCTTGTGATAACGGTCGCATACATCCTGCGGCGTCACGCCTTCCTTCTTGGCACGGAGCGTGATGGGCACACCATGCTCATCGCTACCACCGATAAAGATCACATCCTGCTTTTTCAGTCTGAGATATCTCACATAGATATCTGCCGGCACATACACGCCGGCCAGGTGACCAATGTGCACACCACCATTGGCGTAAGGCAGAGCCGCCGTCACCGTAGTGCGCTTGAAATGCTTATTTTCCATATATTGAGCTTGTTTTTTCCTTTGTCTGCAAAATTACTAATTTATCTCCAATTTGTTGAACATAAAGCAAAAATTAGTTGGGGTAAAGTAAAAATCGCATCAATGTTCCGGCAAACTCCCGAAGAGCTTCTCTACCAGACGCGGCAAGGCATAATGACCGAGTTCCTCCTCTCTCACCCATATATAGCCATCGGGCAAGGCAGGTCGCTCCTCTGTGTCCAACAGCCACAGATCGGCCAGGAGAATACGATGGGTGAGCACGTGCCTCACATCGTGCACAATGAGCTGCGCCCCATGCGTCAGGCTCTCCGTGGCCTCCACAGGCTCCCATAATCCCTGCCAGATGTCACCGGCACCACGACGCCGAATGGCCGTATAGCCCTGGCAACGGACATACACGTAAAGGAGACGACGGGTCTTCACCGCCGTCTTTTTTGATTTCACAGGATACTGCTCCACGCTACCCGTCTTCCTTGCCCGACAATATTCTCTGAGAGGACACCCCTCGCAGGCTGGCATGGAAGGGGTACACACCGTAGCGCCAAGATCCATCACGCCGGAATTGAAATCGGTAGACGCATCCGTACACTTTACCATCTTATCGGCAAGCTCGCGAAACTGTTTCTTTCCTGCCACGCTGTCAATAGGCGTGTCAATGGCAAAGCAACGGGAAAGCACACGATAGAAATTACCGTCGACAGCCGCCACAGACTCGCCAAAGGCAAAGGAGGCAACAGCCGCAGCCGTATAATCACCTACCCCACTCAACTTCCGGAGTTTCTGACAGGTATCAGGAAAATGGCCAAGGGCTACTATCTGACGTGCCGCCTCATGCAGATGACGTGCCCGGGAATAATACCCGAGGCCCTGCCACTCCCTAAGCACCTCATCCTCGGTAGCGGCCGCCAGATCTTCCACACGGGGCCAACGGGTCATAAAGCGCTCCCAATAGGCCAACCCCTGTGCTATGCGGGTCTGCTGCAGGATGATCTCACTCAGCCAGATAGCATAAGGGTCGTGCGTATGACGCCACGGCAGGTCACGGCCGTGGCTGCGATACCAGTCGACAATGGCAATGGTCTCTTCTTTCATCGCTTTGCTTCTTCTATATATTCATGCAGAGCCGCACGCGAGATCGCATGCAGCGTCGTGTCCAAAATGAGATACCGATCGGCAAAAGCCTCAGCCAGATGAATGTTGTGGGTTGACAACAAAATCGTCAGACCGGACGATACTGCCAACCGGTGCAACAACTTCATCATCTCTACCTTAGAGGGATAATCGAGAAAGGCCGTGGGCTCATCCAACAGGATGACCGGTGTCTGCTGTGCCAGTGCCTTGGCGATCATCACCTTCTGACGTTCACCATCACTTAAGGTCTGGATATCGCGTGAGGCATAGCCTGCAATACCCACCTGCTCCAAAGCCTTGTCCACCACAGCCTTGTCCTCCGAAGACAGTCCTCCGAAAAAACCTGTGTAAGGCATACGGCCCATGGCCACGACCTCACGTACGGTGAGCTGTGCGACGTCAGGATGCTCTGTCAGCACCACAGCGATGCAACGAGCCCGCTGGCGGCGACTCATAATCGTGATATCCTCTACCCCTTCACAGTCTACGGCTGGCGAAGAAGAGGATTGCATGGACTCCAACAACACTCTGCCCCCCAAGGGAGGCTGTAAGCCGGCAAGGGTGCGCAGCAGCGTCGACTTGCCTGCTCCATTGACACCGAGCAGGCAGGTGAGCATACCAGGACTTATCGCAGCCGACAGATGGGCAGCTACAGGATGACGGACATAACCGATGGACAGGTCGTCGATACGTAAGGATAACAGCTTGTCTGACATAGCGGTACAAAGATACAAAAAATGAGGCGGTCGAAAACAGAATTAGAAGATAAAAACGAATATCTCCTTTCATTATGGATTCAACGGATCGGTAAATATTACCCATTACCAGACAAGACTTCTGCGAAACCCCATCGAATTACCACGTAGTCGTCATCCTGATAGAGATTTAAGAAGTATAAGACCTTTAAAGGCCTTATGGCGCGCTTGCATATTTCACACCACAAAATATATTCTTTCAATATTATACACCTTACCCCTTGATTCAGTTTTGTGAAGGTCCTAAAGATTTATCTGCGCACTTAACACGATCTCACGAGGACGCAAATTGTAATATGTGGTCGATGATGACGCACTGCCATAATATGTAACAGCATAGTTGCGCCTGTTAAAGATATTGCGCAGCTCCGCCTGCAATCTGACTTTCTTTAGTCGCCACACAATGGCAGCATCTGCAAGGAGCGTGTTCACGGTCTGGACCGACTGTAGTTCGTTGTGGTAGTGAAGAGCTGACAAGGTTATGTCTACATTACCTATGGTCTGCGTGTAAGACAGATTCTGACGCCAACAGAAAAGGGTATTCTGGTTGGTTTCATCAGTATTCATACTATTAAGAGTAAATTGTCCTGTATAATAGAAGGTACCGAAAGATGGCGAGAACGTAATCTCTGGCGACATAGTAAAGGTGTGTGCCCTGTAACCTGTGACGGTGGACATCGACAGCTGTCCACCCTCCGAATAGGCATACTGCAAGGCAAGGCGTGTCTTCAGATGCAGACTGAAAAAGCCCTTTGACACCTGAGTTTTCACAAAGGCCGACTGACGGCCGTTGTCTCTTTCGGTAATGTAATATCCATATCGTCCGTCGGTTATAGTCATATCAGTCATCAGGTTGCTGCGTGTATGATCATAGCTTACCGTGAACGACCAGAAGAGTTCTTTCACAGGACGCTTGTAATCGTATGAAATGTATGCGCTCAAAGTACGGTTAACAGGCACAATGCCGCACGTTGCGTAAGTCGTGCGATAGTCGAATACATATTCATCGAGCGCGAAACTGCTCCATTCTCCCGGTTTCATAGCATATCCTCCCCATGCAGTCAGCTCGCTACGCATGCCGGTCTTGAAATTAAGATAGAGTGACGGCGACGCATATAGTAGGTTCCTGTTCTGCGCCGTAAGCCGCTGCCATCTTAAGGGCACGCTTAAGTTGAGTCTCAGACTGCCACGGCGGTATTCAAGTCCGGGCGTTGCGTAAACTTCCATAGAGGTATTGCGTCCACGCAGGTTGAGGTGTTCCATGACAAAACCTACCTTATATTTCTGCGTGAAATATCGACTGGGCAGTATCAACTCTGCATTATTGTCGGTATGCCAAAGCAGGTTTTTCAGTTCCTCCGTGGTGCCGTCCACGTTCAACGAGAACGGAGCATAATGAAAATCGGCAATTGAGTGCACCGTAAGCGTATTGTCACCGAACGTAACAAGGCGCGAGAAATTGTTCAGAAGGCGCATTTCAGGTGTTTGCACCGTCTGTGCAATGACACGCTGTGTTGTTCCTTCGATACGAGAAATGCCTTCACGCCTTGTACCTTCTACCAAAAAATACTCGTTGCCGTAAGCTCTTTCATTGTTCAGCGTACTTGTGAAATCCACATACATATTGTCACGTCTCATCGTGGAATGATTAGTTTCATTAGTTGTTTCAACGGCAGAATCATCCAAATAGTATGACGATATATTGGAGGTTGCCTGCTCCTCATTGCCATGCACATATCCTGCCGTAATACGCCAGTCGCTGCCCTTAGCCGTCTTTGCCGTATGCTTCACGTTCAGACTATACGAATGGTTGAAGCGCAGGCGGTTGTCGTCGATGGGCGCAGCAAGTTCCGGCTGGGACAACCATTGCGGAACATCTACCCCTGAACCATAACCAGTGGTGCCGCCAATGGCAAGCACATCATTGCTGCGGCTAAGGTCACGGCCTGAACGGTCGTATTCTGCATCATACATGCGCTGTCTTTTCTGCCCAATCTGCAGCACATCCATTCCACCCATAGGCCCGGTGCCTTTCAGAGGAAAGGCCACGTCTGCGGCAGGCCGGAGCGTTGCCATCCATTTGTCGCGCGCTCCCGGCTTCAGTTTTATGTTCATTGCCACATCGTCGGTGAACACTTTGTCGCGCAAAGCCTTCACAGGCTGGTCGTGCTGTATCACCTCCGCACGGTCAACATCTTCGGGCTTTAGTGCTTCGTTCAATCTGTCGTAGCGTCCGCCTGTAAGGTCTAGGTCTTCAACAGTGAAACGGTTGATTTCTTTTCCGTTGAAACTTATTTTGCCATTTTTATCGATATTCACTCCAGGCAGTTTCTTCAGTACATCCTTCAGTGAGTTGTCGCGCTTGTCGGCAAACTTCGAAAGGTCGTAGCTTATGGTGTCTCTAAGTCCAGCTATGCGTCCGCCTTTAACCTGAACCTCTCTAAGCTTAAATGCCTCTGGCGCCATCTGTATGCTTACATGCTGCCCCGGACTCACCCTCACCCTATATTTGCGGTAGCCGAGAAAGCTCACAGAAAGACAATCGCCTACTTTTACAACCATGGAGAACACCCCCTTGTCGTCTGCATGGGTAAATGCCACCGGCTTTCCATCACGCATCAGCGTTACCGCAGCCATCGGCAACGGCTCAAGTGTGACAGAATCGGTAACAATACCTGTTACCGACTGCTGCGCCGAGACGCACAGACAGAACGGCAACAACAGAAATATCATAAATATCCGGAGTATTCCTTTCATCATAAATTGTATTAAAACAGATGACTTAAAGCACGAATCATTAACCAGTCTACCGCTCTATAGGATTATAAGGAACGCCTTTAGGAGGAGCAACAGCATTGCCACTCTGATCTTGCACCCTTACCGTTACCTTACCATCGGCAGCCATATAACCTACAGGATCAGAATAATAACGGCGATAAAGACCGTCCAAATCCTTACGACTTACTGTCTCATAGCCGTCACCTTTATAGTATATAGGGCGTGCCTTATCGGCTGTCTTTATTCCTATCGCATCAAACACATAATGGCGACAGCTGTCGTAAGCACGTAATATAAGGCCGGGCAGTCCGCAGAGTTTCCACGGCCCATAATAAAGAGGAATGTCCTCAGCATACCATGCGCTCCACTGACGGCCCTTATAGTTGGCCATGGCAAGCCGGCAGGGATATCCAAGAATAGTGGCAGAGCTGTCCGGGCAAAGCTGCCACTGCGGTTGTTCCACAGTTTCAACACAGACAAAGCGGTCAAGACCGAGTTTCTCGGTGAACGACGAACGCCCTGTCTCGGGATAATTGGTATACAGTCGCCACGGTATACGGCCGAGAGCACTGTATTGTGTAGCACCACGACTTAAAAGTTCGGCATTGATCGAGTCGCTCCTAAAAGCATCGTAGCTATAGAATGCCGTAACCTTACGCCCCGCTTCGAGCAACATCGTTTCGTGAGCCGCCTTCATTGGCACTTGCAACGTGTCCTCAACATAGGCCATATCATAAGTTATAACATAGCGCAAAGTGTCGCACGGCAGTCCAGGCTGCAGGTCTTCAGGCGTAAACACATTGATGCTGGTCTGCGCACTGCACAATATCGTACAAACTGCAAAGAAGATTATGAATATAATTCGTTTCATAGTAACAAAAGTTTTGATTAATGCCACAAAACTAACGAAGACAGACCGATGAAAAGGCACATTTTTATTACTCGCATATTACAGAACGTATTACTAAAATATTATCGCCACCACGCAGTTCACCTTTATTTACTATATTTGCATACACTATGCCACACCATGATACGAACGGCAAGATGGCGCACAACTTAAAAGAAAATCAGTAAACGCAACATAACAGTAAGATGAACCGAAGGATAAAACATGTTTGGATTATAAGCATCGTGGCGATGATAACAATATTTGCCATGCAGGCTTACTGGCTCTATAACCAATACGAATACAGCAGCATGGTTAAGGCTGAAGAACTGAAGGCAGCCTGCACCAAGGCATTTGAAACTGAAAAAGATATAAGAATTGACAAATATGACGACATCAAATATAATAACAGCAACGTAAGAATGAAGATTGTGCTGAAGATCGACCAAAACATAAAAAACAGAAAAGAGAAAAAGAAATCGGTGAAATCTACGATAAGATTCACCTTGCCCGACACAAAAAAGCAACTGAAAGTGAAAAACATCGACATGACCGATGGCGTGGAACTGACATCGAGATATATGGTCTCGCAGAACAGACGATTCGACCACAGCACATTCGATTCGCTGCTGTATACAGCAGAGGGCATAAAAACCGACCGTTTCAGATTTGTAAAGACAAACAGATGCATGGTGAAGCCGGTATTCACCATGAGCGACGGACTGATAAAGACACTGTACGTGAAATACTCTACTAATCCACTTAATATGGAAGCTGTTGAGATGGCCATTCCCATACCGGTGTCGCAGACGCTAATACTGATGGGCTGGCAGTTTGCCGCAAGTGTGGTGCTACTTGTAATCCTGGGCTTCTGCATGATGTACCAAATCAAGACAATAATGATTCAGCGTCGCATAAACGCCATAAGGCACGAGTTTATAAAAAACATGATTTATGAGATGAAGCAACCGCCAGCCACGTCTGATGACAACGTCAAGGCAATAAAGATAGGCTCTACACTGTTTTTCTATGAACTCAATGAGCTTCGCTACGGCAACGAGAAGGTTATTATCACCAGCCGTCAGGCAGAACTGCTGCGAATACTTGCCGAAAATCTGAATAAGGTGGTAGAGCGTGAGGTACTACTAAAAGAGGTATGGGGCGATGATTCCTACTCTAACTCCATGGCACTTAATGTGCAGATCACCTACCTGCGACGGGCACTGAAAAGTGACTCCACACTGAGCATTGAGGCAATAATAAGAAAGGGATATGTTCTAAAAGATAAATAAGACTATTGCTGTCCGGTAAAACTTTCT
>HF988496.1 GCA_000431975.1 Prevotella sp. CAG:924 | reverse complement strand
CGATATTGACCTATATCAAGAGAAGTTAAGGCGTACTCCTTATTATATTAAGAGAAAAATGCATCATTATATGCATCTGTCCCATACAAGACAAAATCAGCGGTTGGTGAGAGGATACGCTCACCAACCGCTGACTTATATCTATCTTACAAGCAGAACACGAACAGCAAAAGCTGACATGTATATAAGCAAAATCAGTGGCTCGTGAGATTTTTCCTCTCATCAGCCACTGATTTCTGACCATCTTCTATTTTACAAGCTCCTCACAGAGTTTTCTTTGCAGGACGCGGGCGTCGAGAACCGACATATCACTGTCTATAATGGCAAAGGCGAGCGTATGGCCGTTGGAGCTCTTCGTATATCCGGCGAGCGACGAGATGCCGTACGGATGAGACAGGGTCCCCGTCTTTCCATGCACCTTGCCGCGCAACTTCTCGTTCGCCATTTCCGTGCGCAGTGTGCCATCGACACCGGAAACGGCCAGATAGCGCATCAGCATCTTGTAAATATCCTGATGGGCATAACCGTAGCGCAGGATCGACACGAGGGCTATCGGCGAGAGATGGTTGTGGATACACAATCCGCAACCGTCATGGATCACGAGATTGGAGTCCTTCATCTGCAACGTGTCACGAAGGAACGTGCGGAGATATCTCACTCCGGGCACCGTGGGATCCTTTGCACGCCGGTCCACATGATGTCCTATCGTATAGAGCAGTGAGGTAGCCTGTGTGTTCGAGCTGTTCTTCCACATACGCTGAAGTGTCCGCTGCACCGTACGGTAGTAACGGAACACACAATGGTCGCCCTTATGGAGACGGCCGAGCACGATCTGCGAGTCCTTCAGCTGGATGCCCTGATTGCGGAACTGCTGTTTCACTGCCTGGCGGATCTTGTCCTCGCCCTTATACAGCAGGCCGTATTTAGAGAAGGAAAGGTCCCAGGGGAACCAGTGTTCCTCGCTGCGCACCGGTTCGGTGAGCACCAGATCGAGGATCATCTTTCCCTGCACTGCCTTGACATGGTATCTGTGCTTCAGTACCTGCACGAACATCTTCAGACTGTCCGCCTGCAAGTAGGGATCCAGGCCGGCCTTGAGGATCAGATCTCCTCTCAACGTGTCCTGCACCATCTTTCCGCGCATATAGAGGCTCGTGCGGTACAGATAATCCGTTCCGAGCAGATGGCAGCCTGCCACGCCCGTCAGCAGTTTCAGACACGACGCCGTAGGCTGGGCCTGATGCTCGTTCATGCCATACACCGGCTTGTCGGCAGTGAGGTCATAGACCAGGAAGCCGAACTCGCCCTTCATGCGCGGCTTATGTGCGAACTCTCTAAGACGCCGCTGCAGACCTGTATCGACGACGGCCGTATCCTGTCTGACGGCCTTCGACGCCTTCTCTGATTTCTTGGACGATCCTCCACACGCGGCCATGACGGCCACAACAGCAAATGCTATTATAGCTAAAGAATATTTTTTCATTCGATTATTGGTAAAAATTGTGATCCGGGTCACAAAGGTTGGGAAAAATTATATGAACCGGACATCAGTCATCATCTCCGGTTGTTTTATCAGGCAGAGGCTGTTTCCCCTCTTCCCGACACCTCCTTTACTGACACACATGGACATTCATCTGACAATCCTTACAGTCAAACTCCAACCGGAAGCGGCGATGATCGGGCAGCTCCAGGAAGAGCGGCTCGTGCCATGTGGGCTGTTTGCCGCCACGACGTACGCAATATCCCAAGGAATAACGTATGCAGTGCCGGCACTGCATCAGGAGGGCGTCCCCCGTACTTTTCGGTGCTGTCTCCATGGCAGGCCGTATGTTGTCCAGTCCCTGCTCCTCGTAGAACTTCACTGCCGCGGCATTGGATATATTATAAAGATAAGGGAAACGGGCATACTGCGCCGGGTTGGCGGCGTCCGGCGAGCAGACCGTCGGGCAGGCGCTTCCGGCCTGTCCGCTGAGCGATTCCTTCCTGCGTCCCCACTCCATCACTGCCTCATCGAGAGCCGTGACGGCCTGCCGGCGGAGATCCGCGAGCAGACTGCTTGGGATGAAATACCTGTCGGCGCCGCCGGTGATCTCCACGTCGTCAGCCTGATAAGCTGTCCCACCCAATTTCGTAAGCTGCCGCACGATGTTGTCATGCTGTGGCTTTTTTGCCTCGTCGTGGGCGAAGGCTACGGTAGCAGTGGCGGTCAGTCCCTCCTGTACAGTCATCGACAGACTGAAACCGTCGTCGGCAGGTGCGAAGACCAGCGTCACAGGAATGGTGCGGACAGCCGACTCTCCCCCTAGCTCTTTCTCAAACGCCTGGTCCTGATTGCGGTAGAGTGCCATGCCCGGCCGCAGGCCGCGGGGCATCTTGAACGGATAAAGGCGGTTGCCCACGGCACGGTTCACGCGGAAGCCTTCGAGCTGCAGGCTGCCATCGTCGGAGCGGTGCAGGAAACAGAGACCGTCGCCATTGGCAAAGGTGGCCGTGCCGGCCACGTTGAACGAGTCGCGCCTCAGCTCCTTCACATGTCCCACATACTCGCCCAGTGCCTTGGGCGTATCGGGCGAGAAGATGTCGGGATGGCGGCCCTCGGCAAAATAGTCCGTATAGCCGCGGTTGAAGGTCTTTTTCAGGTCAGGCGTAAAATTATACCGCACATGTCCGAGCGACGACCGTCTGTACTCCGTCGGGCGGGCGGCGATGATCTCGTCGAGCCTTTGGGAATAGGCGGCTACGACATTCTTCACATAATTAATATCTTTCAACCGGCCTTCTATCTTGAACGAGCAGGCACCCGCCTCTATCAGCTGTTCAAGGTGTCCGAGTTGGTTCATGTCTTTCAATGAGAGCAGATGGCGGTTGTGCTCTATCGTTCGTCCGTCACTGTCCTTCAGATCGAAGGCCAGGCGGCAGAACTGTGCACATGCTCCACGGTTGGCCGACCGGCCGAAACAGTACTGGGAAGCATAGCAGATGCCCGAATAGCTCACACAGAGCGCACCGTGTACGAAGGCCTCGAGCTCAAGATCCGGCAGTGCCTTGTGTATGTCGGCGATCTCCTTGAGCGACAGCTCTCGTGCAAGCACCACGCGGTCGAAGCCCTGCTGCCGCAGCCATGCCGCCTTCTCCGCCGTCCGTGTGTCACACTGCGTGGAGGCGTGCAACGCCACATGGGCAGGCACCCATTCCTTGAGCCGCTCAAGCAGTCCCATGTCCTGCACCAGGAAGGCATCGACGCCCGCGTCTACAAGCTGACGGGCCAGACGCACGGTAGCCTCCATCTCCTCGTCGTAGACGATCGTATTGAGTGTGGCATGCACGTGCGCGCCGAAGCGGTGGGCATAGTCACAGAGCTTCTTGATGTCCTCCACGCTGTTGCCGGCCTGCTGACGGGCTCCTCCATGGGCGGGACCCACATACACGGCATCAGCGCCGTGATCGATCGCGGCACATCCCTGTTCATAGTTCTTGGCCGGAGCCAGGAGCTGTATATATTTCATTGTATGATTTCGTCTTTAAAATAATATGGTGCAAAGATAATCAATGTTCTCGGAAAAGGCGAAGAAGAAATTTCTATTTTATAGGTTTATAACGCATCCGAGTGTCATCTGTCCGGCCATTCTCTCCTGCAAACGGCTTCCCCGCCTCCTTCTGCCTCCCGTAAGAAATGACATATACCGCCCCTGCATGATCCGGATCCACCGGCCGGAATGGCCGACGATAAGACATAATCGGGTAGGAGGTAAATGCTAATCATAA
>HF988495.1 GCA_000431975.1 Prevotella sp. CAG:924 | reverse complement strand
CATGAGAGGATAAAAGAGTTGCGGAAATGAGGAATTTCAAAAATAAGATATGAGTAAAAAATGGTTTCCTCTCATTGATGAGGACAAATGTATCGGATGTCTTGCCTGCTACAACAAATGCAAGCATGGGGTTTTTGACGTTGAAAACGGACGGCCGGTGGTCGTGTACAGAGAAGGATGTATTGACGGATGCCACGGATGCGGCAACCTATGTCCACAAGGTGCAATCATTTATTCTGGAGAATATGAGCAATACATCAAATGCAGCTGCAATTGTGGAAAATAATAAATGAACGGGGCAGAGATGTATCCGGCTGATGTTTACCGGACACATCTCTTACCCCTATTATTATAACCCTTAAAACTGTAAACGCTAAACAAAGACACATAGAGAGAAATCCGTTGATTGACAATCAATACCTTAAAAAGATTACAGGGAAACACAGAAGACAGGGGAAAATATCACTCTGGATTACCGGGCAGGCAAAAAAGGTTATCCTCCACATAAGAAATATTATAATTATTCGCTACCTTTGTGACACAATCTGAGGCATGCCGTTTCTACGACACCATACGCCTTCCAACTTAATCAGCAATGGAATCCATAAAGAATATTTTCAGAATAGGTATCGGTCCCTCGTCCAGTCACACAATGGGACCACATCGCGCTGCAACGATCTTCGTCCAGCGTCATCCCGAGGCTGCTTCATTTGAAGTGACACTCTACGGTAGCCTTGCCGCTACGGGCAAGGGCCACGGTACCGACCGGGCCATCACCAGTATCCTCTCACAAGTTGCGCCTGTAGAGGTAGTGTGGAAACCGAAGGTATTCCTCCCTTTCCATCCCAACGGCATGAAGTTCATCGCAAAGAACAAACAAGGCGACGTGCTCGAGTCTTGGACCGTCTACTCGGTTGGTGGCGGTGCACTCTCTGAAGGTAAGCCGGGCAAGGAAGACGCATTCTATTCCAAGCCAGTCTACGATCTTGATACTCTAACCGACATCCAAAAATGGTGCGAGAAATACGGACGTGGTTACTGGGAATATGTAAAGGAATGTGAGGACAATGACATCTGGGACTATCTACACGAAGTATGGAAAGTGATGCAGCAAAGCGTTAAAAACGGCATCGAACATGAAGGCGCACTTCCCGGACCGCTCAACCTTGCCCGAAAGGCACCTACCTATTACATCAAGGCACTGGCTTATAAGCAGAACCTGCAGAGCCGCGGACGCGTCTATGCCTATGCGTTGGCTGTAAGCGAGGAAAATGCTGCCGGAGGCACCATCGTCACAGCCCCCACATGTGGCTCCTGCGGTGTCGTTCCCGGTGTACTCGTCCATCTCTACGAAGGACATAACATCACAGAGACACGCATCCTACACGCCCTGGCCACAGCCGGACTCTTCGGCAACATCGTAAAACACAACGCTTCTATCTCTGGAGCAGAAGTAGGCTGTCAGGGAGAAGTGGGTGTGGCTTGTGCCATGGCTGCCGCTGCCTCATGCCAGATTTTCGGAGGCATGCCTTCACAAATAGAGTATGCAGCTGAGATGGGACTGGAACATCACCTCGGCATGACCTGTGATCCCGTATGCGGACTGGTACAGATCCCCTGTATCGAGCGCAATGCCTTCGCTGCCTGCCGTGCCCTCGACGCTCAACTCTATGCCACCTTCTCCGACGGACAGCACCGCGTGAGCTTCGATCATGTCGTCGCAGCAATGAAAAAGACCGGCCATGACTTACCGTCACTTTATAAGGAAACCTCCGAGGGCGGACTAGCCGTCGAATTGAAAGATTACTGACTGAAAGGAATTCCAAACCCCTCTCGACGTTCTGTTTCATAAACAACAAGATGACCATAAACAGAATATCCGCCGGCAACAAGCCTCAGCTTGCCACCAGCGGATATTGTATTCTACAGATTAGTACAAGACTTTCCACACTAAACACAACTGCGTTTAAACCCAAATCGGTCATTAGAAAAATATGGCTCACCCGATAAATATAGGGGATTGTTTAGCCCGGGCCCGAAGAAGACATCCTATCCTTGCAAGACCGAACGA
>HF988494.1 GCA_000431975.1 Prevotella sp. CAG:924 | reverse complement strand
TATATTTATCGGGTGAGCCAAAATTCCCCGCATCCTCCTTGCATCTGACCATGAAAAAAGGGATCAACCTCCCGGCCAATCCCTTCATGCTAATACAAAGATTTTACTTAATAAACTAACCGTTATAAATTATAGAGAGAATCCTAATGTCATTCTAAGGTCATTGCACAACATGGAAGTTAGAGGGGGAGATCGAAAACGGAAGGGACTCCGTTTCATTTCGTTACCCTCAGTTTCTCTTTTTACCGATGCAAAGTTACGATAAAAAAATCAATTAAAAAAATATCTGCGCAATAATTGTAGGATAACAATAAATATAGAGCAAGAAAAACGCCAGAAAATAGATTTTTAAACCATTTTATGCCATTTATTCATCATTATGCCGTGATATGTTTCATTATGAATTCATTCCGTCGAGAAGCAGGCTGGGGTCATTACGATGCTTCCTTTTTCCATCTCATAGCATTTTAATAACATAGATATCGCATCAACCCTTGTCAATAATCCTCATAGCCTATCCGTTTATGAAATATTATCACCTGCTATCACCGCAGACTCACCGTCCTATCAGATCCTGACACCACCTCCAGTCTCTTCATGGTAAGCTGCCAGGCGTCCGTTCAGAGACAAATTCTCTTTCGGAGCATGACCGGTCTGCCTTCCGTCCCGTTTCCTCCTATCTCATGTTCCTCTCCGCAAAGAAAAGTCAACGGCCATCCGCAGACTCCGAGTCTCTGACGATAAGGCCTTCTTTTATAGTCATCACCACTTCCGGAACAGCTCAAAGCCCCATTTACAACCGAAGCCGTCAAACTTGCCCTGACGGAAAGCGGTAAACACGCCGATGGAGAAAAGACGGGTGGTAAATCCATAACCTGCCTCGACATAAGGATGGATATTTTTCACATCAAGCGCCGATATATAGATGCGCTCCAACTCTATATAATGGCCTGCCCAGGGAATACGGCTGAAAAGAAGCAACGGACTCTCATAGGTCAGATTGGCACGTATATAATAGTTGGAATAGTTGTAGTCATCACCGTTCAGCAATTCAAACTCGCCCGACCAGTCGTCATTCCATCCGCCGGGTAAGTTGTTTTCCCGGAAATTCTCATAGTCAAGGAAGTAGTTGGTGTTCGAGCCTTTGGTATAAAATCCGAAACCTAACCGCATCTGAAGCGACTGCAGACGGTCGAGATGATGGATATACTCAGCGTTGGCCTCCCAGCGTTCATACTCCATATTGCTCCGCAGGATATTCTTGATGGCACGGTCATAGTCCATCGTGAAGAAAGGCCCCTTCCATCCCCACGGCCGCAGCTGCAGCTCAAGGAACGGAGAGACAGAACGATAGATCTTCTGCCATCCGAGCCGGTCGAAAGCCATACTGTTTATCGCCTTATAATCTTTGTAAAACCCACCTACCTGAAAGCTGACATAGTCGGAGATGTCGTAGTTGAACAGCAGCCGGGTCTCGTTACGCTTAAACTCATTGAGCCGCCACGTGCCGTCTCCCTTCTCAATCTCTTCGATAAAGGGATACTGCTCCCGTATATGCTGCTCCAGATAGTTGTTCTTGATATGGTTGCCGTTCGAGATCTCCAGCCGGATATATCCGTTTCTGCGCTTATTGTAGTAGAAGAAAAACGGTATCTGATAGTAGAGCTGCCGCTGTTTGAAAGAGTATCCGGCCTTCACGCGCAGCGACAGTTCCCGATTGGCGGTAGGCAGATAAGAGGCGCGGATATCAAACTTATAGATGAATCCCCGTTTATGGTCGTATCCCATATAGAGGGGATTGAGAATAGGATTCAGACGTACGTAGCCCTGGTTGTTATTGCCGAAATGGCTCTTCACACTGTTGACGACATTATCTCCAATGACGTTCCAGAGATAATATTTCAGATCGCGTTTCTTTTCCTTGACACTTTCATTTTTCTTCAGCGAGTCAGCGGCTTCCTGCCGTCGGTACACTTCCATGAAGATCTGGCGGTCGGCCAAAGGCAGGGAGTCGGGCCGCAGCACTCCCATGCTACGATGGTCGTGAGGATTGGTAAGGAGGGTACTGTCCGGAGCCGACAGGCCAAAATGCACATGATACAGTCCTGCCACCAGATTGCCGAGAAACTTAAAATTGCCTCTCACCGTACAGATATGGGGCGTGAGGGACAACGGCTTCTCCTCGTTCATCACCATCTCCACCGTAAAGTTGATCATGTCGTATTCGCCATGCAACGTACAGGAGATGATCCTTCCCGTCTCGGTGTCGACATCGGCCTCTCCCCTTACGAGCTGCGTATTGACCCTCCGTGGCTTGAAGCGCAGCAGCGACGTGCCGTTGAAGAGGGGGATCACTTGATAATGGTAGAACTTCCTGTTCTCCTTACAAAATGGAGAGAGGATATAGTCCTTCACGATCGTGGGCTGATAGATCGTAGGGGTTGTGTAGCCGATCATGCTGGGAAGCACCTGCCGGTGATGGGGAATGTTCCCGACACTGAGCAGCTGGTCGGTGGCAAACACCTTACTACCCCTGCTGCGGAGCCTGAGCAGGCTCTCGCCCACATATTGCCGTTGTTTTCCGTGAGCCAGGGCATACATGGTAGGAACGGCCATGAGCGTCCAGTTGCGCTTCTGCACATGGAGGCTGTAGCGCATGTAGGCATAAGTCTCCAGCGTGTCATCCGACATGGGCGGCACACTGGCGGCATAGGCATAGATACGGCGTAGCAGCTGCTGCGCCGTATATTCATCTGCCTGTGCTGAAAGAGTAGAGCAAAGGATGATGAAGATTATGCCAACTCGCTTAATTCCAGCCATCTCATCTCCTTCTCATCAAGAAGCTCTTTAATCTGTGGAAGGCGTTTGCTTTTCTCGGTTATCTCGTCGATCGACAGACTGCCGCTGTTGCACAGCGCAGCCTCGATATCTTTCTGTTCCTGCTCCAGGGCTTCAATCTCCTGTGTCAGCTGCTCGTATTCGCGCTTCTCTTTATAAGTGAGCTTCCGCTTGCCGTTGGAGTTGTTCATCTTCGGTGCCGACGGTGTGTCGCCCGCTCCCCCATTGCCCGGACGGCTGTTGGAGGCTGCAGCCTTCTCCTTGGCCTCGGCCTCCTCCTTCGACTTCAGCGCGCTCCACTCCCGGTATTGTGTGTAGTTGCCGGGGAAGTCCTGCACCTTGCCCTCTCCATGGAACACCAGCAGATGGTCGACCACCTTGTCCATGAAATAACGGTCATGGCTGACGACGATCACACATCCGGGGAAGTCCTCGAGATATTCCTCCAGCGTCTGGAGAGTCGGTATGTCTAGGTCATTGGTTGGCTCGTCGAGCACGAGGAAATTGGGATTGTGGATCAAGACCGTGCAGAGCTGCAGCTTACGCTTCTCGCCACCGCTGAGCTTATACACATAGCTGTGCTGCTGCTCGGGCGGGAATCCGAAATATTGCAGGAACTGTGAGGCCGTCATGTGACGTCCGCCACCAAGATCGATATACTCGGCAATGTCCTTGATCACGTCGATCACGAGCTTGTCCTCCGGGAAGGCCGTGGTCTCCTGGGAGAAATATCCGAAACGTACCGTTTCGCCGATATCGAAGCGGCCGCTGTCCGGATCCACCTTTCCAAGGAGCATCTTTACGAAGGTCGACTTGCCCGTACCGTTTCCACCGACGATGCCCATCTTCTCGAAACGGGCAAAGTTATAGTAGAAGTTGTCAAGGATCACCTTCTCGTATCCGCGGTCGGTGAATTTCTTGCTGACATACTGGCACTCAAATATCTTGGAACCGATATACACATTGCGCGACTTGAGCCGCATCTGCCGTTCCTCTATGCGCTGGTGGGCGCGCTGTTCGAGGTCGTAGAAGGCTTCCTCACGGTAGCGGGCCTTGTGGCCGCGTGCCTGGGGCATGCGCCGCATCCATTCCAGCTCTGTGCGGTAGAGGTTGTTGGCCCGCGCTATCTCGGCGCGTTTGTTGTCGATGCGCTCCTGCCGCTTCTCCAGATAGTATTCGTAGTTGCCGCGGTAGGTGTACATCGTCTCGTCGTCCAGCTCGAGGATCACGTCACACACACGGTCGAGGAAATATCGGTCGTGCGTCACCATCAGCAGCGTCAGGTTCGACCGCGACAGATAGCCCTCCAGCCAGACGATCATCTCAATGTCGAGGTGGTTGGTCGGTTCGTCGAGGATCAGAAAGTCGGGATCGTTGAGCAGGGCGTTGGCGAGTGCCACACGCTTCTGCTGTCCTCCGCTGAGCTGACCCATGGGCTGCTCAAGATCAGTGATGTGTAGCTGTGTAAGTATCTGTTTTGCACGTAGTACCTTCTCCTCGTCACCGTGATGGTTGAAGCAGGCATCGAGCACTTTCTCCTCCGGGTTCACCTTCGGAGTCTGTTCCAGATAGCCGAGCTTCAGATCGTTGTGCCAGATGATCTGGCCGTCGTCATATCCCTCATGACCCATCAGGATCGACATCAGGGTCGACTTGCCCGTACCGTTACGGGCAATGAGTCCCACCTTCTGCTTCTCAGAGATGGAAAAGGAGATGTCGTTGAACAGTACACGCGCACCGATGCGCTTAGTAAGGTGTTGGATATCTAAGTAGCTGGTTGCCATTTATTCTTGTTTAAGGATCTGCTCAATGTAGTCGAGCACTTCGTCGCGGCCTGTACGGTCTTGTGAGCTAGTGATGAAATAAGGTGGCAGCGTCTCCCACGTGTCCTTGAGCGCCTCCATCCATGCCTCGGCGTTCTCGCGCGCCTTCACGCGTCCCAGTTTGTCGGCCTTGGTGAAGATAATGGAGAAAGGTATCTGCATCTGCCCGAGCCAATCCACGAAGGTACGGTCGATCTTCTGCTGGGGATGACGGATGTCGATCAGCACGAACACATTGCAGAGCTGCTCACGCTGGAGGATGTAGCCATCGATCATCTGGGTGATCTTCTCCTGCTGCGACTTCGAGCGCTGGGCGTAGCCATAGCCGGGAAGGTCGACGAGATACCATTCATTATTGATCAGAAAGTGATTGATAAGTAGTGTTTTACCGGGCGTGGATGAAGTTTTTGCCAAGCCCTTATGGTTGCAGAGCATATTGATCAGCGACGACTTGCCGACATTGCTTCGTCCGATGAAGGCAAACTCCATCTTCGTATCTTTGGGGCACATCGACACCTGGGGAGCCGAGAGTGTGAAAACAGACGTGTTGATATTCATAGCACTATGGATTAATGATAAAACGAATGTCGCTTCCGGGGCAAGCCATCCCCTTTCCCGGAAGCGGTATGAATATTAATCTCGCTTGGTCAGCAGTACAACGTTCTCCACATGAGGCGTATGGGGGAACATGTCCACGGGCTGTACCGCCTGCACCTCATACGCCGTGTCCATCAGTTGGAGGTCGCGTGCCTGCGTCGCCGGGTTACAGCTGACGTAGACGATGCGGCGAGGTGCGGCATTGAGGATCACATCGACCACCTCCTGGTCCATGCCGGCACGGGGCGGATCGGTGATGATGATGTCCGGACGTCCGTGCTGGCTGATGAAGTCGTCGGTAAGGATCTTCTTCATGTCGCCGGCGTAGAACTCGGTATTGTCGATATGATTGATCTTCGAGTTGATCTTCGCGTCTTCGATGGCCTCCGGGACATATTCGATGCCGACGACGTGCTCGGCACGCCGCGCCACAAAGTTGGCGATGGTTCCCGTACCGGTATAGAGGTCATAGATCAGCGGCAGCTCGTCCGGCTCGTTCTTGAGCTGGTAGTCGGGCAACCGGTCGGCATGCACCTCCACGCCGTCCTCCGGCTGGTAGCTCCTGATCTCCTCCAGCGGTGCGAAGGCAAAGTAGCGGGCCACGCTGTAGAGATGGTATGCCTGGTCGGTATTCGTCTGATAGAAGCTCTTGGGACCCACCTTGAAGCGCAGGTCCTCCATCGTCTCATAGATGAAGTCGGTACCATGGAAGGTGTGTAGCTCCTGGTCACCGATGGAGTCATTGCCCTTCTGATTGTCGAGCCATATCAAGGAGGTGATCTCCGGGAAGGTGTCGACGATGTGTTGCATGAGCTGCTCTGCCTCAGCCTGTCCACCCGTCTCGTCGAAGTGGAACTGTATGATGAGCATCCACTCGCCTGTATTAGAATTGCGGAAGATGAGGTCGCGCAGCAGACCCTTCTGTGCCCGGATGTCGTAGAAGACGATCCCGTTGTCGCGCGCATACTTCTCGATGTCGTTCCGCACGCGGTTGTGGAAGTCGTCCATCAGCTTGCACTCACGGATGGGATAGATCTTGTCGAAGGCACCGGCAATGTGGAAGCCGATGGCACTGTGGTTGTCGTCAAGGTTGAGGGTCGGATCACTCAGCTCTTCCTTCGTGAACCAGCGTCGGTTACAGCAGCCGAACTCGAGCTTGTTGCGGTATTCGCGTGTCTTCACCGATCCAAGGATGGGCCGGCAGGCGGGCAGCGTCACCTTTCCGATTCTTGTCAGCTGGTCCATCACCTGCTTCTGCTTCGCCTTGAGCTGCTCCTCATAGGGCAGGATCTGCCAGCGGCAGCCGCCGCAGATACCGAAATGGGGACACATCGGCTCCGTCCTCAGCGGGGCGGGCTCGATGAGGCGCACCACACGCCCCTCACAGTAGCGGTGCTTCTTCTTCACAATCTGTACATCGCAGACATCACCGGGGATGCAGTAAGGCACGAACACCACCTGCTCACCGTCGTGAAACAGGCAGTTGCCCTCGGCTGCCACGGTCTCTATCGTCACATGCTCCAGCAACGGGAGCTTCTTGTTCTTTCTACTCATAATTATCTATTTGCCTACAAAGATAACGAATAAAACTTGAATAGGCCCTCACCTCATCTGTTTTTTTGCCCTTCCCGCCCGATTGCACACCTTCCATTTTTTGTGCAGATACCTTTTCCCTGCCTTTGTTCGCGCAAACAAACATAATGTAATCTCTACATTGCATATTTCCCGTAAAAAATATTTGGAAGATATAGGAAAAATTGTATCTTTGCAATTGTAAAACGTCATTTACCGCAAATCAAACTAATCCTGCCGTGTGACTGACACTACAAAACCAATAGGATCGTAACAATACGATTATTCAAATAAAAACTATATAACAATATTATCTCTAATCGACTATGAGTGAAAAACGAGTTTACCTTTTCGGCAATGGTAAAGCCGAAGGAAATGCAAAGATGCGTGAGCGGCTGGGAGGCAAAGGAGCCAACCTTGCTGAGATGAATCTTCTGGGAATTCCGGTACCACCGGGATTTACGATCACTACAGACACCTGTAATGAATATTATAAGGTAGGTCAGGAGAAGATCATGGAGTTGCTCCATGACGAGGTGGTGGCCGCTGTGAAACACATCGAAAGCCTGATGAACTGTAAATTCGGCGACACCAAGAACCCTCTGCTCGTCAGCGTACGAAGCGGTGCACGTGCTTCGATGCCCGGCATGATGGATACCATCCTCAACCTCGGCCTCAACGATGAGGTGGCCGAAGGCATGGTCAAGAAGACCAATAACCCCCATTTCGTTTATGACTCCTACCGCCGTTTCGTACAGATGTACGGCGATGTGGTGCTGGAGATGAAGCCCGCCAACAAGGAGGATATCGATCCCTTCGAGGAGATCATCCAGAAGGTGAAGGACCAGCGTAATGTGAAACTCGACAAGGATCTGAACGTCGATGAGCTCAAGCAGCTGGTCGTTCTCTTCAAGAACGCCATCAAGGAGCGTACCGGCAAGGATTTCCCCACCGATCCTATCGAGCAGCTCTGGGGCGCCATCTGTGCCGTCTTCCGCTCATGGATGAACGAGCGTGCCATCCTCTACCGTAAGATGGAGGGCATCCCCGATGAGTGGGGAACGGCTGTCAGCGTCATGGCGATGGTGTTCGGCAACATGGGTGACACCTCCGCTACAGGTGTGGCCTTCTCCCGCGACGCCGCTACGGGTGAGAACCTGTTCAACGGCGAGTATCTCGTCAACGCACAGGGCGAGGACGTGGTGGCCGGTATCCGCACACCGCAGCAGATCACCAAGATCGGCTCACAGCGCTGGGCCGAGCGCTACGGCATCCCCGAGGAAGAGCGCGTAGCCAAATATCCCTCTATGGAAGAGGCGATGCCCGAGATCTACCAGCAGCTCGATGCCATCCAGAACACACTCGAGCACCACTACTGCGACATGCAGGACATGGAGTTCACCGTACAGGAGGGCAAGCTCTGGTTCCTCCAGTGCCGCAACGGTAAGCGTACGGGAACAGCCATGGTGAAGATCGCCTGCGACATGCTCCATGAGGGCCTGATCGACGAGAAGACCGCCCTTCTGCGCTGCGAGCCCAACAAGCTTGACGAGCTCCTCCACCCTGTCTTCGACAAGCTGGCCCTCTCCAAGGCTAAGGTGCTCACGCAGGGTCTGCCCGCCTCTCCGGGTGCTGCCTGCGGACAGATCGTCTTCCACGCCGACGATGCCGAGCGCTGGCATGAGGACGGCCACAAGGTGATCATGGTCCGTCTGGAGACCTCTCCCGAGGACCTCGCAGGAATGAGTGCCGCAGAGGGTATCCTCACCGCACGCGGCGGCATGACCTCACACGCAGCCGTAGTGGCCCGTGGCATGGGCAAGTGCTGCGTCAGCGGCGCCGGCGCCATCATCATCGACTATAAGACCAAGACGGTCACCATCGACGACAAGGTCTTCCACGAGGGCGACTATATCTCCCTCAACGGCTCCACCGGTCAGGTCTACGAGGGCGAGGTGCCCACGAAGGCTGCCGAGCTCAGCGGCGACTTCAAGGAGCTGATGGACCTCTGCGACAAATATACGAAGATGCAGGTGCGCACCAATGCCGACACGCCTCACGATGCTGAGGTGGCCCGTGCCTTCGGTGCCAAGGGTATCGGTCTGTGCCGTACCGAGCACATGTTCTTCGACGACAAGAAGATCATCGCCATGCGCGAGATGATCCTCGCCGAGACTCCCGAGGGCCGCGAGAAGGCACTGGCCAAGCTCCTGCCCTATCAGAAGGCCGACTTCAAGGGCATCCTCAAGGCTATGGACGGCCTGCCCGTGAACATCCGTCTGCTCGATCCCCCTCTCCACGAGTTCGTACCCCACGACGTTGCCGGCCAGCAGGTCATGGCCGATGAGATGGGCGTGTCGCTCGAGAAGATCCAGCAGCGCGTGTCCTCTCTCGCCGAGAACAACCCGATGCTCGGTCATCGTGGCTGCCGTCTGGGTATCACCTTCCCCGAGATCACGGCCATGCAGACCCGCGCCATCATCTCCGCTGCCTGCGAGCTGAAGCAGGAGGGTTACGATCCCCATCCCGAGATCATGGTGCCGCTCATCGGTACCGCTGCCGAGTTCCGTCAGCAGAAGGCTGTCATCCTCAAGAGCGCCCGTAAGGTGTTCGACGAGTTCGGTTTCAAGTTCAACTTCGAGGTAGGTACGATGATCGAGATCCCGCGTGCTGCCCTCGTGGCCAACAAGATTGCCAAGGAGGCCGACTACTTCTCCTTCGGTACCAACGACCTCACGCAGATGACCTTCGGCTACTCTCGCGACGATATCGCCTCCTTCCTCCCCGTCTACCTGAAAGAGAAGATCCTCAAGGTCGATCCTTTCCAGGTGCTCGACCAGGAAGGTGTGGGACAGCTCGTCAAGATTGCCATCGACAAGGGACGCGACGTCAAGCCGACACTCCGCACAGGTATCTGTGGCGAGCACGGCGGCGAGCCCACGTCAGTGAAGTTCTGCGCTAAGCTGGGTATGAACTATGCCAGCTGCTCTCCTTTCAGAGTGCCCATCGCACGACTCGCTGCGGCGCAGGAAGCTGTCGAGGAACAGTAAGATACAGAAAATAGCACTAATCGAGTAGGAGGAAAACGAAGTAGTTTTTCTC
>HF988493.1 GCA_000431975.1 Prevotella sp. CAG:924 | reverse complement strand
TGTTCTTACTAGCCACTTTTTCTCTTATCAACGGGAACAGCAGACACTGTGCAGAAAGACATTCTAAAAAAGTAGACAGTCAGGCAAGAGCCGTACTGTTTTTCTTTACAGACTACGGTCCCACAGACAGGCAACGCGTCGGACTCTTGGTGGTCAAGGACTATAGCTCGTCAAGAAAGATGGTACGGTGTCTGCTTCCTAATCTACTGTTTAGGATGACTTTTCGCATAGTGCCTGCTGTTTCAGTTTATAAAGAAAGAACCCGACTATCAGGAAGAGCCATAGAATAACATTCATCAGTCATCGAAGCTTTCACGAATGTGATATATATAATAAGGTAGGGTGGTGGTTATATATCGGGTTACAGGCGCGTGCTGTCCGGGCCCACCCTTGTGTGTTTCTGTAAAGTCTTGAACTCGGACATCATTCCCTGCATTGATCAGGGGGTGTTCCGTTGTCGGCTGATAGCTTTAGGATTTCAGAGGAACAAGGGGGGTATAAGCCGATAGTTGCGGAAAGCAATAGGACATTCTCTTTTGAAGTGGTGGGATCATGGCATGTTGATAATCAAGCCTCTTAAAAGGGCTTACAGCCTATTGCCACGTTCAAAAATGCCGTGCGTCAATGTTCTGAGGGAACTATTGACACACGGCTTATATGTTTTTAATTCATCGGATGATGTGGATTTAGGGAGAAGGCATCATCCATTTACGGTTTTTCTCGTCATAAATAGAATGAACTATATCTCGATGACTTCCGTTTTCCCGATTTGAATCTGCACATATCGGGTTATATAAGCTCCTCCGTTATCTGATTGGAGGCGAACCGTGTAATTCCCGGGATTTAATTCTATGTTATAGATCGAATGAGATACGACGTTATCAACCAAATAAGAGGAAACTTTAATCTGTTTTATTATTTTGTTTTCTTGATCTATGGGTGATATCGTAATATATACATGATTAGTCCATTGGGGTTCCCAATTAGTAAACTCTATGTTTAATCGGCCTGTATAGGCAGTGTCATCGTCAGAGCAGGCGGATGTTAACATTAAAGTTACGGATAATAGGAGAAAGGTCCTAAATATCGTTCTTGCATGTTTAGAAAGAAAATGTCGCATAATTTAGATTTTAAATATATATTTTTGATAAGTTCATTATTTCTTGAATAAAAACATGATTTGACGGATAGTCCCTGTCATCATCCTGTTCCAGACTGTCATTGATAGACTGAGCATGGCCTTCATCAAGTTTGGGCATAGAATTATGTTGCTTTTAAAGTTTGGTGTGAGTTATATGTATGAGGATTGGAAGCTGTCGTAAGACCTACCGATCGTCAAATGCCCGTGCGGATAAAGCAGCTGTATATGCGGACGCGCCATGGGAGGATTCATATAACCGGTCGCGTCCATCCAGTGTTGGTGGTAAGGGTTGTATGATGATTCTTTTATGTATATATATTCGGATCAGGCAGAATGGATAGAACGACAGTCCTTATATCAAGTAGGTATTTCGGTTTCATGCGATCCGGTTTTGTGTTTTTTGCATTTTGTGTCCTATATAGGAGTTCATAAGGCTTGCTTGGATCAAAAATTTAAGCATTCAGTTCATTTTTAACTTATTTGTAACACAACATTTCAATTTTTTAAGTAATTTTGCAGATGTGAGTTAGGTTTTAACAACGTTAAATCGTAAAATTGCAATTTGCCCTTATAGGTATTAGAATTTATTTTCACTTTTAATCTCAAAAAACACAGTATGCGAAAACGATTAGGTATTCTATTCGCGTTGATGTTGTTCTTTACGACCACGATGCTGGCCCAGATGACAACGTCAGGAATCAATGGTAAGGTTATGGCCGGAGGCGAAGCAGCCATCGGTGCTACCGTTACCGCAGTGCATGAGCCTTCGGGAACCACCTACAACACGGTGACGAACGAAAACGGCCGTTACACGATCAATGGTATGCGTGTCGGTGGTCCTTACACGATCACGGTGAGCTACATCGGCTTCACGACGAACGTGACCAAGGATGTACGCCTTCAGCTGGCTGAGGCTTACAACCTGAACGTTAATCTTTCCGAGGACTCCAAGGAGCTGGGAGAGGTTGTCGTTTCTGCGAAGGCTACGAAGTTCACCGCAGAAAAGACCGGCGCCTCGACCAACATCAATCTGAATCAGTTGGAGAACATGCCTACGGTGAGCCGTTCTATTACCGACTTCACCCGTCTGTCTCCTTATGGTGGCAACGGTATGAGCTTTGCCGGTACCGACGGTCGTACTGCCAACTTCACAGTTGATGGTGCCAACTTCAACAACAACTTCGGTTTGAGCGATGGCCTGCCCGGTGGTGGTAACCCTATCTCTATCGATGCCATCGAGGAAATGCAGGTGGTGATCTCACCTTATGATGTTCGTCAGACCAACTTCATCGGTGGTGGTGTGAACGCCATCACAAAGTCGGGTACCAACACCTTCAAGGGTACCGCCTATATCTATCATCAGAATGAGAACATGCGCGGTGACGCCATTGACCGTGAGCAGATCCAGGGCGCGCGTGAGAAAGACCAGAAGACGACTTATGGTTTCACACTCGGAGGCCCGATCTTGAAGAATAAGCTATTCTTCTTCGTCAGTGGAGAAATGAGCAAGATTCCTACCGTCGTGAACCGTTGGCACGGATCAGAGGATGGTGTGGCTGATGCTGATAATTATATCTCCCGTACTACCTTGGCCGACTTGGAGAAGGTATCTAATTTCGTTAAGGAGAAATATGGTTACGACACAGGCTCATGGACCAAATTCCCGGCTGATGAGAACAACTATAAGTTGCTGGCACGTTTGGACTGGAACATCACGAACATGCATCACCTGTCCTTCCGTTATAACTACACAAAGAACCGTGGCTGGAATAGTGTGAACGCTTCTTCTATGGACGGCGGTACGCGTGCTTCCTATTCACGTTTCTCTCAGATGTCGATGAGCTATGCCAATTCAATGTATGCAATGGATAATCTGGTCCATTCATTCTCTCTCGATCTGAACAGCCGCTTCTCGGATAATCTTTCCAACCAGTTCCTGGCCACTTATTCGAGCTTGGAAGATGTGCGTGCTACCAATTCTTCTGAGTTCCCCTTCATCGACATCATGGATGGTACGGATACCAATACTCCGTATATCTCTCTCGGTGAGGAGCTCTTCACACACAACAATGCCGTACGTAACAAGATCTGGAACATCAAGGATGATGTTACTTACTATGCAGGCAACCATAAGATCATGGTAGGAGCCAAGTTCGAGCATCAGATGGCTCTCAACTCTTATATGCGTAATGGTTCGGGTTACTACCGCTACTATTCTCTCGACGATTTCCTCAATGGAGCTGCTCCTGAGATCGTCAACCTGACCTACGGTTATGACGGTGAGACAGATCCTGCCGCTACCGTTCGTTTCAACACGCTGGGTATCTACGCTCAGGATGAGTGGTCGATCAATTCGCGCTTCAAGCTGACTTACGGTGTCCGCTTCGATGACATGTTCTTCAACAATGCCGACCTGATGACCAATAAGGCCATTTATGACCTTGACTACAATGGCCGTCATATCGACACCGGCAAGTGGCCCGGCTCTAATCTTACGGTTGCTCCCCGTGTAGGCTTCGTATGGGATGTGCTGGGTGACAAGACCCTTAAGCTGCGCGGTGGTTCGGGTATCTTCCAGGGCCGTCTGCCGTTGGTATTCTTCACCAACATGCCGACCAACTCAGGTATGGTACAGTATCAGGCCATCATCAACGCTGCCAATGCTAAGAACAACGGCTTCACGATGAACGAGTTCGCCGGTGGTCTGGTAACCGACGAGAACGGTCACGCTACGATCAGTGCTCTTCAGAATAAGCTCTTCGGATTGGGCTATCCCCAGACGATCAAGCCTGAGGATGGTACTGTGCCTTCACAGATCTCTGCCGTGGATCCCGACTTCAAGATGCCTGAGGTATGGAAGACTTCTTTGGCTGTAGACTATGTCGTGCCTGTAGGCTTCCCGTTGACGGTTACTGCTGAGGGTATCTTCAACAAGACTATCTATGCTGCTACGATGCAGGACTGGTCAATCCCCGATGTAGGTGGTTTCGCCCGCTTCAATGGTGTTGACAACCGTCCTATCTTCCCCACAGGATACAATAAGGGTGTGGTACCTGCCTACGTGCTGTCTAATACCAGCAAGGGTTATGGTTGGAGCGCCAGCGTTTCTGTCAACGCTTCTCCCTCTAAGTACATTGACATCATGGCTGCCTATACGCACACTTGCTCTAAGGAGCTCACAGGTATGCCGGGTTCTAACGCTTCTTCAACGATCGCCTACCTCCCCTCTGTGGAAGGTCCTAACAACATCAAGCTGCACAACTCGCAGTATGTGGAGCCCGACCGTGTGATCGCACAGATCACGGCACACGACAACAGCCACAACCACTTCAGTCTGATCTATGAGGGATGGCGTGGTACTTACAACTACACCTACATGCTTCAGAACGACATGAATGGTGACGGTCAGGCTTACGATCCTATCTATATTCCTACCGATGAGCAGGTGGCCAAGAACGAGTTCCGTTTCAAGACGACCGATGACCGCGACCGCTTCATGGACTACGTTCACAACAACGGCTATCTGAAGAATCATCAGGGCGAGTATGCTGAGGCTTACAGCGTATATTCTCCTTGGGTTCACCGCTTCGATTTCAGCTACAAGCACGACTTCACGGTGAATGCCGGTTCCACCAAGCACATGCTGACTCTCAGCTTCGATATCAAGAATGTGGGTAACCTCTTCAATTCTTCCTGGGGTGTAGCCAAGACGCTCAATCCGGCTATCGGTACGGAGGCCAAGATCCTGAAGTATGAGGGTGCTGACGCCGACGGCTATGCTGTATTCTCTACTCCTTCAGCCATCAGCGGATCAACCAAGACCTGGGAGGCCAACCACGCAATTGGTCAGTGCTGGTACATGTCTATCGGCATCAAGTACACATTCAATTAATTTTTAAATCAGAAGTATCATTATGAGACTGAAAAATATATTTTCCCTGCTTCTGCTGGGTGTCGTGGCTTTGCTGGCCAGTTGCTCGAGCGACGATGACATCACCGTGCTGAAGGATCTGCAGGTGTCGAAATCCTATGTGTCTATCCCTAAGGCCGGCGGTAGTGATACAATCACCATTAAGGCCAATAGTGATTGGAAACTGGAACATGCGCCTGAGTGGGTGACGCTGTCTGACTCTGTCGGCACTGCCGGTGTGACGGATGTGATATTCAAGGCCGATGCCTACAGCTATGGCCGTAGCTCTGATGCGATGACCATCACCTGCAACGGCCAGGTGCAGCATATCAATATCGTGCAGGGCGAGGTGACCATCACTGATGCTACCTGTGCTGAGGTGCTGGCCGGTCCGGACAACAAGACATATCAGGTGACCGGTACGGTGACCGCCATCTCCAATACCACTTACGGCAACCTCTACATCAACGACGGTACCGGTGTGGTTTATATCTATGGTACTCTCGATAAGACGGGTGCTGAGAAGAACTTCCTGAGCCTCGGCATTGAGGAAGGCGATGAGATTACCGTTCAGGGTCCGAAGCAGACCTACAATGGTACGGTAGAGCTGGTAAACGTGACGGTGGTGAAGATCAACAAGGGTATGATCAAGGTTGACTCGCTTTCTACGACGTCTATTCCCAAGGATGGCGGCAACGTGACTGTTTATGCGACGACAAAGGGATCCGGCGTGTCTTTCGACATCCCTGAGGATGCCAAGGAATGGCTCTCCCTTGTCTCTGTCAAGCAGAACGGCACTGCTGCCGAGTTGACTTTCAAGGCTGCGGCTAATGAGGGAAGTGCCCGCTCAACCACGTTGACACTGAGCACCGTTGCTGACGGTAAGACCTATTCCATGGAGACCACTATCGCACAGGCCGGCGGTATTGCCGATGTATCGGTAGCTGAGTTCAATGCAGCAGCCGACGGCGAGGCTCAGTATCGTCTTAAGGGCGTAGCGACCAATGTCCAAAGCAATGGCAGCTTCACGCTGGCTGATTGGAGCGGTTCCACTACGGTCTACAAGAGCACCAATGGCGTAGCCAAGGGTGTCAAGAACGGTGACATCGTTACTGTTGTCGGCACACACGATACCTATAATGGTACTGTAGAGCTGGTTGGTGGCGATGTTACGGAGGTAGTGCCTACGATTCCCGTTTCTATCGCTGAGTTCCTGAGCCTTCCCGACGGTGACACCTACTATATGCTTACAGGCAAGATTACGAAGATTGCGGAGGAACATTACGGCAATGTCTATATCTCGGACGGCACAGGTGAGGCTTATCTCTATGGCCTCTATCCCGGCTATGGTGCAGAGGGTGACAACCGTTATGACTTCGTCACCAATAGCGGTCTTAAGGTGGGTGATGAGATCACCGTTATCGGTACTCATACAACATACAAGGGAACCATTGAGATGAAGAATGCTATCTTCGTGAGCAAGAAATAATCTTGCCGGAAGGATGGCAGGTCCTCACGACCCGTTATCTTGAAAAAAAGAGGGTGGCAGATGTACTATCTGCCGCCCTCTTAGCGTTTATATGAAAAACATGATTAAGTTATGATTATCGATTTTGACAAGATTAAGGAAGCCCATATTGATGGCTTCAAGGGTGGTAAGGGTCCGCTGGACACCCGCAATTACGTGGATGAGAAAGTACGTATCATGTATTCAACGTTGCGTCCGGGCTCTTCGTCGGGCGAGCATTTGCATGGAGAGAACTGTGAGGTGATCTATGTCGTCTCAGGCGAGCTCACCTTCCATTACGACGGACAGGAGGAAGTGTGTCGTGTCGGACAGGTGCATTATTGCCCCAAGGGTCATAAGCACTGGTTTGAGAATAAGACCGATCATGACTGTGTCTATTTTGCGGTCGTTGCAGAGCATCATTAATCTTTTTGGATTTTTTTTGCTATTTTCCTTAAAATGATATATCTTTGTCACTAAAATTATTGTCATAAAGGAAAATACAGACATGGCGCAATCACATAATCATCTTGTCATCATGGCCGGAGGCGTGGGATCACGCTTTTGGCCGATGAGCACCAGCGACAAGCCCAAGCAGTTCATCGATGTGTTGGGTGTTGGCCGGACGCTCCTTCAGATGACCTACGACCGTTTCAAAACGATTTGCCCGCCTGAGAATGTGTGGGTAGTGACCAATGCGAAGTACACAGACTTGGTGAAGGAACAGTTGCCCGAGCTCCCCGAGACGAATATTCTCAAGGAGCCGTGCCGGCGCAACACTTGCCCGTGTATTGCTTACGTCAGCTGGAGAATTAAGATGACAGATGCCAAGGCAAATGTTGTGGTATCGCCGTCTGATCATCTTGTCACCGATACGGAGGAGTTTCGCCGGATCATTCAGTTGTCTCTGAAGTTCACAAGTGAGACCGATGCCATCGTCACGATAGGTATCAAGCCGTCGCGCCCCGAGACAGGATACGGCTATATCCAGGCCGATCTCTCTGCACGCTCTCCGCGCAACAAAGAAGTTTTTCGTGTGGATGAGTTCTATGAGAAGCCGCGGCTGGAGGTAGCCATGCGCTATATCCGGGAGAGCAATTATTTCTGGAATGCCGGTATCTTTGTCTGGAGTGTGGAGACTATTGTCAATGCCCTCCGTGTCTATGTGCCTGCTATCAATAAGATCTTTGAGAGCATGAAGGATAAGATGGGAACACCGGAGGAGCAGGCGCTCATCGACGAACGCTATCCCGACTGTGAGAATATCTCCATCGACTATGCCGTGTTAGAGAAGGCCGTGGAGATCTTCACCGTACCGGCCGATTTCGGATGGAGCGACCTTGGCACATGGGGAAGTCTTCTTATGCAGACAGACCGTGATATGTATGGTAACAGTCAGATCGGACCCAACGTGAAGCTCTACGACTGTCATAACACCATCGTTCATGCCACCCAGGAGAAGAAGGTCGTCGTGCAGGGACTCGACGATTATATCGTGGCCGAGCATGACGGCAAGCTTCTTGTCTGCTCCTTGTCGGAGGAACAGAGAATCAAACAGTTCAGTGCAGACGAATAAGTCTCGACCGGTCATTAGAGTCTTGACGGATATCCTATTATTGCCGGGAGAGTCAACGATCTTGAGATAGTAGCTAATGACTGGCTAGAGGTAATTATAATATCAGATATACAATGACTAACAAAGTAGCTCTTATTACTGGAATAACAGGCCAGGACGGATCGTATCTGGCTGAGTTCTTAATCGGAAAAGGATATGAGGTGCATGGATTGCTCCGTCGCAGTTCTTCATTCAACACGGGAAGGATCGAGCACCTCTATCTTGATGAGTGGGTGCGCGATATGCACCATAAGCGGCTCGTCAATCTGCATTGGGCGGATATGACCGACAGCTCCTCGCTGATAAGGATCATCAATGAGGTACAGCCCGATGAGATCTACAACCTCGCGGCTCAGAGCCATGTGAAGGTCAGTTTCGATGTGCCTGAGTATACTGCGGATGTCGTGGCCGTGGGCGTGCTTCGTCTGCTTGAGGCCGTGCGCATCTGTCATCTTGAGCATAAGTGCCGCATCTATCAGGCCTCCACGTCTGAGCTCTTCGGCAAGGTGGAGGAGGTGCCACAGAAGGAGACGACCCCGTTCCATCCCCGCTCACCTTATTCCGTGGCCAAGCTTTATGGTTTCTGGATCATGAAGAACTATAAGGAGGCTTACGGTATGTATTGCTGCAATGGAATCCTTTTCAATCATGAGAGTGAACGTCGCGGCGAGAACTTCGTGACACGTAAGATCACGCTTGCCGCCAGCCGTATCGTTCAGGGCTATCAGGACAAGCTCTATCTCGGCAACCTTGACTCCCTGCGCGACTGGGGATATGCCAAGGACTATGTGGAGTGTATGTGGATGATCCTGCAGCAGCCTGAGCCGGATGATTATGTCATCGCTACGGGCGAATATCACACGGTGCGTGAGTTCTGTACCCTTGCTTTCCATCATGCCGGCATCGACCTGGAGTGGCAGGGCAAGGGACTGGATGAGAAGGGCATCGACAAGAAAACGGGCAAGGTGCTCGTGGAGGTCGATCCTAAGTATTTCCGTCCAGCCGAAGTGGAGCAGCTCCTCGGTGACCCGACGAAGGCGAAGACGGTGTTGGGATGGAATCCCCGCAAGACGTCTTTTGAGGACCTGGTGAAGATCATGGTCGATCATGACATGAAGTTTGTAAAGAAACTGTATCTGAAGGCACAGTTGCCGGAGTAAGCAGACTCGGAGCCTGACAGCCCACTTAACTGTATATTCACCGGATGTTGCCGTGAGGGTATCAATAAAATAAATAGCCCCGGGCAGTGTGGAAGACTCTTCTGCACTGGCTCGGGGTATATGCAAAACATAGGAACTTAACCGGACACATGGAATAGCGTGTCGATTAAGCACCGCTTAAGATAAAACGAAAGAGGAAACAACAATGTCATTATCAAAAGACGCAAAGATATATGTTGCCGGCCATCATGGTCTGGTGGGATCGGCTATTTGGAACAATCTGAAGAGCAGAGGCTATTGCAACCTGGTGGGACGCACCCATGCGGAGTTGGATCTTACCGATCAACAGGCTGTAAAGGATTTCTTTGACAAGGAGCAACCTGATGCTGTCGTGCTGGCTGCCGCCTTTGTAGGCGGTATCATGGCCAACTCCCTTTATAGGGCCGACTTCATCATGCAGAATATGAAGATGCAGTGCAATGTCATCGAGCAGAGCTATAAGCACCATGTCAAGAAGCTCCTCTTCTTGGGAAGCACTTGCATCTATCCGAAGAATGCGCCCCAGCCAATGAAGGAGGACGCATTGCTGACCTCCCCGCTGGAATACACCAATGAGGAATATGCCATTGCGAAGATAGCCGGACTGAAGATGTGTGAGAGCTATAACCTGCAGTATGGAACCAACTATATCGCCGTGATGCCCACCAATCTATATGGCCCCAATGACAACTTCCATCTGGAGAACTCGCATGTGCTCCCTGCCATGATGCGCAAGATCTATCTCGCACGCCTCATACATGAGAACAACTGGCAGGCCATACGTAATGACATGGACAAACGCCCGGTCAATCCTACAGATAGGCTCCGTGCCGTCATCGGTGAGGGAAATGTCGATGGGAACAATGATCAGGATCGCATCCTGAAGGCTCTCGCTTTTTATGGCATCGAGGATAATAAGGTGACACTGTGGGGTGATGGAAGTCCATTGCGCGAGTTCCTTTGGAGTGAGGACATGGCGGACGCTTCCGTTCACGTGTTGCTTCATGTGGACTTCAAGGATATCATCGGCATCGAGAAATATTCGAGTGTATTCTATGGCGCACGGACTGACGGCCCTGTCAATCGTAACAATTCCGAAGGCCGTGGAGGTGCTATCCCCTCCCTGGGTGAGATCCGCAACTGTCATATCAATGTCGGTACAGGCAAGGAACTTACTATTAAGGCTCTTTCTGAGCTGGTGGTGAAGACCGTCGGCTTCACGGGAGAGGTCGTTTGGGATAAGACGAAGCCCAATGGGACACCGCGTAAGCTGATTGATGTGACGAAACTCCATGATCTCGGCTGGCGTCATAAGGTGGAGATTGAGGATGGCGTGGAGAAGCTCTACCGGT
Organism: Prevotella sp. CAG:924; assembly: GCA_000431975.1. Taxonomy (GTDB): domain Bacteria; phylum Bacteroidota; class Bacteroidia; order Bacteroidales; family Bacteroidaceae; genus Prevotella. Next base: position 8,857 of record HF988493.1, on the reverse strand, counting down.
GGTATCAGGACAGCCTTAGATAATAGTGGAAAATGGAGAGGGATTATCTGATCGCTCAATACATGAATGATTAACGAATAAAGACAATATGAAGAATATAAAAACCTTACTTGCGGTGGCGTTACTGGGAATGTCTTCATTGACGGTTGCTGCCCAAGCGCCCCAGGATGCCGACAGTAAGTATGCTGCCGATCTGGTAAAGGCGGAAACATCAGCCCCCGCCTTGAAGTTAAAGACCATTGATGGTAAGAAGTTTGATCTTAGCGACTTGAAAGGCCATTATGTGGTGCTCGATTTCTGGGCATCGTGGTGTCCTGATTGCCGTCGTGAGATACCTGATGTAAAGCGTATGGTGTCGGCTTTTGAACCCCGTGGCGTGAAGTTCGTAGGTGTTAGTTTCGATACCGATGCACAGGCATGGAAGAGGACCGTGCAGAAGTATGGACTTACCTACACCCAAGTGTCAGAGTTGAAGAAGATGCGCGAGAGCGTGACGGCTAAGACCTGGGGTGTGAACTGGATTCCTTCGATGGTGCTTGTCGATCCGCAGGGTAAAGTAGTGTTGAGTACGGTGCTGTCGTACAAGATGGAGAAGAAACTTACCGAGCTGTTCCCCGCTCCCAAGGCACAATGCGTGAGTGAGGATTTTACCGTTCAGGGTGCTGTGGGTAAGCTGGCAGCGACGTTGCAGCGTCCCCAGCTGGCAGAAGGTGCTAAATGTCCGTTGGTGGTGATCTGCCACGGATTTACCGACAGTAAGGAAGCGTATCATTTGAGACTGATTGCTGATAGCCTTGCCAACCGTGGCATAGCTTCTATCCGCTTCGACTTTAATGCTCATGGAAAGAGCGAGGGCAAATTTGAGAACATGACTGTTCCCAATGAAATCGAAGATGCCGAGCATGTCGTCCGTTATGCCCTTCAGTTGCCATGGGTGAGCGAGGTGGCTCTTGCCGGTCATTCCCAGGGTGGCGTGGTGGCTGCCATGGCTGCCGGTGAGATGGGTAGTGACACGATCAAGGCGGTAGCATTGATGGCACCTGCGGCTGTGCTGCGTGAGGATGTCATCCGCGGCAATACTCAGGGAGCGATGTATGATCCGCTCGATCCTCCCGCAACGGTTGCCCTTCCCGGCCGGCCTAATTTGAAGTTGGGTGCCGACTTTATCCGTACAGCCTTCAAGTTGCCGATTTACGAGACTGCGGCAAAGTATCAGGGTCCTGCTCTCATCGTGCATGGTAATGCCGACCGTATAGTGCCTTATACTTATGGAGAGCGTTTCCACAATATCTGGAAAGGTAGCGAGTATGATTATCTCGATGGCTTTGATCATATGTTCTCACAGAACCAGTATCGTTTGGCCGAATTGGTGGCACGGTTTATGGCTAAGGCTCTTTAGCCCTAATCGGTCTGGAGGAATGGCCTGTGCTGACAGGTGTACCGGTCTGTCTGAGAGGATGACGTGTAAATAAAGATAGGAGAAGTCCATCTGTCATTCTTATTTCGTGAGAATACTTTCAGTCAGGTGTCTGCCCCCTCTGTCCTGTGATGGAAACACTACAGGAGCACAAGGTCGGTTCCCCGGCTTATGTACCCGAAAGAATGAAGTTGGCTGCAAAGGCACATGCAGTTGGCTGCTAGAGCCAGGTCAGCCGACATTATTCAACATAAATATGAACGGGTTTAAATACAGTAAGTACCGTTTGGGATAGGGGCGGGCCGCGGCGCCAATGAGCCGACCATAGTCTCGGTATTGGCCGGCTCTAGTTTGCTTGCGATGGAGGCATGGGAAGTCAGAGGTTTCCCGCAGATGTCCTTTATTTCTTCATTTGTATTAGGGATAAGGGACGTCGGATAAGCCGATAAAAGTATCTGAACAAGCATTATGAGGGTATTAATGGCCTGGTGATTTTATACTAGGGTGGTAAAATAGAAAATATTAAGGATGTTTTGTTGCAGATTAAAAGAAATTCCTGTAACTTTGTGCCCAAATTAATATAGCATGGCAAACAACCGATTAGACGCATTAGACAAAAAGATTCTGCAGCTCATCGCCAATGATGCGCGTATCCCCTTTTTGGAGGTTGCGCGCGCCTGCAATGTGAGTGGAGCTGCCATCCATCAGCGCATTCAGAAGCTGACTGCTCAGGGTGTGCTCAAAGGTTCACAGTTTATTATCGATCCGGAGAAGATTGGATACGAGACTTGTGCTTATGTAGGTCTTTATCTGAAAGATCCGGGAGATTTTGATGAGGTGGTGGAAAAGCTGCGCCGTATTCCTGAGGTGACAGAATGTCACTATACGACAGGCGGCTATGATATGTTCATCAAGATCTATGCCCGTAACAACCATCATCTGCTTAATGTTATCCATGACAAATTGCAGCCGTTGGGACTTTCGCGCAGTGAGACGATCGTCAGCTTCAATGCGGTCATTGACCGTCAGTTGCCTGTCGCAGAATTGACAGCAGAAGACAATGATCTTCCGGAGGAGCCTGAAACACCGGCATCCGTAGAAGAGTAATTGCTTCTGATACAGGAAACATTTCTGTGATCAGGAAGAGAAATTACGATAAAGTACTTTAAAGAAAAAGTATTCCGTAGGGTAATACGGAGGCACATTTAGCCTACTTTGTACTAAAGATATAAACTTAAGGTATTAAGTATGTTTTTTGTGATATTCCATGAAGGAGAAGCCGATATGCTTCTCCTTTTTTGTTTCCTCCCATTCATTCCAATTGATTTGAGGAAAGAAAGCGTCAGCTTTTTCGGCAGCCTTGTCTACCAGAGTGAGATAGAGATGTGCTGCCAGAGGAAGAGCCTCCCGGTAGACACTCTCTCCACCGATGATGAAGGCCTCTTTTTTATGTTTCTCTTGCAGATAATGCAATGCCTCTGTAAAGGTCGGGAAAACGTGACAACCTTCTATGGTCGTTCGGGTATGGCTTAGTACGATATTCTCCCGTCCGGGTAAGGCACCGTGTGGAAGTGAGTCATAGGTCTTGCGCCCCATGATGATGGGATGGCCGAATGTAATTTCCCGGAAATGGTGGAGATCTTCGGGCAGATGCCAGAGCAGACGGTTCTGATAGCCTATGGCACTGTTGCGGTCGAGGCAGGCAATGAGTGAGAGTTTCATTCTTTAATAATTTCTATAGGATGTTCGGGCAGGTGGGTACTTTTGATGCGCCATTCCATCGGATAGATGTTGTTGGCACGGTTGCCCATGTTCTTTTCCAGTCCGAGCGGATGGCCATGGTAGCAGACTACGACATATCCTTTTGGAGTAGTGTCCGGCAGTCTGACAGCCTCCCGGCGCAGATAGGACAGCGCGTCCTGATAGTCAAGCTCCACACGGGGAAAGGCTTCGGGCAGGAGGGCTGTGCTGAGTGCAAGGGCCGGAGAAGGCAGAATGTCACGTCCTTTAACCATACCCAATGGTACTCCGGCATGCAGGATATGCAACCGATTGGCGGCAATGTCGTATAGGGGCAGCCATGAGGATGGTATGGCACGGTAGACATCCGCATCGGTGCGGACAGCATAAGTACCGCAATTGTATAATTTTGTTAACAGTGTGTCTGGACTTTTCTTAATGGCTTTATTATCAGGTACTTTGCAATGCTTTTGAGACCTTCCTTTTTTGTCTCCCTTTTGCAGCCCGGCAGTTATCTGTCGGAGTACGTTCGATTGCTCTCCGGGTTTGCGAAGTATGGCCATGAAAAGTCCTTCACCCCGTGTCTCTCCGGGGATGAAGCGGAAGATATATCGTCCATCCGGCACGACGGGATATAGGGGACAGTCCTCGTCCGATGTCTCTGTTGTTGCCAGAGTATCGGCGGGTATGTCTGCCGTTGTAGAAAGCTGACGGGTCAGTCCTTCGGCGATGCCCCATTCTTCAGGGATCTTGATGGGTTGTGGCTCTGCTCCAAGGTGTTTACAGATCCATCCGGCATTTTCCTCGTCTTCATGAAGGTTGATCGTACAGGTGGAGTAGATCAGCAGTCCTCCCGGACGGAGACATTTCCAGGCCTGTTCCACGATTTCGCGTTGGAGGGCCGTACATTCCTTGACATGCTGTGCGCTCCATTCCTTGACAGCATTGGGATCTTTGCGGAACATTCCTTCTCCGGAACAAGGCACGTCGGTCAGGATTACGTCAAAGAGCAGTCCGCTCTTGGCATAGTCCTGTGGATAGTTGCGTGTCACCATTGTATTGGGAGATCCCCATTTCTGGATGTTCTCCGTGAGAATACTGGCACGTGTGGCGATAGGTTCGTTGCTTACCACGAGGCTTCCTTCCGGCAAGACGCTCATGGCAGCTGTTGATTTCCCGCCAGGTGCGGAGCAGAGGTCGAGCATCGCCACAGGCTCGTGTACGAGCTGGCGGAGTACCTCGCAGACAAACATGGATGAGGCCTCCTGTACATAGTACACACCTGCATGAAGCAGAGGATCGAACGTGAAGGCCGGCCGGGAGGCTAGATAGAAGCCGGTAGCACACCAGGGTACACGGTCGTTCAGACCTGTGATGTCTTTCTGTTTGGTTGTATTGAGACGGAGAGAAACGGGTGGGTCCGTTGTGAGGGCAGCCACAAGATGATCGTATCGGGAAGGTCCCAGAATGCTACGGGTGTATTCTTCGAAATCTTTGGGGAGTGTCATTCTATTCTGTGAAGTTAAAGGATACGCAGTAAGACAGCCCGCCCTATGGCTGAGGCTGTGATGTAGGAGAAAAGCCAATATTTGAGAGTAAACCGGCGGTGCGGAAGAGGAAATAGGCTTTCGTCTCTCAGGAAGTCTGCAGCCTTTTGGAGTCGCTGCGGAGAATGGGTGTGTCGCATGATATTATAGAGATGATCCATGGACAACTGGCAGAGACGTCGGTATAGTGCTTCGCGCCGTTTCCCTTTTTCTAAAGCTCTGCGATAGTTAAGGTGATGTATGACATGCTCAATGTCTTGGAAAGCCTTCTCTTTCTTTTCTTTACCTTTCTGGTGCATGACCGATCCGTCATGTTGCCGGTAAATGTAAGCGACAGCTGTTGTTTCGACGAGCCGCTGTGCGTTGAGCATGAGTAGGGGGGTAAACTCTTCATCTTCCCGGATGAGTTGGGGATTGAACCGTAAGTCTCCAAGCAGTTCACGTCGGAAGAGGTAACTGCATACGGAAGCCCGCATGTTATGGTGGCAGAGCCAGTCCGGACCACTGACAATAGTGGTGTCTTGATAGGCGACGGTAGTCATTTCGGACGGTTGATCGTCAGGATTGTGGCTGGTTTCTCGCTTGTCGGCATGGTGACGGTTGCTATGAGAACAATAGGGACAAGTAGGGTGATAGGAAGAAGGATCTTGGCTTTCCCGAAAATGGAAAAGTATCAGATCGCCCTTGTCGCGTCGGGCCAGATCTATGATGTGGTTATAGGTGGAGGGCTCTAGCCAGTCATCTGCGTCTACAAATTGGATGAAGCGTCCTCGTGCCTTCTCAATACCGGTATTGCGGGCGACTGATTGTCCCTTGTGAGATTGATGTAGATAGACTATATGGCTGTGATAGCGCGATTCTATTTCTTTCCATGAGCAGAGGGCCGCATCTTCGGAAGGAAAGGATGTCGTGCCAGCCGTTTTCTTGTGTCTCGATATTTCTTGAAGAGTTTCGGAAGTTGTATTTATTTCGTCTGATGGATGACATGTACAGATTCCGGAAGGAAATGTCTGTATTGTGGATGGTTGGTGTCCGGCAGTTTGCTGCTCCCTGTCTGTAGAATGATGGAATGTTGCTGTCAGGGCATCTTCGTTGCCGTCATCTACGACGATGATCTCGCGTTCTGCATCCGACAGATGCAATTGTAGGATGCTGTCAATGCAATGTTGGAACATTTCTGCAGAAACGTTCCAGACAGGAATGATGAATGAGATTAGCGGCCGGTCTTGCGATAGAACCGATGTGCGAGTTTGTTGACTTGGCATAAGCCTTTCAGTCCGATTAAGTGTTTGAGTCTCAGCTTGGTTGTGTTGTTGTAGGGTTTGTCGGGCAGACGCGGTACAATCCCAGTGTTTTCATATACATCAAGTGCGATATTAAGCACATGGGCATAGTATTCTGCGTTGCATATCTTCGGGATGATACGTAAGTGGTTGTCCAGTAGCTGATGGAGGGCCTTGCCGTCCGCTTTGGCGGTGATGCCTGTAGGATTGTCATAGTAGAGATAGAGCCCGACGCTTATCGTTGCCCACAGGTGGCAGCGGCTGAGCAGCAGGGGCAGCATGGCGACATCTTCAAACTTTTCGTCTTTAGGGAAGGCAAGTCCCTTGAAAATTTCCGTCCTGTAGATTTTATTGCAGGCATAGGAATGTTGGTAAGCATGCCCTTCCAACCAATAATCCTCTATGCTTTTGTATTCACGGCGGGGAAATTGCAGGAGATGTTGTCTTCGGATGTTTCCGTAGTGCTCGTAGATAGGGTATTCTACGAAGTCGTAGTCAGGATGTACGTTGATGATCTCCATGACAGCTTGAAGCGTGTCCTTGCCCAGGGCATCATCGCTGTCGATAAAGGTGACATACTCGCCATGCGCTTTATGCAGTCCGTGATTACGTGCCTGACTGAGTCCTTCATTTTTTTGCAGGGTGAGCATCTGCACACGGTGATCGCGTTGGCAATATTCTTCCATGAGAGCATGTGTTCCGTCGGTCGATGCGTCATCAACAAGGATGACCTGCACGTCGCGGAACGACTGGCTCAGCACAGAGTCGAGACAACGCCTGAGCGTCGTCTCGGCCTGATAGGCGGGTATGATGATGGAGAGTCTCATCCCGGCAATTAGCAATGTTTGCGCGAGAAGATACTCATATTATCAGAAGGCTTGAATACGATCTTGTCGTGCTCTTCGATGGTGATCTTTTCCTTCGTTTGTGGATTGATACCCTGACGGGCGGGGACCGTCTTACGTTGGAAACGTCCGAAATCGGGCAGGGCGATCTCGCCGTCGCCTTCAGTCAGATTGTCAGCAATAGCTCCGAGAACAGCATTTACAAATTTCGAAGCGTCATTTCTTGAAATCTCAGTGTTGGCAGCTACTGCTGCAATGAGTTGTGTTTTGTTCATAATTAAATTTTATACTCGTATTTATTATTTTTATGTATGAAGAGTAATGCAAAAATCCCTTTTGGAGTGTCTGGGACCGGTGGACTCTTAAAAGAAGACAGATGAACTTTGTAGCCCCTGGTTATTGGTACATGGCAATCTGATCCGTTGTCTTCAGATCACTGCTCTTATTGACGAATGGCAGGAAGCGTTGCGCCCACAGCAAATGATCGCGGTAGTACTTATCATAGTTCTTTCCGGTGGGCAACAGACTGTTAGTCTTTACCCATCCGTAGCAGTGGATGAATTGTCCATTACCGATGTAGAGCCCTACATGTTTGATGACGACATCATCTTCTTTGTTCTCATTCTTGTTACCGAAGACGAGCAGGTCCCCCGGATTGAGGTTGTCCAAAGAGGCGGCGGTGAAGATACGTACACCCATATTGGCCTGTCGTATCATGTCGTGTGGCACTAGGATATCGTGTTGGATAAGGACGGTGCGGATCAGACCGTCAGCGTCAACTCCTTTTGTGCTTGTACCACCGGCCATGTCGGGTATGCCCATGAGCTTTTGTGCGGTATTAATGATACTCGCTGGTGTGTGTGTTATACGCTCACGCCAGCTGGACAGTTCTTCACTGTCTGCGCGACGGATAAATCCTTGCCGGCCATCGGGATATTCCACATAGAAATAACGATCCCGGCAGCTTACCAGCTTGAGACGGTCGCCTGCGACAACATCGCTGACAGTTTGTGCCTTGGCAGATGGCAACTGATAGACGAAGGCGTATGTCGCCGTGACCACCACCTGGCGTTGGCGATTCCACGTACTGAGCTCGTCGCGTGTGACCTCCTTCAAGGCTGAGGGACGTACCCATGCCGTGAGGTGGTCGGGGGCTTCCACCTCCCACCACGTCGTTGATTTCTGCAGTATGCGCAAGGGTGTCCCAAGCAATGCCTGGGAGCGTCCTATGGCTGTATAGCTGCCACTTTGTCGAAGGTTGCAAACGGAAACGTTTACAACACACCAGTCTGTGGTCAAAACATTAGTGCTGTCTGTGTGGGGACACTCTTCGACGATCGCTTGCAATCCTCTAGTGGTAATGGCGTCGTCTTTCAGTACATCTCTACGTGTTTCCATCTCTCACGTCTTTAAATCATTGTTCTCACTGCAAATATAATCATATTTTCGGTGGTGCGTATGTCATGGTTTCTGTTTTATATTTTTTTAAATAGTATTGTTTATTAAACATTTTTGCTACCTGTGTTCATGTTAATAACAATTAATATGTTGCTCGTTTTTTGAATCGGGAACGTCACTCGGTAACCTGTTGGAGGGTAGAATAGGTACTCTTGTCGCCTACTTGTCGGAATATGGGCAGATAATGCGGGTATGCTATAAAATAACATGAGTCCAATAATATTTAAAAATGTAATATGAATTTGATGGTTTGGCTTTCTTGTAACTTATGGGACTTCATGGAATAGGAGTGATTTTCGGTGAGGTCATATCTAGTCTTTTGTGTCCTTTTTTGAATGCTGTGATGGATGTCTCCTCATTGCTGGTGCAAGCCTATTCTTAGCCTCGCTCAAGGTATGAATTGCATTAGAATTGACATGTGCTCATGATGTCAGGTTGTCAGAGATGATAACCTGTAAATAAAAATAAAGTTAGATTACGGCCTCTGTTTTGAGAAATACTTTTTTCTGGATGTCTTGTATCTATCATAGGATGATAGAGGCTCACCCGATAAATATAGGGGAGATA
>HF988492.1 GCA_000431975.1 Prevotella sp. CAG:924 | reverse complement strand
CGCCACGCTGTGAGACGCGTGGAGCCCTTATCTTGGTTTCCTTTATCATCACCGACTTCCCGTGCATCACTATCGTCTGTCCTAGGCGAAAGTCCTTGGCGCTGACCGTATCGCGGGCATACCCTACATAAGCCGTCAAGGAAGGAACAGGGCAGACGCCTCCCATTGTCTCCGGGAAATAGCCGCTGTCCCCCTCAAAAAAGTGACAGTCCGTAATAGAATTGTAGAATAAATTATATAACTTTGCGCTAAGGTTTAATTTATTTGCATGGACAGAGATAAGGATCTGAATAGAATTAAGGTGGTCTTGGCAGAGAAACACCTTACGGGTAAATGGTTGGCAGAGCAGTTGGGAAAATCAACCTGCACTGTAAGTAAATGGTGCTCACAAAAGTCACAACCCGATTTACAGACCATAGACCGTATCGCCCAGTTACTTGATGTAAGGAGGAGCGATCTTATTGTCGACTAAACAGTATCTGTGCTATTGAGAGCCCTACAGGCAACCGCAAAACATTCCAAGATATGAGAATTAAAGAAATTAATATAGTCAACTTCAAGGGATTCCAGAACAAGACCGTCCGTTTCAATGGCAATCTGACAGTTGTCATCGGAAATAACACTGCCGGTAAGACCACCTTGCTCAAGGCTCTTCAGGTAGGTCTGGGAGCCTACCTGCAAAGTCTCAAGGACCTTCCCGGCGGTACCGCCTTCCGTCGTAACTTTAGCTCGCACGACAGATTCATGAGGTTCGATAAGGACCTGAGAGATTATGTGCCCAATGAAGCCAAGCCAAGAATAACCATAAAGGCAGACTATCCCGTAACGCAATCGTCATGTGCGAACAGCCCGGAGCTGTCATTCATCCCTATACAATGGTACAGGGAGCTGTCCGGCAATTACACGACGCATACCCGTGCTGCCGCAGGCGAGCTGATTGATGCCGTTCATCGTATGCAGGACTTAAGGAATGACGAGAAACAGAGCTCGATCTATCCGTTGGTCTTGGCCTTTGGAGCCAAAAGGACCGACGATTCTCAGGCGAAGAGCAAGTCAAACGTTAGGGAGAGGGCGTCCAGGATCGAGAAAGCCTATAAGTTCGCTTTGCATGACAAGGTGGATTTTGAGGGAGCCATGGAGTGGCTCAGCCGCTACGAGAAGAATGTCAAGGACGGCAAGGAATTTGACGGTACGAGGGACGCCTTTTTCGAGGCCCTGCAGGTTGCGGTCCCCGCATTGTCAGAGATAGATTTCGACCATGGAGAGATCGAGGCCGTAGTCAGCGTTACCGGGCATGCGCCTTCCCGCCATCACTTCTCATACATGAGCGACGGCCTTCAGTCTATGATCAACATCGTTTCCGAGATAGCCCATCGCTGCATAGAGTTAAATGGCTTCCTGGGCGTTGATGCCGTGAAGATGACCCCCGGTGTCGTCATGATCGATGAGATCGACCTGTACCTGCATCCTCATTGGCAAAAGCATGTATTACAGGATCTAACCCGTGCCTTCCCCCTGATACAGTTTATCGTGTCCACCCACAGCCCTTTCATCGTTCAAAGTCTTCAGGAAGGGCAGCTCGTGAGTTTTGATGACGATGTTCTCACCACCGGCGAGCCGTTCCGTGAGAGTTTGGAAGATATTACTTCCGAGCGTATGGGGTTAAAGCAGGACATCAGGAGCAAGCGCTTCAACGAGATGGTAGCAACCGCATCCCGTCTGTTCGAAGCGGCGGATAATGGCAGTGCGGACAAAGAGAAAATAAAAAGTCAGCTTGATGAGCTGGAGGCGGAGTTCAGTGACGATCCCGCCTATCTCGCGCTCATCAAAACGGAAATCAAGGCAAGACAGAAATCAGTATTATGAGACCCGTTGAGAAAAAGAAACCCGGAGATACGGTCCGCTATTTAAATTCCAACAATCAAGTGGTAGTACATACCCTGCAGGAACATTATCCTCACTATAAGGATGCCCTATTCCCGTTGGTGGGTAATCTCGGTTCCTATTGCTCTTATTGTGAGCAACCGCAAACGGTCGATGTGATTGATGTGGAGCATATCGTTCCCAAAAGCGAGGGCGGATCATATACGGCATGGAATAATTTCCTGTTGTGCTGTAAGATCTGCAACAGCGTGAAAGGAACAAAAAAACTTAATCCCGATACCGGCTGTCAGTGGCCACATTTGAACAATACCTTCTATAGCTTTGTGTATGATGAGACCGGGCGGGTAAGGGTCAACGACCATATTCCCGAGATTTCAAAACAGAGAGCCCAAAAGTTATTGGACCTGACTCAGCTTCAAAGATATCCGGGTACAGACAATCCTCTCTCTCCCAAAGATTTCAGATGGCACAAGCGGTACCAGACCTGGAATATAGCATCAACGTTCAGGGAACAGTTTTTAAAGGGAGCGATAACCGAGGATGATGTCATCACAAATGCCAAATTGATAGGCCAGTGGTCTGTATGGTTTACCGTATTTAAAGGCATCGATTGTATCTTGCGCAGGTTAATATCCGATTTTCCGGGTACTTGTGCCTCATGCTTCGACGAAAATAATCATTACGAACCCGTTGAAAGGAATCCGGGATGTATAGACCCTATATAAAGTAGTCGTTTATTCCCCTCACACATCCGTTCCCTCCCAGGACGCACCGCGGTGCGTCCCTATCTGTCCTTGCTCCGTAACGGTTGTATCACCATGATCCTGTTGACGGTTGCCGGCATCCTTTGGGGTAGGCGATGACGAACGGACATTCATAAATATCAACAGGCGACTGCCTGCGGACGCACCGTGCTGCGTCCCTACAGATCCATATTTCGCAACCATTACCCATCGGGTATGCTCATTATCACTCGTTTATCCGTCCGACTGTCCCGGGAAACGGGGCATCGGCAGGCACTGCCGGACACAGGCTGCAAGGGGCCGTGCGGCGGTATCTATGATGTGCCAACAGATGGCAGAAAACGTCGATAATATTACCTGTACGAATACCTTATAATACTGATATTCAGTTATATAAATATTACGATTATAATAATATGTAGTATTTTTTCCCGAAACGTATATTTCATGAAAATCACAGGGCTTTCCCCCTCATTTTCTTGGCTATTTGTTATTGTTTCTCAATAATTATGCTTAATTTTGCACCCGAAAGTTATCTCTTGCGGAGAGATGTACCGCTGAACGGCATAAAAAAGCATCCGGGAAGTGAGGCCATGAGCCTTGGATAACACCGTATGAAGAGTGAGAGAATGACGGGGGTAAGGCCCCGAACTTTTAGGGACGATCCGTGTAACTGCAGGCATATCAGTAAGATACAGACGCTTGCAGGACTAGAGAGTATAACCCTGAACGCTAGAAGTACAATCTCCGAATACGAGGTGTAGCTCCTTGAACGCCAGGTACAGCTCATGGACTTTAGGTATCACCCTAAGCACGAGAGAGCACAATCCTTGGACGCCGGACTTTGATTCCCGGGCGCTGGAGATAACTCATGGACACTGGAGAGTAGAATCCTTGAAGGCAAGGCATAACCTTATAAACGCTAGAGAGTATAACCCCAAAACGACAAAGCAGTAATGGATGAGGACGAGATACGATGGTTCGTGATGCGGGACCTTACCCGCGCCAACGCGAAGACTCCGGCATATAGGATGCTGGAGGAGATCGGCATCGAGAGCTTCACGCCGATGACACGTAAGATCCTCACGGTCCACGGCAGGCGCGAGTGCAGGGACGTCCCCTTCCTCCATGATCTCGTCTTCGCACACGACAGCCGCACCGTCCTCGATCCCATCGTCCTGTGTACGCCCACCCTGCAGTACCGTTTCCTCAAGGGGCGCGAGCCGATGGTCGTGCGCGACAAGGAGATGGACGCCTTCAAGGCCGCCGTCCAGTCCTGCGATGCCCCCCGCTACTACCGTCCCGAGGAGATCACGCCGGCCATGCGCCATCACAAGGTCCGCATCATCGGCGGCCCGCTCAACGGCAGTGAGGGCTACCTCCAGTCCTGCCGCGGCTCCCGCCACC